>JAQXCN010000048.1 GCA_029251865.1 Crocinitomicaceae bacterium | reverse complement strand
CAGTAAAGCTGTCAGATCTAAATGTAAATGAGATAAGCGCTCTTGATATGTTTCCCGATAAGCTTCAGGTAGACTTGGTAAATCAAGAAGTCGTTCGTATGCTTTTCGAATGCGAACAGTATCTCTGTTTTCCATACTAAAATCTAAAATTGCTGCATTTTTCTCCAAAACAAGATACAAATCAGGAAAGTTAGGATATTTTAAAGCTAAGGAGTCACCATATACAACAGCCTGCTGATAGGCACCTGCATCATCATACAGTTGTTGCACGTCAGCGAGACAAAAAGCGGATAACGAATCTTTTGGAAAAAGCGCGCTATATTGAAGATTGCGATTAATCAACTCAATTCTAGCAAGAGATCTTTCTGTTTGATATTTTATCATTTCCTCCTTACCATAAGTACGTAAAACCTCTTCGGGTAAATTATACAAGGATAAAAGAGAGTCATTCATCGTTCGAATTGCATCCTGAAGCTGTTCTTTGGATTTCTCCTTTACTGCCGGTATTGCTTCTGGATTAGGATTACACCCTATTAAAAATGGAAGTACTAATATTAAAATATGGATGATTCTCATTTTCTCAGTTTTTTGGGAAATCTCATTTTGTAATCAATATCTATATCGCCATTGGTAATATTGTTAAGCTTCTTTTGAAGCATCTTTCTTTTGAGGGGACCTAAGTAATCTGTAAATAGAACGCCTTCTATATGATCATATTCATGCTGAAAAATACGTGCCGCATATCCCGAGTAAGATTCTTCTTTAAGTTTCCAGTTTTCATCATAATAAGAAACTGTAATATTTGGTTTTCGAGAGACATTTTCTCTAATTGCGGGAATAGATAAGCAACCTTCCTGGAATGGCCATTCCTTACCCTCTTCTTCTTCTATGATAGGATTGATAAAAACTTTTTTGAAATCCACGATTCCCTCAGCTCTAGGATCTTCCTCACCATCTTCATCTTCAGCAAATGGACTGCCGTCAACAATAAACAAACGTATATTCTTTCCGATTTGAGGCGCGGCAAGACCAACTCCTTTTGCTTTATACATTGTTTCGAACATATCGGATATTAACTGCTTTAGGTCGCTGTAATGCTCATCAATTTCTTCGCATTCCCTCTTGAGTATAGGATCTCCGTAGGCCACTATTGGTAAAATCATTGTTATATTTTGTGTAAAATTAAAATTTTAGATTAACTGTTCGCACTTAAATAATCCTGTAAAATAATTGTGGCACTCAACCTATCAATTCGCCCTTTTTCTTTACGTTTTTTCTTTGAAACAGTTTGTATCAAGGTTTGTTGCGCTATTTTCGAAGTCATTCTCTCATCATATAACTCAACCTTACATTGACTGAATCTTTTTTCTACTGCAGATTTAAAAAGTCTGACGTTTGCAGTAATATCGGTATCTCTTCCATTGAGATTCAAAGGATAACCAATAATTATTGTCAGAATTTGACTTTTATCAACCAATTGTTGAATCTCATCCATCAAATCAACAGAATCAACTGTTTTTAAAGGAGTAGCAATAATCCCGAGATCATCGGATATAGAAATACCCGTTCTTTTTAAACCAAAATCAATTCCAATTGCTTTATCCATATTACAAAAGTATGAAATACATCAAAATACCAAACCCTACAAATTACACTTTTTACACTTTTAACATATTTATAGTTTCCAAAGTAAAAAAGTTGCTTACTTTTGCCACGTGAATTCCAAACAGAAAGATATTCTAGAGCGCGCTGCAAAGCTATATATGAAGCTAGGCATACGCAGCGTGACCATGGACGATATGGCAAGACATCTAGGCCTTTCAAAAAAAACATTATACAACCACTTCACCGATAAAAGCCAGCTCGTAAAAGAGATTATAAGACTTAGAATTGCCCAAGATCAAGCTGTTTGTAAATCATTTGCGCTGAAATCAAAGAATGCAATTGACGAGTTATTACATGTTTCGGAATTCGTTATCGAATCATTGTCTTCTATAAACACAACTGTATTTCATGATTTAAAGAAGAGTCACCCTGACGCATGGAAAATACTTGAAGAGCATCGTTTTGGATTTGTATACAATCAATTCGTTGCGAACCTACAACGCGGCATTGACGAAGGTTTTTATCGCTCTGAAATCCACAAGGAAATTTATGCAAAACTGCATGTTGTAAATATTGATGCGATTATAAACGGCACAATCTTTCCGTGGCCTGAATTTAAATTTGAATCTGTCTTTTTAGAAACTTTCAGAATCCACATTCGAGCAATCACGAATGACAAAGGACTAAATTATTTCAAAACACAATTATTAAATACGAACAAATGAAACTTTTATTCACGCTTCTTCTTCTTTCAGTGCTAACAACAGCATATGCTCAGATTGGACGTTCATTTTCATTACTAGAAGCTAAAGAATATGCTTTAAAAAACAATATTAAAGTCATCAATGCCAGTTTAGAATACGATATAGCTCTTCAAAAGAAAAAGGAATATCTGGCGGCAGGTATGCCTGAAGCGAACATAAATGGAACATTTAATCAATTTCTAAACCTTCCTGTTCAGGTCTTACCCATTTCTTTTTTCGACCCTTCAGCTCCAGAAGATGAAATTATTGCGTTTCGAGCGGGAACAGAATTTAATTCAAGTGCCAATCTTGAAGTCAATCAACTTTTATTTAATGGTTCCTACTTTATAGGCATTCAGGCATCCAAGTTACTTATTGAAGTACAAAACATCCAAAAATACAGAACCAACGAGGATGTTCTTTTTTCAGTAATCGAGGCCTATCATATTGCCGCTGTTGCGAAGGAAAATCTCATCTTTTCAGATTCTATTTTTAGGCTTACTGAATCGCTCAAAAATACACAGCAAAGGTATTTAGATGCAGGTCTGCTTACCAATGAAGATCTGGACCAAATGACTTACGCTGTTTTAAGCGCTAAAAACGCCTTTGAAAATGCAGAATTACAGTATGTTAACACCATTGCAATACTAAAATATGCAATGGGATATTCTCAAGATTCGACACTCACCTTAGGTAATTCACTTTCCGAACTCGATGCCAAAGCTTCTCAAATCGCCCTAGGCTCAATAGACGAGAATTCGATTTTACCTTTACTTCAGACTCAAATTGAACTTGCACAATGCAATGTCAGAAACAAGAAAGCCGGTTTTTTACCTTCACTTTCAGCTTATTTTCAGCAAAGCTACAACGCATATCGAACTAACTTTGACTTTTTTCAAGACAAACCATGGTATTCGCAAACAAATTGGGGTCTACAGATGCGCATTCCAGTGTTCTCAAGTGGCAAAGGCCGATCTGTAGTAAAGCAATCTGAAATTCAATTACTTCAAGATGAGTACAGTTATACAATGACGAAACAAGGGCTTAAACTACAGGAGGTGCAACTTAAAAATACTATTGCTTCTGCACTAAAGAAAAGAGCACTTCAGAAAGAAAATAGCGCATTGGCTGAAAGAATTTACAGAAACGCCATTAATAAAGAAAAATTGGGTAGCGGAAACAATCTTCTAGTAACTCAAAAACTCAATCAAACAATGATTGCTCAAGCGCAATATACCGCAAGCCTAATTGAGGTCTACAGAAGCAAACTTGAGCTTGACAAACTTTACAATAAATTAAAATAACATCCTGATGAAAAAAACAATCCTTTTTGGAACACTCATTTTCACACTTTTTAGCTGTGCCGAAGAAGAAGCAACCGTAACTAAAAAAGATACTGCCAAAAAGCAAACCTCAGCATTGCCTTTGGTACAGACCGCAAAAATTGAAAACACAAGTTTTAGCCATAAGATTTCAATACAAGGTAATATCGAAACCACACAAGATATTTTAATCAATACAGAGATGTCTGGAATGATTCAAGATGTTGCTGTTTCCGCAGGTAACATGGTAAAAGAAGGAAGTGTATTACTACGCATGGATGCTGCAATTTTAAGTGCAAATATCCAAGAACTCGAATCACAATTGGAGTTTGCAGAATATATGCTGGAGCAACAAAATAAATTATTTGAACAAAATTTAGGTTCTGAATTCGACCAAAGAAGTGCAAATAATCAAGTAAATTCATTAGAGGCGAAATTGAATACACTTGAAATTCAGCGCTCAAAAATGGTCGTTAGAGCACCTTTTGATGGAACAATCGATCAGGTTTATGCTAAAAAAGGGCAACTTGCGGGTCCTCAAATGCCCTTAATGAGACTGGTAAACATGGCCAAGACAGAAGTAGTTGCTTCCGTTTCTGAGAAGCATTTTAAAAGTATTAAAAAAGGAACAAGTTTGACGGTCAACTTTCCAAATTATAAACTCAATCCAATTTCAACTATAATCTCAAGTGTTGGAAGTTACATTGAACCAACAAACAGAACCTTTTCCATTAGAGCCAATGTGAACAATAACGCAGGACTGATGCCTAACATGCTAGTAGAACTTGATATTATCGACTTCCAGGTTGATTCTGGATTGGTGATTCCATCCAAGAGTATTTTGAAAAATGCCAAAAGCAAAGATTATATATGGGTTCTTAAGCCTTCCAAAAAAGATAGTTACAGCGTAAAGCAAGTATTTATAAATAAGTTAAAAGCTTTTGATGGAAAAGCACTTATTGAACAAAATGAAGACATCAAGGAAGGTGCATTAATTATAGAAGGTGGTGCAAGAGGTATTACCAAGAAAGATTTAGTTAGAATCAAGTAAAGCATAAACATGAGTAATTTTAAAGGATTCGGCTTAACAACATTATCCGTTAATAATACCAAAACGGTATTCTTAATAGCTATTGTCATCGTTATAGGCGGTATGTTGGCCTATCAATCAATGCCTAAAGAAAACTTCCCAGAATTAAAAATCCCTGAAATCTACATTGGTATTGCCAAGCCAGGATCATCTCCTAAATACATGTCAGAGAAAATCTCTCAGTCAATAGAAAAAGAAGTTGGTGGTATAAAATTAGTGGACGAAATAAATTCTAATTCTGTTCACGGATATACAACTATTCGTGTGAAGTTTGACTTTAAAATGCCGGTGGATGAGGCGCTGCAAAAGGTAAAAGATGCTGTAGACCAGGCGCGAACCAAAAGTGACTTCCCGCAACTCCCTGCTGAACCCAATATTTTTGAGTTAGACCCTTCTAAAATGCCTATTCTTAATATTAATTTACGTTCCGAGAACGCATCAGTTTTAAAGGAAGTATCTGAAGATCTAGAAAAACAGTTAGAAGAGCTACCTGAAATCAGCGAGGTAGACATACGGGGTTTACCGTTGCAAGAAATGCGGATCGAAGTAGACCCCATTAAAGCACAGGCAGTTAAAGTTACAATAGATGACATTCAAAATGCTGTAAGTGCTGAAAACCAAACCATTCCAGGAGGTGAAATCTTGATGGATGGTATAAGAAAAACAGTGCGTATTGAAGGAGAATACGAAAGTGCTGAAGAGCTCAAAAGAACGGTTATAAAACAAGACGAGTTCCTACCCGTATACTTAGAGGACGTTGCAGACGTTTATTTCGGAAATGCTGATACGACTTCATTTGCAAGAGAATTCGGGGTCGCCGTTGTTATGCTTGATGTGAAAAAGCAAGGCGGTGAGAACCTTCTCGTAGCTTCAGATAAAATAAATCAAATTATTTCTGAGTCCCAAGCCAATGGGGTAATTCCGAAAAGTGTGGAGGTTTCATTAACCAATGATCAATCCAATGTTACAAGAGATATGGTTTCAAACCTCGAAAACTCTATAATTCTTGGAATAATATTAGTAGTCGGTGTTTTACTTTTCTTCTTGGGGTTGAGAAATGCTCTTTTTGTTGGGGTTGCCATCCCGCTTTCAATGCTAATGTCCTTTCTCATTCTTAATGCAATGGGTATTACGCTCAACGTAATGGTTTTATTCTCTTTGGTACTTGCCTTAGGAATGCTTGTAGATAACGGAATTGTTATCGTTGAGAATATATACAGATATATGGATGAAGGGAATTCATCATATACCAGTGTAGTGCAAGGAGTCGGAGAAGTCGCATGGCCCATTATATCCTCTACAGCAACTACCGTGGCAGCCTTTGTTCCTCTTGCACTTTGGCCAGGTATTATTGGAGAATTCATGAAATTTCTTCCGATGACCTTAATGATTGTATTGGCCTCTTCCCTATTTGTAGCCTTGGTGATTAACCCGGTTTTAGCAGTTACTTATATGAAAGTAACGCAAAACCAACCCAACAAGAAAAAAATAATAATCACGTCTTCATTTTTTACTGTAATCGGTATTTTCTTTATTATTTTCGGGTGGGTATCCTTCGGTAATTTAATTGCCTTCGTGGGACTACTTTCATTGGTAAATCTCTTTATATTCTTACCTGGAACTAAAACTTTTCAGAATAAATTCTTACCAAGATTAGAAAGAGTCTACGAAAGGTTTCTTCGCTTTGCGATTAAAGGAAAACGCCCATTACTCTTCCTAGGAGGAACGATCATGTTACTCGTGTTCTCTCTTGGCTTATTTGCGATTTTCCCACCAAAAGTCGAGTTCTTCCCGAATAATGAACCGCAATACGTAAACATTTTTATTTCGCATCCCATCGGAACGGACATTGGAGTGACCAATGAAACCACTTTGAAGGTTGAAGAGGATTTGAATAAGATTCTGAATGAATACATGGATGCTGACGATACAACGGGTATACCGCAAGATGAACGTTTGATTAAATCGATCATTTCTCAGGTGGGTGAAGGCACAAGCGATCCTGCCCAAGGGGTTTCAATGGGTAATACGCCGCACAAGGCGAGAATCACCGTGAATTTTTGTGAGTTTCAATTTAGACAGCGCACAAAAACCTCTGACATTTTGAAAAAAATACAAGCGGGATTAAAAGGCACATATAATGCGGACATAGAGATTACGGCCGCAAAAAATGAATCTGGACCACCACAAGGCGCTCCAATTAATATAGAAGTCACAGGAAGAGGTGAATACAAAGAGCTTATCGCAGCAGCTGAAGAAATTAAAAGTCACCTCGATAGAAAAGGAATTGAGGGTGTTGAAAAACTAAAACTTAATGTTGACGCTAATAGACCTGAAATCCCGATCACTGTGGATAGAGACCAAATCAGAAAACTAAATGCTTCAACCTATAAGGTAGGAATGGCAATAAGAAAATCTTTACTCGGTCAAGATGTTTCTACCTATACCCTAGATGAAGAATCTCATGATATCGTAGTCAGGTTTAACAGTGACAACAGAAATGATTTAAACGCGCTTCTAGACCAAAGACTTATCTTCAGAAATAATCAGGGGAAACTTATGAATATCCCTGTGCGCTCAGTGATTGAGAACCCTACAGAAAGTACAAGTTACTCTGCAGTTGTTCGAAAAGACCAAATCCCTTTGGTTACAATTACTTCAAATGTGACGGAGGGCTTCAATGCAAACGAGGTTGTGAAGGTTATGAAAAATGAAATGACCTCTTTCGAAAAAGAAGGAAACCTAAAAGACGGGATCAAATTTAGATTTGCTGGTCAACAAGATGAACAAGCTAAGGAAATGGCCTTCTTGAGTAAAGCGCTAATGGTCGCCTTATTCCTGGTATTGTTAATCATCGTATCACAATTCAATTCTTACTCGGCACCAACAGTCATTCTACTTACAGTTTTACTTTCTCTAATTGGGGTATTTCTAGGACTTGTCATCTCAGGCCAAAACTTTGTTGTGATTATGACTATGATTGGGATTATTTCACTTGCAGGCGTGGTTGTCAATAATGCCATTGTTTTGATAGATTACACCAATTCATTACGGAAAAGAAAACGCATTGAAAATAAACTCGGTGATAACGAGCTTCTTAGTAATGAAGATTTACTTGAATGTACTATTCAAGGTGGTAAAACTAGACTTCGTCCCGTTTTACTTACGGCCATAACAACAATACTAGGTCTCATACCGCTCGCTATAGGTTTCAATATCGATTTTGTTGGTCTGTTCAGTTCATATGAACCGAATATATTCCTTGGAGGCGACAATAATATGTTTTTTGCGCCAATGGCATGGACTATAATTTATGGATTAACATTTGCTACATTTTTGACACTAATCATTCTTCCTGCTGTATATCTACTTTCTTATAAATTTAAGGTTTGGTTATATGGCGTATTCAATTGGCAAATTAAAAGTAACTTTTAAGGCTACAGAACGTTAAACGGCACATGAAACTTACATCACTCTTTATATTACTTCTACTCGTAATCTCTTCCTGTAACAGTGAAGAGAATGAACTACCTAAAGTGGATGAAAATTTATTTAGGAGCGATTATCCAGAGGGAGAAGCCTTATTCGATTATAAAGACTCAGTTGACCGTTTAGAAAATTTTGTAAATCTGCTTAGCCTAGAGTTTACAAGTGATCAAGGGGTCAGAATTAGTTCCTCTGCAAAGTTAGATTCACTAGGTACTGTTCATGTTATCAAACTTCACACAGAATATGAGAACTCAATCGATGAAGAGCTTTTCTATTATAAAGGTGGCATGAAATTCATTTCGTTTAAATCAAGAACACAATTTGAAGCGGATCATAATTATTACTCTGAAACTATTTCGTTTTACACTGATACTGGAAATGTAATCTACTCAGGTATAAGAAATGGAATTGACCCTGATACAATTGAGCTATTGCGATATTCAAAAATAGAACCAGTAACAGATAATGACAATATAGCCTTGCAGATACTGAAACAACAGGGGCCATTTCAAACGAACTTTTTAGGTACCGCATTTGCAGAGGAGCAAGAAAAATTATTTATAGTCGTGGGTGCACTAGATCGCTCATTTACATCAACTCTCGCGATAAATGAGCAGATTGATTTCATTGATGATCTTATTGAAAATGAGGAGAAATACAAAGGCAGAGAACTTAAAATTGAGTTTATGCATACCACTCAAACTGATGGCTTTTCATTTCAAACCTTAATAAATGCCGAACTGCTGCAAAAATAAATATCATAAAGAAGATTAAACTTTACAGCAATTCATACGTCTTAATACTTATGGGTATGTGTAATGTAAAAAAAGGACACGTATTTAAAATATAAACTACTAAACCAAAGGCTGAAAAAGTCTCAAAATTAAACTCATAGAATGAAAAACATTAGCTTAGTGTTGCTATTTATTTGCTGTGTGCAACTTTCTTTTGCTCAATCGATGAAAGTAACAGGAAAAGTCTTCGATACGACTGGATCTGTACCACTTGAAAACGTATCAGTAATTGCCGTCCGTTTAAAAGATTCGCTTTTATTAAAATATACTAGAACTGCCTCAGACGGCACCTTTGAACTTTCTGGATTTGCACCTGACACATTCAATTTAATGATTGAGCACCCTGGACTCGATGAAAAATCATATTATATTTTCGGACACAATGGAAATGCTGAAATTGATATTCCTTCAATAAAATTAAATCCCAAATCTCAAGATTTAGAAGAGGTTGTTATTTTCGCAAACAAAAACCCAATATTTTTCAGAGGTGACACACTTGTTTACGTGGCTGACTCATTTAAAGTAGCAGAGAATGCTGTAGTGGAAGATCTTTTAAAAAAGCTACCAGGTATTAAAGTAGATGAAAACGGAGCCATAACCTCTCAAGGCCAAGATATTGAGCAGGTATTGGTCGATGGTGATGAGTTTTTTGGCTCGGACCCAACTATTGCAACAAAGAACTTAGGTGCAAAAGGAATAGAAACTGTTGAGGTCTATGAGAAAGAAAGAGAGGGAGCTTCAATAGGTGACGACGATAAAATGCAGGTGCTTGATCTAAGATTAAAAGATGATGCGAAAAAAGGATATTTTGGAAAAGTAACAGGCGCCTCGGACTTCTCATTGTTTGAAGACAATCCATTTTACGAAGGTGAATTCCTTTATAATAACTTCAATAAAAAACGTAAAATCTCAGTCTTCACATTGACCTCGAATACGCCGAAATCGAATATAGGTTTTGGGGACGCATCTAAATTTGGACTAGATAACGAAAGAAGCGGCAAATGGTGGGACCAATCTACACCACAAAATACGAGCGGTATCCCTAGAACCTTGAAGTCAGGTATCTATTACTCCGATAAAATAGGAAAAACCGGAAAATTAAACTTTAACTACTCTTATTACGAAGAGCAATTAAATGCAGTTTCCGAAAGTGAATCCAACTACTTTCTCCAAGATTCAAGTTATAGCACTTTGGACGAAGTGAATCAAAATGATACAAGTAAATCACATCGCATTAACTTAGCTTACAAAACGAATTTAGATTCATTAACGACGCTCGAGATTAAGCCTAGCATCAGGTTTGATCAAGCAAAATCTAGTGGTTTAACAACAAACACGTTTCTTACGAATAACGATATAACTTCATTGCGAACTTCCATAGGTAATAGAGATGATTCAAAAGGAATGTCAAGCACATCAGAATTCAGAATCATTCGGAAATTCAAGAAACCAAAAAGGGAATTAAAAGCTGAATACGTTCTAAGAACTCAGGATAACGAAACTGAAAGCACACTTGACAATACCTCTGAGTTTTATCTTCCAGACTCCTTAAGTAAAATTGAACAGGATAAGATTAACCTCAATAGTTATATCAATCAATCCAGTAAACTGACCTACACTGAGCCCTTGTCTGAGAAATTTCGATTGCAATTGGAATACCTATTCCAAAACAATCAATCAGATCAAGAAATACTTACTACAGATAGAGTAAGTAACCTTCAAGTTGACGCGCTGTCTAATAATTTTGATAACATTCGCCTTCAACATAGAGGAACGGCTGTATTGAGTTATGAAATATATAAACACCTTGTTCAAGCAGGTATAGGCTATAGAAACATTGCAATTGACAACAATAATATTGTTACCGGAAATACGATAAATCAAAACATAAGTAACTTCTTGCCTCAATTCAGATATCAGTTTAAGCCAACGCGTGCAAAACGTTTTAATTTTAGATACAACACGCAGTCACAGCAACCGTCCATAAATGACCTACAACCTGTTCAAGACAATTCTAACCCAAATGCGATTCAAATTGGAAATCCTGATCTTGAACCCAACTATATGCACTCGTTACGCGTTAACTTTAACTCCTGGCAAGCGCTCTCTGGCCGATACATTTGGACTGGTTTGAATGCCACGTATATTGACAATGCATTTGCAAACGCTACGAATTATGATGATTACGGTCGAACCGTTTCTCAAACTACTAATGTAGATGGAAATATTTTCGCGAATCTTTTTGCCGGTGCTGGTTTTCCAATTCTTGGTAGAAAAATTGAATTCGAACCTAATGTGAATGCGAGTTATAATAAGAACACAAATTTCATTTCAGGTCTCGAGAACATAACAGAAAACACAGCTGTTTCGGGAGGGCTAGATATCGAGTTCAATTTAGACTCTCTTGAATTCAGTATTGGAAATGATTACTCCTATGTGAACCCTAAAACCTCATTATCGGTTTTTGCTAATCAACCATACAGCACGCAGCGTTATAAAGCACGAGTTGAATGGAGAATGAAAATGGGTTTTACACTGAAAGCTGATGCGAATTTCACCATTAATTCAGGACGGGCCGATGGATTTAACAATGAAATCCTAATTGTCAATGCGGAATTAAGTAAAAGCTTCCTTAAAACACAAAATTTAATGCTCTCAATTAATGGCAATGATATACTCAATCAAAACATTAACCTATTAAGACAAGTAAATGGGAATGTGATTACCGATAATTTTACACAAGTTATCTCAAGATATTTTTTAATGAGGATTACCTATAAATTCAATAACAATAAAACCAAAGAAGATGATTTTAAAATGTGGGGCTAATGTTTCGAGGCTAAGTGCCTTCATATTTATATTTGTTTGTTTTTCCGTTCATGGCCAATACCATGAATATGGAAAAATCACATTTGAAAGAAAAACTAATCTTTTAAAAAAATATAAAGACAAACAGCGAATGATGCGATTCGTGACCGAGGAGAATAAAATTAAAGTTGATAAATTCGAACTCTTGTTTAATGATACTGCTTCAGCTTTTTTACCAATACAACAGGTTGAGGAAGGAAGAATGGGTTGGCTCACAACGAAAAATTACTATTATCAATATTTACAGGAACAAAGTCAATATACGATTCTGGCACTTTTTGGACAAAATGTTAACATTAAAGATTCTTTGCCATCTCGAAAATGGAAAATAACGAATAGCACAAGAAATATAAGCGGTTACAAGTGTCGAAAGGCCTTGTATGAAAAAAATGACAGTACGCGGATTTATGCGTGGTACGCAGCTGAAATGACACCCTCCATCGGACCCGAAGGTTATTGTGGGCTTCCCGGTGTAATTTTAGGACTTGCTACAGAGGACGGGGGCATTGTATATTTTGCAAAAAGTATTGAATTCATCAAACCTACTAAAGAAGATCTGACACCTGACCTAGGAAAAGATAAAGTATTCACACTTGAGACCCTGAAGGCCAAGATTGAAAAAGACTATGGAAACACTCCGTGGGGTAAAGGAATGTTTGACGACTTATTTAGATGGCTCTAAGCACCTACCTGAAGTAGTGCTATGTCAAAGTAAATCTTTAATTTTACACTCCTTCGAGAACTGATAAGTATGTGGCAAGGAATTGCAAATTTTATTCTTCGTAATCGCTTCCTATTAATAGGTGCAATAACCTTAATAACCGTTTTTTTCGGGTATTCGGCACTTACGAATCTAAAATTAGACAATAAATACGGCATTGTCTTACCCAAAGACTCTCCAACTACGACGAATTATGATAAGTTCAAAGAATTATTTGGAGAGGATGGAAATGTCCTTGTGGTCGCGATCAAAACAGATTCCCTTTACACTGAAAGCCGATTCAAAAAATGGAAACAGCTCGGAGATTCTATCTTAAAATTCGAAGGGGTTGAATCCGTCACTTCGGAAGCAACATTAATTACCTTAAAAAACGATAAAGAGAAAAAGGAATTCGTATTTGAACGCGTTTTTGAAGAGGATGATACGCTTTTCAAGAAAAAAAGCATACACGTCATCAAAGATGAGGTAAGAAACAATCCGTTTTACAAAGGTCTCTTATACAGCGACAGCGGAAATGTCTCTATTATGATGATTGGCATTTCTGAATCTACTTTAGCCGATCAAAAAAAATCAAAAATTGTACTTCAAATTGAAGATTTAGCCCGTGGTTATGAAAGCGCTTTTGGTAAAATTCATTTCGCAGGACTTCCCCATCTTAGAGTGGTTATTGCGACGCGGATTCAAAATGAAATGTTCTTGTTCATTGTTGCCTCTATGTTGGTTACAGGAATCCTTCTTTATCTATTCTTTCGGTCTTTTCGTGTCGTTGGAATTTGCCTAACGGTTGTTGCTATCGCAGTTGTGTGGGCCCTTGGCAGCATTGGTGTAATGGGATTTGACCTAACCATTCTTATGGCTTTGATTCCCCCACTGATGATTGTGATTGGAATACCGAATTGTGTATTCCTCATGACAAAGTTCCACCAAGAGGTAAAAGAACACGGCAACAAAGTCAAAGCACTGTCAAGAGTCATTCAAAAAATTGGTACGGCAACACTTTTAACAAATTTCACGACAGCAATTGGATTCATGACTTTTGCATTTACAAACTCCATAAAACTCATGGAATTTGGAATTGCGGCATCGATCAATATTATGCTCGTATTCATTATTTCTATTTGTGTACTTCCTATATTTGCCTCGTTCTCAAAACGTCCTAAATCAAGACACCTAAAACATCTTGACCGAAAAGTGGCTACAGGATTACTAGATTTCATAGTATACAATACAGCTAACAGACGTCCCCTTATTTACATCTCCACGATAGTATTGATAGTAGTCAGTTTTATTGGTCTTTACAAAATGGAAGCCACTGGTAATTTAACTGGTGACCTTCCAAAAGATGATCCAATTAGTCAAGACGTTCGTTTCCTTGAAAAACATTTTGGAGGTTCTATACCCTTTGAAATGATGATTCATTACAACGACAAAGATCTTTTCAATTTTAAAGACATGAATACGCGAAAAGTCAATAACACGCTTGAAAAATTGGCGCGTATTGATGCAATTCAAGATACACTTAGAACAGATTCACTTTTCTCAAAGAGTATCTCTATCGTCGATTTTATCAAGGCTTTAAACATGGCCTATTATTCAAATGATACTTCCAAATACAAACTTCGTATCAAGCAAGTAGGTATGGCTAAAACCGGTGCGAGAAGACAAAAAGAATATTTTAAAAAATTGTTTCAAGGAGATATATACAACGGTGGGTTTTCAATAAAAGAAGTTTTAGATACGAATTCACAGCATATTCGTATTCGGTGTCAAATGAAAGATCTTGGCTCTTACGAAGTGTCACAGAAAGTTGAATCCTTGAGGAATATGGTGAATAGAACCCTGAACCCAAACAAGGCCGCCTTAGAAAAATACTACGCAAACATAAGCAGGCCTAAGGACGAAATGGATTCATCAGGTATTGATTATGCGGATTCTATTTTCATACTCGAACCTGGAATTAAACGAAATCTCATTGAAGGACTCGCTAAAAAGGATATTGCGCTTCGAAATAAATTTTATGAAAACAAGGAAAATCTTTACAATCATATGGATTCGGTTGGATTCCATCAAGTCTTGTATAATTCCATTCAAAACGAATATTTCGACGTTACCTTCACAGGTACCTCTGTTGTCGCATCAGAAGGAACCAAATATCTTGTAAAAAACCTTATTACAAGTTTAATTTTCGCCATCATTTGTATTGGGATTTTAATGGCAATTTTGTTTAGGTCGTGGAGAATGGTCGTGATTTCCATGGTCCCGAACATTATACCACTTTTATTTACGGGTGGAATTATGGGATGGTTTGGTATCCCTTTAAAACCTTCTACCCTATTGGTATTTAGTATTGCTTTTGGTATTTCCGTAGACGATACTATTCACTATTTAGCAAAATACAGACAAGAATTAAAAAATAACGAGTGGGATTTAAAGACCTGTGTCAATAATGCTACCCGAGAAGCCGGATTAGGGATGTTTTACACCTCTATTGTTTTATTTTCAGGATTTTCAGTTTTTATGTTTTCACAATTCGGAGGAACCCAGGCTTTAGGAATGCTTGTTTCTATAACATTATTGGTTGCCATGCTTACAAACCTAATGGTGCTGCCTTCACTGCTGCTCTCTTTAGACCGTTTAATTACCACGAAATCGTTTAAGGAGCCCTACTTTGAGGCCTATGACGAAGAAGACGAAGTGGAATGGAATGCACTCGCAGTAGAAAATGAAATAGACGACGAGAATAAACTATCTGACAAACCCAGAAAAGAATGAAAGGAATAATTCTAGCAGGAGGATCGGGCACAAGGCTACATCCATTGACCTTAGCAGTAAGTAAACAGTTGATGCCTATTTTTGATAAGCCTATGATTTATTATCCACTCTCAATTCTAATGAGCGCTGGTATAAATGAGATTTTGATTATTTCAACCCCACACGACCTGCCAAATTTTGAAAAGTTATTGGGTGATGGTAAACGTTATGGATGTTCATTTGAATATGCTGTTCAAGAAAATCCAAATGGACTCGCTCAAGCTTTTATAATTGGAGAAGAATTTATTGGAAAGGATAAAGTGTCCTTAATTTTAGGTGACAATATTTTTCATGGTAGTGGACTCAATTATTTATTGGAAGAGCATAATGATCCGGATGGTGGTGTCATTTTTGCTTATCATGTGAAAGATCCTGAACGGTATGGTGTTGTGGATTTTGATGACAATATGAATGCATTGTCCATTGAAGAAAAGCCGCGTCATCCAAAATCAAATTACGCAGTCCCTGGACTTTATTTTTATGACAATTCTGTCATCGAAATTGCAAAGTCTATTCAACCTTCAGCAAGAGGGGAATATGAAATCAGTGACATAAATGCTGAATACCTTCGAAGGGGGGATTTAAAAGTGGCTTTGCTAGACCGAGGAACGGCATGGCTCGATACCGGAACTTTCACATCCTTAATGCAAGCCTCTCAATTTGTTCAGGTAGTTGAGGAACGCCAGGGACTTAAAATAGGTTGTATAGAGGAAATCGCCTACGAAAAAGGCTTTATTACAAAAGAAGAGTTGCGCACTTTAGCCAAACCATTGGAAAAAAGTGGCTATGGCACTTACCTACTCGAATTATTAGAAGAGTGATGGATTTTCTTCAAGCATACACCGTTCGAATCAACGAAGGATTAGAGGGAATAAACCTACCGAGTAAACCTTCAAACTTATATGACCCATTGCGTTATTTCTTTACGCTGGGAGGAAAAAGAGTTCGTCCAATACTTACGTTATTAGCCGCAGAAAAATTTATCGGTACCGACTCAGAAACCGATGCCTTAAACGCCGCATTAGCCGTTGAAATTTTTCACAACTTCTCTCTTGTGCATGATGATATCATGGATGAAGCCCCCGTACGCAGAGGACAACAAACGGTCCACAAAAAATGGAATACCAATATCGCCATATTATCAGGAGATGTAATGCTGGTTAAAGCCTATCAATATTTGAATAGTTACCCTGCAGCGACAGCGAAAAAACTAATTGACGTATTCAATAAAACGGCGATTGAAGTCTGTGAGGGTCAACAATTAGATATGGATTTCGAAAAACGCTCGACGGTCGGGCAAGAAGAATACATTGAAATGATTTCACTTAAAACATCCGTTCTTTTGGGTTGTGCTTTACAATTTGGAGCAATTGTGGGCGGTGCAGATACCAACGCGCAGAACGCCCTTTATGGCTATGGGCTTAATATGGGGGTTGGTTTTCAAATTCAGGATGATCTCCTTGACCTCTACGGAAATCCTGAGCTGGTTGGAAAACAGGTTGGCGGAGACATCATCACAAATAAAAATACCCTACTAATGGTGATCGCCAAAAGGGAAGCAAATGAAGAGCAATTAAACACACTTGAAACTCTTCTTAAAGAGACGAATAATGTTAAGAAAATAGAAGGTGTATTAAGCCTTTTTAAAATTTTAAATGTTGAAGAAAAGTGCCGAGAACTTATGAATTTGTTTTACAACAAAGCTGAGGTGCATCTCGATAAAGTGGAGCTAAAGAGTGATAAATCAGGACTTTGGAGCCTTACTGAGTTATTAAAATCTAGAAGCTACTAAACCCTTCATTTATTTTTCGAAACAATATTAAATCCTTATATTTGTAATTCAAATTAAATCTATAATAATGAAGAAAATTTACAGTATTATTTTATGTCTGTCTGTTTTCGGAACTGTAAACGCACAAAAATCATTTGAAGCTGCAGAACACGTAACGAAGCAAGACAATTTTTCAACAACAGTTAAGCCTTCCGCTCATACTGAAAGTAAAGGAGCACTTCTTTGGGAAGACAGCTTCGCAGACCAATCTTTATGGACCATCAGTATTGATGGTGTTAATCCAGCTGGATGGGAATTCACAACAGATGCCGCGGCTATTCCAGTTGCTGCTCTATCACCAATGGCCTCAACAACTGTTGGCGATGGTTTCTTATTCGTTAATTCTGATGCTAACAACGGTGGAGATTTCGAAGGAACACCGATCGTAACAAATGCAACCTTAGTTAACGCTATTGACTTATCGGCTTCTCCATTCGTGAAGCTTTCTTTCCAGCACAATTACAGATGGTGGCAAGATACAAGAGGTGTAAGAGTTTCTGGTGACAATGGTGCTAATTGGGATGAATACCAACTAACTTGTGGTGTTGACGATACAGGTAACTGTATTGGTTGTGAAGAAACTGATAATTATCCTGGAGAACAAAGTGCTGGAAACCCAGTATACGAGAGCATAGATATTTCTGCTACTGCCGGTGGTCAAGCTGAAGTATTAATCCAATTCTATTACAATGACAACGATTATTGGGGATGGTATTGGGCTGTTGATGATGTTAAAATCAACGAAATCGATGATTTCGATGCTGAATTAGTTGATGTGATCATTGGTTCTACAGGTTACTGGGGTGTTCCACTTCCTTATTACCAAATCCCAACATCACAAGTTGCACCTATCACATTTGCTGGTATTGTAAGTAATGTTGGTGTAGCAGACGTTAATGCAACATTTTTAGCAACTTACACAGGTGTTTATGAAGCTACTTCAGACGCTTTGTTATTGGCTCAAGGTGTTCAGGATACATTAACTTGTACAACTGAATTAACGCCTCCTGCAACTGCAGCAACGCACACTATTGAATTTAGCACAATTACAGCAGTTGAAGAAGTTGAAGAGGATTTAGAAAATAATGTAGCAGCTAGTTACACTGTTGAGGTAAATGAATTCATTTATGCAAGAGATGCAGGTACAGTAACTGGCGGTTATTTCAACTCGGGTAATGAGTACGAATGTGGTAACATCTTTGATATTTATGCTGAAACTACTATTTATGGTGTTGATGCCGTAATGAGTGCCTCTTCAGTTGAAGGATCTGAAATTCGTGTTAAATTATACAGTATTGATGATGCATCAGGTGATTTTGTATTTATTACTGAGTCTGATATCTATGCTTTAGATGCTGGAGATATTGAAAACGTTAAATCATTCCCACTACAATCACCGACTACACTTATGGCTGGTGCATCTTATTTAGTGGTTGCGGCATCCTACGGAGACGGTGGTGTTGCCAATGATATGGTAATTGCTACATCAGGAACAGCTGCAGCAAATACTTCATATTTCTATGATGGTACGGATGCCTCATGGGGTTATGTAACTTCTACACCAATGGTTAGAATGAACTTTAATCCAAACATGGCAAGTATAGAAGAAACATCAAATAATACATTTGAAGTATATCCTAATCCAGCAAATGACATCGTAAATATCAAGTTTAACGATGCTACTAATGCTGTTGTTAGTGTTATGAGCCTGTCAGGTAAAGAAGTAATGTCTACTGTAGTTAATGGAACGCAAGCTTCATTCTCAACAGAAGGATTATCTAACGGAGTTTACATGATTAAAGTAAGCAACGGAACTAATGTTCAAATGACGAAAGTTATTGTTAGAAAATAAATAATTACAATCAGAGAAACCGTTCCGAAAGGAGCGGTTTTTTTTTGTCTTAACTTTTAGCGCAAAAGAAAGGAAAGTGTTTGCTCTAGAAATTCATCCATTGCTTCAGCATGAACCCAATGACCAGAACCATCGATAGTAACAAATTCTACATCTAAGAAGCGCTCTTCAATACCCGTCATATCGGCATCTAAAATGTAATTGGAGTTTCCACCACGAACAAACAATGAGGAATTGAGAACCTCTTGCTCAGGTAGCGCTTCCAATATTTTACCCATGGCTTGTTCAAGAATTGAAAGATTCATACGCCAAGCTAATTTTCCTTTTTCAATCCAATATAAATTTTTCAATAAAAATTGACGCACACCCTCCTCAGGAATGAGATCTAATAAATAGGTATTTACTTGACTTCGTGCTTTAAAATCTTCCAGCGGTACACTTTTCATTGCAGCAATCAACTCTTGATGATGCATAGGATAGGATTTAATACCCATATCAACGATGACACACTTGGAAACATGTTTTGGATACATTTGCGTCAGATGCATCGCGACCTTACCTCCCATAGAATGCCCAATAATATGTGCCTCTTTAATTTCAAGATAATCCATCGTTTCTAAAACATCTTGCGCCATAGAGGTGTAGTCATGTATATCATCCCACGCTGATCGCCCGTGATTTCGTAAATCAACAAGAACTACCCTAAAATAACCTGAAAGTACTTTTGCTTGAGTTTTCCAATTGTCTGAAAACCCAAATAAACCATGTAGGATAACGAGTGGCTTTCCTGAACCAAATTCTTTAGAGGCTAGAATCAATGGAGAACTCTAAGATGGATTTTTGATTGCTTCCGATTTGGTAGCACCAACCGTAAACTGTCCTTTATTGACGGTTTCAAGCTCTGCATAAATAGTTTCCTCATCTTGAATATCAGCATCGAATTGAACCGTTACAAATTGCTCATCGCGTTCTTCATCATAATCAATGGTCACGCGATTCACTCCATCTAAAGCCGTCAACCCTTTACGGATTGCACCGCCACAACCCATTTTACAGACCATACCTTTAACCTTTGCTACACATTGGTAATTCGTCTCTGATTTGCGCTCGACTGTTGCTGTTTCTCCTTTATTTTCTGATGCGTTCTGTGTCGCGTTGTTTTGACAAGAGCTAACAATTATAAGAATTACAAGTAGAAGATGTTTCATGGTTTTTTTTTGTAAAATTAAGAAATATACCTCATTTGACTCCAAAAAAAAGTTAAAACACAAAATGAAAACTGGTCAATAGCGTGTAGAATCATCTTGTATTACATTGAATTTTATAGTACATTTGAAAAAACTTGAACATGAAATACCGCTTCCTTTTTTCCCTTTTGGTTCTTTTCCTATTTAGCGCTTGTAATAAATATAGTGAAGGTCCCGCATTCTCTCTTTTAACGAGAAAGGCTAGAATAGCAAATGATTGGACTTTACAAAGTTATACTAAAGATGGAACTGATTTGTTTGATGCCAATGCACAAGAGCAAAATCTTTCAATTGAAAAGGATGGTACATTTTCAAGTACAAATATTATTACGGCTCTCGGACAACTGCAATCAACATCCTACTACGGAACTTGGTCTTTTGAAAACAGCCAAGCTGAAGTGACATTTATGGACAATGAAAGCCTTTTAGGTGTGACTTACGAAATAATATTATTGAAAAACAAAACCTTAAAAATCCGTCAAACAGATTTTAATAATGCGGTTTTTGATTGGACTTATATTGCTGACTAGACAAATCTCGGGTCAATGTCCATGACCTTTGCACATTTTTTACAAGTACGTTTTTCAGCGGAAGCGTAGAACTCCTTAAATCTTGGAATGAAGTCCTTTTCAATATTGGTAAGCGGGAATTTGTATTCGTGTAGCAGGTGATTACAATCATCACAAAACCACATTAAACCATCAACCAGATCCGTTCCCTTTCTTACCTTCTCAATAACAAGGCCAACTGTGTTTTCACCTCGAATCGGTGAATGAGGAACATTACCTGGCAAAAGAAACATATCCCCCTCCTTAATGTGGATGTCCCTTCCCTTACCATTTTCTTGAATTTTTACTGTGATATCTCCCTCTAGCTGATAAAAAAGCTCTTCACTTTCATTAAAGTGATAATCCTTTCTTGCATTAGGACCACCAACAACCATGACAATAAAATCTCCCGCTTCGACATATAGGTTCTTATTCCCCACAGGAGGTTTTAATATCCCACGATTTTCATTGATCCATTGCTGTAAATTAAAAGGTTCCATCATAACGAAAATTTTAATAAAGGTAAGGAAAAATGCAATTTGAATTTGGCCTGCGTATTCCAGAATATTCGAGCTCTAGCGCACTACGTGCTTCACCATAATGTTTGCACCGCCTTCTCCTGAAAGTACGATATAGTAGACGCCACTTGCCAATTCCTCTTTTAGATACCAGGTATTCGTACCTTGGACGGAAGTAACACTGGCTTTTGCTATTTGCTTCCCTTGAGTATTCATGATTTGAATACCTATATTCTCCTCTCTTTCTGTATAGTATACCAAGTTAAATACCCCATCAAAACTTGGATTAGGATAGGTATACAGTAGCTCTTCAGTAAACGCATCACAGCTCGTTTGAATGATTTTATCCTCAAACACCTCGGTTTGTCCGTCTATATCAACTTGTGTTAAACGGTAATAGCTATTTGCATTATGACTAAAATCAATAAATTGATAATTAGATATTTCATTACTAAACCCTGCAGCTTCTATTTGCGTAATGTCAAACCATTGTATGCCGTCATTAGAACGAGAGAGAGTAAAATAATCGCTGTTAAACTCTGATGCGGTCTGCCAATTGATAAAAACTTCGTTTCCTTCACATGATCCAGAAAATGAAATCAACTCTACGGGTAGCGGGGTATTCCCCTTACCTGCAGCAAAATAACTGAAACCGGTCGTGATAGAAGTGATTTCAAAATCAGAAATACTACCTGAAGAAGCTATGGCATTTAAGCCCGTCCATTCTGTGTGATTTGAGCTACTTGTATTGGAACCAGCACTTTTTAAAATTCTTGTTGTGCTTACATTGGTAATGTCACTTAATCCCTGCATATGCATAGTCATAGAATAAGGCTTCGTACAAATCGTAGAAGTATAATCGTTATCTGTTGGGATGATTTCCCAATAACCTGCAGTACTAAAATCACTAATATCTATACCTGAGAGGGTAATGGGAAGACCGATTATCGGGGATCCACTTGGATTGAGCGGTGTTCCTGATTTAAATTGCATGGTCAAGGATTGGTCTACACCAGGCGGACTAATATTAAAATTAATAAACACGTCTCGCGCTTTAGAAACTGTCCCAATAGGAAAGCGTTTCGAACCCGTGGTATTCGGAAAATAACTTTTAAGTTTACCTGTAACGACCCCAGCACCTGTTGTATAATCGATGACACCCGGAACATCATCACTTGAGCCAACCGTTAGTAAATGGTTTACATTATCCAACGGTCCACCTTCTAGGTTCAGTCTATTGGCTACACTAAGATCATTGTTAAGGGTTACTGTATTCGATCCATTAGTGATGGTAAAGTCATATAAATTGAAAACACCTCCACCCCCCACCGTTTGGTTAGAGGTTCCTGATAATCTCAATTCACTATTCGACGCACCCGTTAAAGAACCCAAATTTGTAATATTCCCCGGTATTTCAATTATACCGTCTAAAGAGGCAGATGCTTCATTTCCAATTGTTAAGGAGGCGACATTAGAAATTAATTCAACTTCATTATAATCGCTGACACAAATTCCAGACTCGTCAAAGTCCAAGACGAACACATCACTAGAAGCAGTCGGCAATTCTGATGCCGATTTATCCCAATTTGTCCCATTCCATTGGTACCAATTTACAGGATTTGTATAATCATCGTTGGTAAGGCCACCCCATAACCATGATTGATTCGTAACTAAAGAACTCGCAATAGATTCCGTATTCGGCTGGTTAAATAGAATTACGGCATTAGCAACAGCACCCTCGCAGATCCCTTCATTCACATTTGAGGTCCAGAAAACATTTATGCTGTCACCAAAAACACCTGTTTGATAAATATTATTTGCTTCATTGGGCAGGCCTTGAAAAAGACCAAGCGCATTCGAGTCCCAGCTTCCATTACCATCAGAAGCATCAACAGATACGGGATAGGTCTTTATACCACAAGTTGAACTATCTACCACAGGAGAAGCCATGGTTATTTCTGGATTTTTAATAACGGTGATTAAATAATCTTCGAATTCTCCCCAGGCTACATCACTACAAGCTGATGGATAATTACCATTTGTACCAAAATAAGCAACAGCAACACGCATTTTTACAGTTGAAATACTTGCAGTCATTGGAACATCAACACTTTTTGGCGCATCAGTCGCGCCATCGGTTACATTTGTGGCATAACCCAAAACGTAGGCCTCTGAGGCCTCCTCAAAAATATCATTTGCATTCCAATCGACCCATGCTTTTGTTAGTGTTGTATAATTCCCTCCAGTGTTTACTCTTGCAGAAAGGTCATAAGTACCCCCTCGACATACCTCTGTCGATACTCCAGTGGTTACCAGTCCAGAGGTTGCAGAAGATGAATTATTTATATTACTAAAAGTAACATTGGTAATTCCAGTAGGGTCCGAATTTGTCACAGTTGGTGTGCTCAAGGCAGAGCAATCAGGAGCGATAAACGTAATACTAAAGGTAATATCAAGTGGTAGGGTTCTCCAATTGATATTAGGGTCTGGATTGGGTGTGGTTAAGCCAAATGTAAATATTTGATTTGCATCTTGCCCATCAAAAGTATCCGTAGAATAGCCGTAATCACCACTCGACCCCGTGCCTGGGCTTATAAAGGTTGTGCCTCCCGAGGCATAAAGAATAGGAATAGTTGTTTGATCCACAATTGAAACTTGGGAATAATCAAACCATAAATATTGAAAGGTCGTTAGGTTTCTTGAGCCTAAAAAATAATCAGGATTCATAGGAACTGTATAGTCTATAGTGGATCCGAATACACCGGAATAAACAATTTCACCAAGCTCGTTCAAGATGTTAAATGAAATATCCCCGGTATTGGTTCCCGTTGTCCAAGTTGCTGTAAGGTCATCACCGTGACCCACTGTAAAAAATCTTGTTATCGATGCACCAGGGGGTTGTTGTGTACTCAACACCTGAGTCCCATTGGCTTGAATTTGAATAGAATTACCGGACCATCCATCTCCAGCTGAATCAAACATCTGAATTCCATAAGTTACGTCAGTTGGCACGTATGTTATTGCTGAGAAATCCAGAGAAATCCCATTGATAATTGAACCTATCGGAGCTATTTGATATTCATTCAGAACTGGATTTGAATTCGGCCACGCCTCATCAAAAATGACTTTTGTTGGCTGAAACGAAATTAAATCTGGATCTATAATTAATGGGAATTCACGTTCGGTACTGCGCATCCATGCCAAATCGACTTTTGTTTTAAGTTTAAAGCCGTTTGGCAGAGCTTCGATTTCGAATGAAATCAGTTTTGCAGAGCTACCCTCTTGGTTTAGGGCATTACCTTCATATTCGACAGGCAAAGACGACTTTGAAGGCTCAATAACCAATGGCTTGTCGAAACTTGCTATTTGTTTATGCTGTTCATTCAAAAGAATAATGACTTCATCTTTTAATTCAGCGTACCAATTATCCGGTAAAACAACCTCCTCCTCAAAAACGAGATAGTCTGCATTTTCTGGAAAATCACTTAGCACTTCAGCAGACTTAATAATATAATCCGCTTTCCTTCTCCCAAAATCCATCTGAACGGAAAGATCTATATCGCTATAAATATTTGGAAATAGTGCTTTATCTCCGAGAACTTGAACCTCAGATTCATTAATGAATTGTGGATTTATTGTGTTGCCTTGCATTTCTGCATAAATCCTTGGGTTTTTAAAGTCTTTAATCACAAAACCATCTTCGGTTTCGGTTAATAGACCTTGACTGATTTCACTTGGGATGTAACTCTTGAGCGTATTTGAAGGATTTACAAAGGGGAACTCTGGATTTTTCAGCCCTAGATTCGCAATAATATTTAAATCAATCGGCTTTAACGCTTGTTCTTCCTTAAAATGTATTGGGTGTGAGTGGTTCGTATTTGTATAACTGCCATCTTCATTCGCTACCGTGTATGAATTTGTAGTCCGCATTGAAGGGATATCCTTATTTTGGACAAGAATCTTCTTTTGTCCATAAGAAATTAGGACAGGTACAAATACCATTAAAAAGGTAAACGGTCCCGCAAGTTTAGATTGCGCAACTGTCTTAAAGAAATTCATTCTTTAGTTCGAGTTTTAGTTTTAGTCTTAGGACTTAGATTTTTAGTTCACCTTTTTATAAAATCAAAGCGTTTAATAAGCTTCGCTCCTGATTACTGGCGATTTAAAAATATAAATCTGTATTGGGTCGGTTTAATGCCCCAATTGAGTACTGCAAAATTACAAAATATAATTCCGAATTCATAATTGAAATATTCGACGTACAAAACGAGCACCCAAGAGGTGCTAAGACTTTAAAATTTTAAATAAAAAAAAGCCCCCATATTGCTATGGAGGCTTTCTCATTATTTGTTTGTTTTACTATCTGATACTGTGCTTCACCACTTGCGTGCGCATCGCACCATTATCAATATTTATATAGTAGATTCCAGGTGATAACTGTCGTTGAATCACATACATGTTAATGCCTGAATTCACCTCTATTGGCTTGGTAAATACAACATTACCTTTTGTATCTACAATGTTTATATTAGCCGTACCCTTCAAGTTTTCATTATTCATGATCACCTGGAAGGTTCCAGAACTCGGATTCGGGAACACTGAGAAGTAACCTTCAGACGTTGCCTGGCAGTTTGCATTCAAAATCAAGTTATCATAGACTACTGAGGCGCCATCAATATCATTTTGTGTCAACCTATAGTAGTTGTTTCCTGATACCACTCCATTATGTGTGTAATCGTATGTGAGTAGCGTATTGCTAAATCCTGCTGCTGGCTCCGTATGAATCGTCTTCCAGTCTACACCATCTCGTGAGTAGGCCACTTCAAAGTCTTCACTGCTCTGCTCAGAAGCCGTCTGCCATACCAAATCAACAACACCTTCATTACATCCACCATTGAAAGAAATCAGCTCAACAGGTAATGCATTGCCATTGCCGGTTCCGGCGCCAAAGAAACTAAA
>JAQXCN010000073.1 GCA_029251865.1 Crocinitomicaceae bacterium | reverse complement strand
AGAAGTTAAGCCTGCTTGCGCTGATGGTACTGTCCTTTTGAGGATGGGAGAGTAAGTCGACGCCGATCTTAAACCCCTGACTACATTGTAGTTGGGGGTTTTTTTATGCCTGAAATTTTCAAGGTTCAAAAAAGAATTAATGATTTCACAGAATAAAGTCAAGATATCACCGAGGCAAATGAATATGGTAAATTAGTTTACTATTTTGGTTTCTTTATGTCAGAAGATATCTTAAACGAAGCTGATACATAAATGAAAAACATAATTTGCGTTTATTGTCACAAAATGAATTAATGAAATTAGAAACAATCATATTACCTTCGGCAATATTATTCGTTGGATTAATGGCTGGTATTTTTTTTACGTGGTCAAATGCTGTAAAGCCTGGGATTGGTAAATTAAGCGACTTAGAATACCTTAGGGCATTGCAATCCATGAATCGAGAAATATTAAATATTCCGTTCAAAATTGTTTTTCTTGGATCTTTAATTACTCTTATATCGGTGCCTATTTTCTATATTAATTTATGCGCTGAAAATATTTTTTGGCTTTTTATCTCAGCGTTTGTCATTTATTTGTTGGGTGTTTTTACCGTTACCATATTAGGAAATATACCTTTGAATGAATTATTAGATAATACGAGTTTAGATAACATTTCTATAAATGAAGCCAAAGCTCTTAGAAAAAGTATTGAAGTGAAGTGGAATAATTTCAACTTAGTTAGATCTGTTTCTTCAAGCTTAACATTTGTCTTATTAATATTTTCTTATCTATTTCTCAATAGATAAACAGGGTCTCCCTTAAATAACAAGTATCTAAACCTACTTTCAAAAATGAACTTGAAACTTACGATTAAATTATTGCTTTGGTTAATAGCAATGGTTATACTTTTTCATTTGGCGATTTTAACTAAGTTAATTCCTTACGAAGTCACTTGGGGAGGAAGGCTGAGCGACGACTCAGAAATGTATATGTTTGAAGGCGTATCAATTATGATTAACGTTATACTTGGATTTACATTATTAATAAAAGGAGAATATATATTGTCATCTATTCCTCTCAAGGTCGTTAATACCATTTTATGGATTTTCTTTGCTGTTTTTAGTCTAAATACGCTTGGAAATATTTTTTCCGAAACTATTTTTGAAAAAAGTTTAAGCATCTTAACATTTACTTTTTCTTACTTAATTTGGAACTTAATTAGAAACAATAAATTGCGTGTACACAACAAATCCTAATACAATCATAAAATATAGTTTAGGTATAACATTTTCAAATATCATTAGCGTTTAATGCGAAAAGTTAAGCGATAAAAGATATTCTAAAATAATCAAAGGTGTATTTGAAGTTTTTCGCTCTAAACATGAAGAGTAATTTATATTCTTACATGTTTCACGAAAGAATCATTATCAGCAATAGTAGTTAATCCAATTTACTCTGCTGTATTTATTTTAAAAGATCGGAATCTTAAGAAGTAATACACTGGGAATATGAATAAAGCAATTGCGGTTAAGTAAGTACTAAATTTCAACCCCATGGTTGGAATAAAATGAAAACCGAATAAAAAAGTTGTTGCAATTCCACCGAGCGTTGATATTGAATAAATTGTCCCTACAGAATTCCCAACCTCTTTAACCTCTCTTGAAATTAATCTAATGATAAGTGGAGATACCATTCCGAAAAACACAAGTGGAGGAAATACAAAGCAAAGACTGGAAATAACAATACCAACTTTAAGATTCATACCTAGTGTTGCCTCCATGATCATCGAGGATGACATGGGCATAATAGACACAAAAAAGGCGGAAGCAAGAACGATGTAATGTAAAACAGTTTTGTTGGGGTATTTTTCTGATATAATCCCACCTAAAAGATATCCTGTTGTTAGTCCTCCCATAGTAACGGCTAGGGTAGTTGCCCAAACATACAAAGATGCCCCATAGGATGGAGCGATTAGTTTTGCGCCTAGAAGTTCTACTGCCATAACAGCGCCACCTTCAATAATCGAAATTGATATTAAGTACCAAAAAGAGGCAGGGTATTTACTTTTGTTTTGTTGATTCATCTGATATTATTTAAATAGTCTTACGCCATCTTCAAGGCTTTGTTTTGCAGTTACGTCAATCATTGCAGTGCGCCATTCGACAATAGATTTTAAGTTAATATGTTCTAGAATAGGTAGGTCATCTGTAAAAACAATTGCATCACCTTCACCAGCATCAGAATCGAAAGTCCGATTCCCATTTAATAAATCCTGCACAAACCATTCGTTTTGGCAACAACTATTGATTCTACTCGGGTCTAAAGTGATGTTAGGTTCATCAACTGAGCCGATGACTATAAAATCACATGGGCTGTTGGGTTCGCAATTTTCAACATGGAATCTAGTATTTTTAAATCCAGCAGCCTTTAAGGTCGCTACAATAGACCTAAAGGGAAGGCCCTGTTCACCATCAAAATGTCCTTGGAAATTAACGAGGATTTGCCCTCCTGGCTTAAGCAGCTTTAACCCCTCTGAAAAACTCTCTTTTGTTAAAGCATAAGGAGGCTGAACTTCTCCCTTAATCATATCAAAAATGATTATATCGTATTTCTTTTTTGCAATTTTTAAATAATGCCTGGCGTCATCTACGATGAACGTTGTGTTTTTCGGATTAAATTGAAAATATTCTTTTGCAATTTGATACATGCGTTTATCAATTTCTACGGCATCGACTTTCAGATCTAATCTTGTTAGCTCATTTGCTACACTTCCACCACCAAATCCAAGGAGTAAAACATCACTTCCAGCTGGCTTTGACGAACAAATGGTAGAAAGCATATGAACGTAATACCAATACGAAAAACCAGTTTCGGCATTGACAAAGGTTTGAGGAATACCATTTACGAGCATTGAACGATCGGTAAGACCCAAATCCGGGTAGTTTTCGTCAAGAACTCTTAATTGCCCTAGTAATCCTTCGCTTTCATACAAGAGGCTCAGAGCATCAGATTCATCGGTATGCAGTAAGTCCGATTCATAAACAGTAAAAGTTTGAAATAAAAAAACCAGAGTAGCAAAGCCGATAAAGACTTTTCTCGAATTATTATAAAGGAGAATAGCTGTAACCAAGAGTAAAATCCCAGAAATAAACATATTTGGAGATGTAATTCCAAATTCTTCAATTATGAAAAAACCAAGAAGGAAAGTCATAAAGATGCCACCAATTGTGGAGATTGAGTATACTAAACCCGCATTCTTTCCAGCTCGTTGGACATCTTTGGTTGCGAGTAAAATGATAATAGGAGAGGTGCTTCCGAGGAAAATAAGGGGGAAACCAAAAATCATAATCGCAGCTACAACAGCACCAGTATAAAAACTAAAGCCACCAGTGAACTGAAGAACTGGATGAGCGAGTATAGGCATCATTCCAATTAATAAAACACTAATCATGAGCTGATTAAAGACTAAGTTTTGAGGCTTGTATTTCATGGATAGCCTACCTCCGAGATAATATCCTATAGTTAAACAAAGTAGCGTTATTCCAATTACTGTCGTCCAAACAATCAGAGAAGATCCATAATATGGGGTCATCATTTTAGCGCCAAACAATTCCACTGCCATTACCGATGCACCTTCAATAAATGCTAAAAAGAAGTATTTCCAAATGGCATCAGGGGGATTTTCAGTAATGGATTCTTTTTTTTGTTGTTTCGAAGTGTTTTTTTTTGGTTTTTTACTCACAGTTCTTGGTTTGTCTAAAAAAGACGAGCCAATTTTAGGTTAGGTTGCATTCAGTGTTAACAATACCGACTGTAGGGATTCAATGCAAATAAATAATATTAATCTTAAAAGGAGACTTAAAAGGTGTATTGGTTTAAAATCTTTTCTTTTTCCAACTTCCAATATTTGTCGATAAACCCAAATAATGGTTCTGTCCTGCTTTTGAAACTAGCAATACTCCATAGTCGATATGAATTTTCTTAAGCTGTAATCCAAGTCCAAATGAGAATCCTGATAAACCTGGTCTGTCCAATAATTTCATTTGCTCTCTTCTTAAATAATCAAAACCAACTCTAAAATGCAAATTTTCAGAAGCAAGTAATTCAAGCCCATAGGCAAAGTGACTTGCTAATGTTTTGCCAAAACCTGGTCGTTCAACTGCTATCGTATCTCCTGTTAGGCCATCGATAGTTGGTTGTGCATTTGGATCTTCATACAACACTTTCCAGTGGTTTAAATGTTTTCCGATGACAGAAATCCTGAATGGTGCATGCTTGAGCTTATAGCTTACGCCTGCTTGTACCTCAACGGGGAGTGGCATTCTTTCTGCATTGGCATAGGAGAATATTTGATAGCCAATATTTTTAACGACAAAAGAGGCTGAGAAGTCTTGAATTGGATGTTTGTAATTTGCACCAAAGATACCTGTGATACCAAAGGATGAATAGGCTTCAAGGTGTGATCCTATAAGATGTAAGCCGAATCCAACATTAATTACTTTTCCTAGTGATGTTCCATAATTCACACCAATGGTATAGTCAATTGCAGAAAACTTGTTGGTTTCATTCCCAAGCTCATCGGTACCTTGGAATCCACCGTAATTTTGAAATTGAATAACTGGTGAAATCACGCCATATTTCGATTTTAATCCAAAAGCGACCAAACCCAATTGCCCACCTGCGGGTGTTAATGCTTGATCAATTTGAAGTTCGTTAATGTTTTTTTTTATTAGCAGGGAAGGATTTGCGGTAGTTAACCCTAAGTCTCCATCACTAACTGTTATTAGATTATTTCCGATTCCGGCTGATCTTGCCGAATAGATAGAATTTAAGAAAGGGAAGCTGTTTAGTCCGAAGTAATGATTTTGAGCCGTAACACCAGGTGCTAAAAGATAAAAACAAAACAAGAGGATTAGTGCGCGCATATTAAGGGTAACGTCTACGTATAAAAATAATTGCTTTCGTTTACATAAACGCTTAATTAGTGTTATATTTTTATATTATTAACGTTAGAAAAGAAAACAAAAGTCATGAACAATCCTAGATTCGATTCAATTTTACTTTTAGGGAACCACGGAAACCTTTTTAAAGGTCAATTAGATAATAACACAGAACTTTCTGTTTGTACTTTGGTTTTTAAAAAGAGGCAGGCTTTTGTTGAGAATGATCCACATCAGTTGCTTTTAAACGGTGTTTCTATTGATTACAATGGTAAATACGTTTTAGATGAGCTCGCCTTTGCTTTGTCTGTAATAGTAAATCATAACAAATCACTCCAAAATATTTTAATTGTTGGCGATCCTTCAGAGCTCCTTTATCAAGCATTTGTCTATGCAAAAACGAATCAAAATCCTAACATGATTAAGGAAGAGGTTCAGTTCTTAAATCCCACTGTTTCAGACGCCTTTATTTTCATCTATCCGCTAGGAATGGTAGCAAAGGACATTCGGAAAGAAATTTCTCAGGTTATATATGTGCTTAAAAAATTTAAAAAGAATACTTTTTTAATTCGCACAAAGGAGTCTGATGAAGCGTCCGTTTTACAAAAAATGTTAAACGCACTCTCCTACGTAGACGAAGTTTCTACATTTAACGTTAAAGGAGTAGAGCAATTGATCTCGAATCAAGCACATTATTCGACATAGCAAATGAATCAAAGGAAACACCATACTGTATTTAATGAACTTTTAAATCGGTATGACTCTTTGTTTCTTAGTGTAATCCGAAAACATTTTAAAAGCAAGGAAGAGGCGCAAGATGTATATCAGGACTTTCTTATCCACTTACTTATTCTTGTGGAATCTCATTATGAAACTTCTATAGATCTCATCCATACGGCTAGCTGGCTCAAAGCAGTAGTCTCAAATTTTTGCATATCAGCTTTGCGACAAAAAAATGCTAAAAGACGAATAAATATTGACCGAGAAGGATTTTCATCTCGTCATATTGAAAACTACGCAATAGCCGTTGAAAAATCACCATTTGATGTTGAGTATAAACTAGGGGTTCAGACTTTGGATGAAGAGGAAGTTATGAATCACTTACTTGGATTGCTCCCAAAGCGTGACGCATTGATTCTAAAAATGAAGTATTTCTATGGGAAGTCATCTCAAGTTATAGGAAAAAAGCTTCATATCAATCATGTTGACGTCAAGATATCGAGATTGAAAGAAAGGTTGATTAAACTCTCAGGAATAAAGCATTTAGGTGGTATAGAGGACTACTTTATAAATAAGTTTTAGAAGTCGAGATGTCGTTCTTTTTTCTCAGGATAAATATCATTGATCTTTACGAGTATAGCTGTTTCTTCTACATTTCCAAAATCCGAATTAACTGCAGTTCCAAACGTTTTCATACTTGGAGAAAGATTCATGTAAATATTAATCAGCGGAGGGATAAATTCGCCTTTTTCTCTTACAAAGGAATTTAAAGCTTTGTAGGCATCGGGAAAACTTAAGTTTTTGAATTGGTCTAAGTAGTCATTTTGTTTTTCGCTAAAATTTAAAGGATTGTGTGGCTGTAAAAGAAGCGCTTTATCTGGAAAGAAATAATTCATAAATGTCAGCAAGTAATTTCTTGCTTCTTTATTGTAATTCGGATACATCGTAACCTTCCCAAAGAAATACTTTATTTCAGGATTGAATTTTATAATTGCTCCCAGTCCGTCCCATATATTATCCAAGGCAAATAGACCTTTTCTAGGATTTACAGATGGTTGATAACCAGGCTGTACCCAGCTTCTACCTAATTCAATAGTATAAGGAAGATAGTCCGCTATAAACCTTGGAGTGAAGCTGAAGTAATGGGTGGTTGACAAAAGTATATTTTGTAAATCAGCGATTGCATTTAAACATTTTATATAACGATATCCACCGATAATTTCTTTGTCTTCTGGAGACCAAACTATTAATTGTTGGTAGCATATTTTATCTAGATCATAATGGTCTAAATCAATAGCATTTCCAGTTCCACCACCTGATGCTCGAAAAGTCAGCTCTCTTAAGCGACCTATTTCTTTTAATGTATTCGGCGCATTGTGTTGGTTAACAGTGTATATCTCATTCCCGCCTTTTCGTGTATTTCGAATAAATGTTTTTTCATTCAATTCTGATTCTAGTAATGCTCTAGAAATTGGTTCTATCATCTCCATTAGAGTTTAGCTTTGATTGCGTATACTTCTTTTTTATATTCTTGTGCCGCCTGCATTTCATTCATTTCATTCTTAAATGATTCTCCTTCTAACGGATCACCGACATGAAAATGCATGGTTTTATTTTTCTGTTTAAACATTTCGTTTGAAAGGTAAAGCATTTCAATATTTGCTTTTATTCCCAATGTAGTTCTGAACCTATGTAATCGATAAAAAAACCTAGAAAGTTTACCGTCGATGTAGATTGGAACTACCTTTCTCTTCATAGATCTAGCGTAGGTTACAAATGTTTTTTTCCATTGCAAATCGGTGATTTTTCCGTTAACCTTTCTACTTACGAGTCCGGCAGGGAATATGCATATGGCATGTTCAGAGGCAAAGGCATCATTAATTTGTTTCCGAACGGAGGTTTTATTTTTCCCATGTTTATTGACACCTACAAATAAATCAGCAAGGTTATCTAAATTCATGAGAATATCATTTACAATAAACTTAATATCCTTTCTATGAGCGCCAATTGCCGAAATGAATGCAATACCATCCATTCCACCGAGAGGGTGGTTCATGGTAAGAATTACAGGTCCAGATTTAGGTATTTTTTCAATTCCATGTACTTTGACTTCGATATTAAAATATTTCATTACGGCGTCGCAGAAATCTTGATTTTTCTTTTCATGATGCACTGCTAGGAATTCATTAATCTCTTTCTCGTGAAGAATGCGTTTAAGATAGCTTAAAATGAAACCTGGTAAAAGTCTTAGAAGTCTCGGGTTTTTACTCTCGATGAGCGTTTCAATATCTATAAATTTCTTTCCTGACACAGTGCGAATTTATTTTATTTGGAGGTACGCGATACATTGTATCGTTCAATACTTTCACCAATGGAATGTTAGTATTAGTATTTAAAAGGTATTTGTAACCCGTCATAAGCTGCGAAAACGCCATCAGGAAGTTCTTTACTTATATTTTCATGGGTGTCAAACAAATGGGAAATATGCGTTAGATAAGCCTTTTCAGGACCGATTTCTTTAATAAATGCCAAGGCTTCATCAAGGTTGAAGTGGGAGAGGTGCGGCTTTCTTCGTAATGCATTAATGATCAGTGTTTTCGTTCCTTTTATCTTTTTACGCTCTTCTGTAGAGATTGTTTTTGCATCGGTAATATAGGTGAAATCGCCTATTCTAAAACCAAGTACAGGAAGTTTGTAATGCAAGACTTCAATTGGTGTAAGTAATGTGTTGTTACTTATTTCAAAAGGCTCACTTTTAATGGTTTCTAGGTTTATTTTTGGTATACCTGGATACGTTTTTGATGCAAAAATATAATGGTATTCCCTGTGAAGAGCATCTTGTACCTGGGCATTTGCATAGACATCCATATTTCTTTTTTCCTTGAAGTTGAAAGCCCTAACGTCGTCAAGTCCAGAAATATGGTCTTTATGCTCATGGGTGAAAATTATAGATTTGAGCGTTTTTACTTTTTCGCGTAACATCTGTTGTCTAAAGTCTGGACCAGCGTCTATAACGTGATTCTCACCCCCGAGGCTCAACATTATGGATGAACGACCTCTATTATCTTTAGGGTCTTTTGACGTGCAAACTTCACATTCACATGCGATAACGGGTACTCCTTGGGATGTGCCTGTGCCCAAAACTGTACAGAAGCCTTTTCTATTCATCTATAGATCAATTCTTTTAAATGTTTTTTT
>JAQXCN010000061.1 GCA_029251865.1 Crocinitomicaceae bacterium | reverse complement strand
TGTGATACAATAATTATCTATCAGTTTCTTATCTTTAAGATATGCTGGTGAAATATTGTTTTTTTTTATCCCTTTTTATATCCACCGATGCTTTTATAATTTTCTCCCAAAATCTCAATTCTGAAATCCATGTAAATTGCGATACGACATCTTATAAATTAAACGAGTATGTCGATTCCCTAAAAATTTACGAAGTGCTGATGGGTCAAAAAAAATATCTGCATACGGATGATGAGCGATTGAAACTTGCCTTTTACGTAGCTTTGAGTCACTACCCTGAACTTCATCATAAAAAAATTTCATTCAAGCTTAAATCAATCAAAAGTACGATGCAAGCCCAACCTAGTCGAAGCTTTATAGTAAAACGAAAAAACAAAAGAGGTTACAGTATTTTTGTGAATAACAATCCAAACCTAACAGGACTCAATTATACAGAACTAAGTTTTAATGGTCTTGTTGGATGGATTGGACACGAATTTGCGCACCTCATCGACTATTCTTCGATGAACAATCGTGAGCTTCTTGGTTTTATTACAGCCTACATTTTTGATAAAAGGACAATGCGCAGGACCGAGAGAAACGCGGATAGAGAAACCATCAAACGTGGACTCGGTATTCAGCTACTCGACGGTGTTGCTTTTTTTGAAAAAAATAAAAAGGTATCAAAACGCTATCGTAAGAGAAAGGAAAAAAACTATCTATCTGAAAGGGAAATTATTGTCGATATCAATAGAAATTGTCATTAATTGATAAAAATTCTATTGGTACCTCGAAATACGAATAAATGGGTATGAGAATTTGACCACCAGCATATTCTTTTCTGTAAGGCTACGTATATCTTTATTGAATGTTAAATTGTAAGCATAACTGACAGAAAAAGGACCATAAGAAAGTCCAATCTCCGGACGGTAAAACCATTTTACACCATCTACACCTGGTAAACCTTGATGGAAACCGAATTGTGATGCATTTAGATTAAAAATCCCTGTCTGTCTTAACTTTATTGCATCAAAAGAAATATCATTTGAACCCGTATTCAAATTGTGCTGAAAGGACATACTTAACCAGCTAAATCGATAATAGTTTTTAAACGGATTTTTATCTTCCACGTAGTCAATACCGATCTCGCCACCAATCCAAGAATCTTTTCCGAAGGAGTATATAAGGCCTGTATTCAAACCCCAGTAGTGACCAAATGGAACATAACCCGAAGTATTATAATCGACATTTAACAATTCCAGAATCCTTTTTTCATCTGGACTATTTTTTAACCCTGCAATACTTTTGATTAGTGAAGAATAATCAAGGTTATTTTCATCCATTATTGCATAAAAAAATCCCTCATCCACAATGTAATGCATTCTTCCTTTTTTTAAATAAGATTTTGAACCTGCATCTCCGGCATAATTAATGGCCTTATCAAACCATGCTAAAACTTCTAGAGCTCCATGGATTTCTTTCCTATTTAAAGAAATAGTACCTCTTTCGTAATAATCAGATTGATAAATACTGTAATTCATCTGATCTTCTGAAATTATTTGTTCGTACTTGACTCGAGCAATTGTCATTGCCATACGCGCTTTTACATTATCAGCACAATCTGTTGAAAGCAATTCCTCTAATTTAGCTACTTGCTCTTTGGGTGTTAAGTTCTCTATTTTCTGTTCAACTTCATCAATTTGTATTTTCTCATCCCCCTCTAGGTTACACATTTTGCAGTCCAGATATTCCTGACCATCCAAAAAAGTCAGTCCAAATAACTTTTGATCGGACAAAATATCTTTTTGAGAAAAACTAAGCGTACATATTACAGAGAATAAATATAGGAGTGAGTATCGAGTATATTTCATATTATATATTATCAAAATAATGTAGTTAATGTAGTTTTCATACTTTTTTTAACTAAAACTAATTAATGACTTACCACCACACGCTTTTTCAGCACCCCCTTCTCCCCTTCACCAAACAGCATATACATACCGTTTGATAGTCGAGAAATATCGATTATTTGAGGTGCCGTATGCACATCTGCTGTATACATGAGTCTACCTTCCATATTAAAAAGAGTCAAGGATTCCAAGTTCATATTATCAGGCCACATGACTACAAATTGGCTTTGCGCTGGATTTGGGTAGCACCACCAGTCGCTTTGAAGCTCTTGAATGCTCGCATCATTATAATAAACGAAAGGCGCAGTCAGGAAATCACAACCAAGACTATCGTACACATAAGCTACATAATCTCCATTTTCATTGGGTTGATGGTCATAAGAGGTGGCACCACTAATCTCTACCCCATCTAAATACCACTGAACACCATACCCATCAGGTAAATTCGGAACATACAAGTTTTCTGCACCATCAATTTCAATTTCAAAAACCAGTGTCGTGTCGCAATAAATAACAAATACAGAATCCGAGGTTGCGCTGCAGCCTAATGGACTATACGCCGTAACATAGTAAAAACCTGTCTGGTCTATGGACTCCAAAGCATCGGTATGATTGGTCCAAAAGGAACTATCAATAGACCACTGCAATATGTATTGAGACGAATCTGTACTAACCGTGTACGCTGTGGAATCGTATACAATATTTGGAATTCCGGGGGCAGCACCAACAAGAATGGTATCTATACTTTGAACAGAAGGGACCGGGAAAATCTCCTGGTAGGCAATATTATAGGCAACATTAGCATAAGAGCCTGCGCCGCAGCTCGAACAACTTGAAAAATTCATTATGTGGTTTCCGCATTCGTCATCACCACCGTAAGTGATCTCTGCAGCATTGGTTTGTGCCGCAGTTTCATCCGCATCCATTACTTTAATTTTGTATTGTTTTGTAGGATCCATATTAATATTAACGGACCAAGTGATGGGTCCATCGTTATTGTATTCGTATCCCGATTGATAGATTAAATTCCCATCCTCCAAGAGTTGGAAATAGGGGTCTGGATTATTGCCATTTAAAGGCTCCCAACCCCAAGGCTGTCCCAACCAATTTTCACTTACATCAAGAATAGTAACTTCAGTTAAAGTATAATTATCCAAGGTATCTATATTGTTATACGCCGCATATTGTACAGCGTAGGTCCCAGGCTCACTATAAAACTGATTTACGGGACTCTCATCATTACTATTGGCACCATTTCCAAAGTCCCATTCATAATACAATAGTCCAGGATTATTATTCGTAAACGCAACTTCTAAGGGCAAGCAACCTGAAGGAGGATTTGAAATAAATCCAGAATTACCAATAGCTGGTGTTTGGATTTCTAGCGTAACAAAGAAAGGAACCGGAATATTATCAATATTTGTCCCTGAAGCCGTAACATCGACGAGAATACTGACCTCTACTTCATAAGTCCCTGCCAAAATTGGTGTTCCATAAACGTTAATACAACCATAGACATTGTCTTGAGGATTATAATTACAGCCATTTGCAGCGTTGTTACAAGCCCAACTGAGGCCTACAGGCAATGCTATACTAACAATTTCAAAATTATTTATTGTCGCACCGCTTGTATCCACAGGCATTACAAATGTAATATCTTCAGAATAAGGTTGACCTGTGTACCCTATGGGAAGTGGATTCGGGTAAATTCCAGCAACCGTATAGCTTTGATCAACTGTGCATTGTGCAGAATATTGAGCGGAAAATAGAATGACTACAAGTGAAAGAGAAAAAACAAAAAACGATTTCATAGCATAGAGTTTTGTGCGCCTTTCGACTCACATTTGTTATAAAGATAATCGTAATTCTATTACACTTTAAGCAAATTAATTATTGCTTAATAACTTTAAGCGGCTTATTTCCGATTTTAAGGAGATACATTTCAGGTTGTAACATTGACATATCTAAAATATGTTCATTCGAATGGAGCTGTCCACTTAAGACGCATTTACCTTCAATACTATACACTTCGTAGGCAACTGGATAACTATCAACCCCATGAATATTCAGTAATCCATTTGAAGGATTGGGATAAACTGAAAAATCCTTAGATATAAACGAAGGAAGAGATGCAAAAGCATTACAATTTACAGCAGCAGATAAATAATTATAACGGGCTTGAATAAATGATTTTAATCCATAAATAGTACCGCCAGGGCCTCCGAGGTTAGAATTGATATTCGTGTCAAAGTCATTATTACTAAACATTTTATTATTGTCAGCATAAACATATTGTTGAATTAATTCTTTGTAATTATCAATAATGGGATTCAAATACTCAGGATTAAATACTGTATTTAATAGCAAACAAATCTCTGAAGTGTACTGATTCATGAATAGCTCATTTTCAAAAACACGTTCGAGCAAAGGCCGTTGTCCTTGAAAAAAGTCTATAGGTAAATTGGTCATTGGTGTTTGAACACCAAAAGCATAAGAACCAAAGGTCTCATTTGCATCCCACTTGATCCATTCCCACAGGTCTGTGGACATGTTATGGTATAAATAATAATTTCTTGCAGAGAGGGTATATGTATCAAGGTTACTAAATAAGTTATTGAATGCTACCGAACTTAAAAAGGGGGCTAAGTCCAATCTCGAGGGCAAACCTGATTCGAATTCAGCATCTGAGGAACTATTTAAAAAGTATATAAAATCAATAAGATCATACCAATCATTGGTTTCCTCGTTAGATTTCAGTTCATACGATGACTCGTATAAGGATTGGTCCAATCCCAAATAAACAAGATTTGCCTCGCCATCTCCACCACTAAAATTTGATCCCGCCTTAAATAAGTTACCTGAATCATTGCCAATACGCCAATCGAGAAACTGGTCATCAATTTGTTCTATAAGTGTGTAGAACCCCCAATCTTCGCCATTATATTTCACATTAGCATAATTCGCTCGAGGTGCAGGAACGCCGTGCTCTCTGCATAGATCAAAAAAGAGTTTTTCTCTCATAAAGGTTGGATCTTTAAAAGAATTACTAAAGTTGAGCTTTTTTAGACCGTCATAATTTTGACCTACTTTAAATTTATTGAAATCGATTTTAAATGCTTTTTTGTTTCCAGGATGGATATCACTTGAATTCCCCTTCAATCGTACCCCTACGCTGTCAAAAACATAAGTACCTGTGAGATCTGTCAAGGTTAATTGGGCTGGAATATAAACGGATCCTACGATATCTATGTTTTCATAATTATCCTGAAGTTGTTGCCAAAAATCATTTTGAGGAAAGTCTAAATCTATGGATACAACCTGATTGGTTGAGAATAAGTTTGCGCCATCTATTTGGGCAGACCCTTTGATTGCAAATGTAAAGGCAAGAATAAAAAGTAATAATTTCATGATTGTAGATCGGATTTACTATGGTTTGGACGAAACAAAATAAAAGTTCCTTTCCATTACAAAAAAATAACTTTTCGAAACACCTTCCCCGAAACTAATTAAAATATCAACAAAACCTTTAAATCATTTTAATTTCGTGAAGGAAGAAATACTTCAGCCATCATACAACGCGCACTGCCACCTCCACAAGCTTCAATCGTATCTAAACTACTATGCAAAATAGGATTGTATGCCTGAATTTTTTCAATTTGTTGTTTTGTCAAACTACTAAAAGCCGAAGAAGACATAACCAAAAGAGGCTCATGACCCATTACTTGAAGCATATTACCTGCAAACATTCCTTTTTGTGCTTCAGTAATTTCAATAACTTCTTTTCCAGAAGAAATGAGGCTCTGCGTTACCTTATTTCGTTCATCTATATTGTCAATTGTATCCATACAAACAATAGCGTATTTATCTGCTACGCACATCATTACATTGGTATGGTAAATAGCTAAGCGTTCTCCATTATGTGTTTGATTGGCGGTAAACGAAACCAATTCGTAACCAAATTCATCACAAAATTCATTTGCAATATTTTCATCCGTTCGAATTGAAATTGCTGCATAGCAAATTTTAGTTTCGCGGTCAAGAATCATACTTCCCGTTCCTTCCATAAATAAATCCTCCAACTCATAGTGTGAAAAATCAACTATTGAAGAAATCTCAAAATCATTTCTTAGAGTTTCAAGAATATCTGTTCTACGCTCTAATCGCCTATTTTCAGCACACATTGGGTATAAGGCGATTCTACCATCTTGATGAAAGGAAACCCAATTATTAGGAAATATAGAATCAGGAGTGTCAGGCTTAATCGTGTCTTTGAAGACATGAACATTTACACCATGGTTCCTAAGCTTATTAACAAAGTCATTGAATTCAGCCAATGCCTTAACTTTCACCTCATCAGCAGAAATGGTATCTAGATGCTTTTGATAAAAGTTATTCTTTGCAGTTTCCTCATTAAATCGAAACGCAACAGGTTCAATCATTAATAAGTTCGAGGTAAGTTGTTTCATAGTCGTTTTAATGGCATTGTTGAACACCTGAAAAGCCCTCCCATCTTAGAAACCTCATTGTAAGGCACCTCCTCAACAATAAGACCTTGTTTACGAAGCTTTTCATTCAGAATACTAAAATAAGGTTGAGAAACTATCACATCTTCCGAAATCGAAAAAAGATTTGAGTTCATGTGATACATTTCTTCCGCGTTAATGCGAATAATATTTTCTTTGTTAAACATCTGTTCTAAGGTTCTGATGTCTTCTTTATTTTTAAATCCTGCCTCACAAATGATCGCACCGTTTCTTCCAACAGGTTGAAAACAACAATCTAAATGCAAAGCGCTTCCTATCGGCTCCGTATCTGATTTATTTAATTCAAAGGCAAGTACTTTTCTATCGGGAAATTGTGTTTTTATAAATGATACTCCTTCCCTATTTGTTCTTGCAACTTTATACCTTTCAAAATCCTCCTCCTCAGAATAACCAATTAGGATATATCCATCAACTAAAAGCACATCGCCACCTTCTATACGAGCAGATTCAGGCATTTTGACAATCGAATCTTGGTCAAAACTTTCAATGAGGCTTTTTAGGGCTTGAAGTTCTTCTGAGCGGTCTTCAATGATATTAGGAATGCATAGTTTAGAATCAATAACAAAAGCAATATCTCGTGCATAAATTTGATTCAATCCAGATATGTTAGAAGGTCGCAATACCTCAACATCATGCCGTTCGAGGATTTCGCAAAAATGCGTCATTTCCTGAACCAAATCATTTTCAGTGGGATAGGTACCATTTAGAACATTTTCTAAAGACTTCGGGTCATAACAAGCACTTGCTTCAGGCGTCCCACCAAAATCCTTTGCAATGCCAAGCACTACAGTTTTCAGCTTACCTACCTCATTTTTTACCCAAAGATGCATGCTTTTTCTTCTTTTATCGGAAACGAAAATAGGTAAAATACTTATACCGTAAAAACATCTAAAGTGAAGCTGGGGAAGAGAAGGTTGTAATAATTGAAAGAACACTTCGCCAACTCATGATAGATGATTACTTTCAACCTATGAAAATCAAATACTTCCTCTACATATTATTTATGTTTCAAACTGGAATTCAAATAAGCACAGTTTTTAGTCAAAAACAAAAAGTATTTTCAGGAGAACTCACCTACAATATCACGAAAGTAAGTCAGGAGAAACTTGAAAAAGACTTTTCCCTTGGAGGCGATACTGCAGAAGAAAAAATGATTATTTACGCCAAAGACTCTTTATTGAAACGGGTTCATTTCAGCTCAGAAAATGGTATTCAAGAGAGTATTGAGCATTTGAGACTTGATAAAAAAATACTGCTTGTTAGCATGGACTCTATGAACTATGCGGTACAGCTTCCCTCAAATAAGGACTCGTCGATATCTAACAACTACGCGCTGCAAAAAAAATGTTTTCCAAAAAAAAGGATTTCAGGTCTTAAAGGATACCCAAATATACTTCAGCACCCCATGTTAAGTAATGACCTTTATGTTTGGCACACTAAAAATATACCTGCTAAATACAACTTAGCCTATCCTGAACTCAAAGGATTACCAATAAAATACTACGTTATTTCTGAAAAAGGACTTTATCTGTATACCTTAGAATCCATAAAACCATATGATCCACCGATTGTCTTATTTCAAATCCCAATAGGTTATAATGTACTTTCCTTAAAAGATTTTCTTTCCCTTATTCAGAATTGACAGTAACGAACTTCTTGTATTATTGTTTATAATGAACACTAGATTGTTCATACATACGAGGATCTTCCTCAAAACTTGAGGGGCTTAAAGTTATATTCGTAGGATAGTTCAAAATGAATGGAGGAAAACGAGTTTATACCAGTAGATAATAAAAAACCGAAAAAACGTGTCACTAAAAAATCAAGCGGCGCGAAAAAATCGAGTAATTCAAAAAAAAACAAATCAATTACATCAAAAATTGATATGAAAAAGGTTTCTACAATCGTAGGTTCTTTTCTTTTGATGTTCTCTATATTTCTTTTTATTGCGTGTATCTCCTACATGTTTACTTGGCAACAAGATCAAGACAAGCTAATAAATAGCGCTTTCTTTGATTTTATTTTTAATCAACCAGATATCGAAATCAAGAACACGCTGGGGAAATTTGGTGCTTGGATGTCTCACCTATTATTTTTCAATCTTTTTGGCATTACTTCTATTGGTATATGCTTACTTATGTTTCTTTTGGGCTTTAAAATATTATTTGGAAAATCGCTCTTGCCGTCATGGAAAGCATTTTCAACCACAATGGCTTTTATGCTGTGGGGCTCTGTATTCCTTGCCTTTTTCTCTCAGGATGTGCACATCCTAGGAGGTAAATTCGGGTACTATATAAATAGTTGGCTCCTTCAAACTTTCGGTACAATTGGCACATTAAGTTTTAATATTGTTGTTCTCTATGTTATAATCACTTTGCTATTTAGTCCTGACTATACTGCTTTTTTCAACTTCTTCTTCCCAAAAAAGTCTGAAAAGGAAATTTCTGCAAATGAACAAGAAGAAACCGAAGAAGAAAACATGGTGGTCATAAACCCCATAACAGAAGAAGAAATAACAGAAGATATCGTTTCAAAAACTGTTGACTTTACCGAAACAGAGAACGACTTAGAGAAGGAAAATAAAGCTGAACTTCAAGTTGATACTCAAGAAAACAAGGCACAAGAACTTTCTACAGCTACCGCTCCTGTTTTGGAAGAACCCGAGGGGGGAAAAGAAGATTCTTTTGAGATTGAAATTGCTGAAGAGGAGGCAATGGTCGATGAGAGTGAGCTTGGAGAACAAACCCTAGCAGAAAAACTCGTTGAGGAGCATGGGGAATTCGATCCAAAAGCAGATCTAGAGGGTTATTTGCTTCCCTCTGTCGAGCTGTTAAAAGACTACGGTTCTGGTAGTGTCTCGATAAACAAAGAAGAGCTTGAAACCAATAAGGATAGGATTATTGAAACCTTATCTAATTACAAAATAGATATTGCTAAAATTAAAGCTACCGTTGGCCCAACAGTTACGCTCTATGAAATTGTACCTGCACCTGGGGTCCGGATTTCAAAAATCAAAAACCTCGAGGATGATATTGCCTTAAGTCTAAGTGCATTAGGTATTCGAATTATTGCACCAATCCCTGGAAAAGGAACAATAGGCATTGAGGTGCCTAATTCAAGTCCTGACATGGTCAGCATGCGTTCCTTAATCGCTTCAGAGAAATTCCAAAATCATGATGGTCAGCTTTCAGTGGTTATGGGCAAAACGATTACAAATGAAACTTTTGTTTTTGATCTGACAAAAATGCCTCATCTTCTTGTTGCCGGTGCAACAGGTCAAGGAAAATCAGTCGGACTAAACGCAATATTAATTTCTATACTTTATAAAAAACACCCTTCTCAAGTGAAATTTGTTTTAGTTGATCCCAAGAAGGTTGAACTTACACTTTATAACAAAATCGAGAGACACTTCCTTGCAAAATTACCTGGAGAAGAGGAGGCCATTATTACAGATACTTCAAAGGTTGTAAATACCTTAAATTCTCTCTGTATCGAAATGGACGAGCGATACGAACTTCTCAAAGATGCACAAGTACGAACAATAAAGGAGTACAATGCAAAATTCATTAAGCGCAAACTAAATCCCGAAAAAGGTCATAAGTATTTACCGTATATCGTCGTTTTGATTGACGAATTCGCAGACCTTATAATGACTGCAGGAAAAGAGGTAGAGCACCCAATTGCAAGAATTGCGCAGCTCGCTAGAGCCATAGGAATACACCTTATAGTCGCAACACAGCGCCCCTCTGTAAATGTAATTACAGGAATGATAAAAGCAAATTTCCCGGCGAGAATAGCTTTTAGAGTTTTGTCAAAAATTGACTCCCGAACAATTCTAGACGGTTCAGGAGCCGATCAACTTATCGGTCGAGGTGATATGTTAATCTCAACAGGGCAAGAAATGATTAGGCTACAATGTGGGTTCGTAGATACACCTGAAGTTGAAGACATCTGCAGCTTCATAGGTGGCCAGAGAGCCTACCCCGATGCACTGATATTACCTGAATATGTTCCCGAAGGAAGCGAAAGTAAAGGGGATATGGATATGGACGAAATGGACAGCATGTTTGTCGATGCCGCAAGAATTGTAGTCATTAATCAGCAAGGTTCAGCAAGTTTGCTTCAGAGAAAACTAAAACTAGGTTATAATCGCGCTGGTAGAATCGTGGATCAACTCGAATCCTTGAGTATTATAGGTCCATTCCAAGGAAGTAAAGCTAGAGATGTTCTTTACGCTGACATTGATTCTTTAGAAGAGTTCTTGAAGGTAAAAGGCTTACTTTAACTATTGGATATTTAGCGGCATATCATAATGCCTAAAACTCCTAACAAGGTCTTTCGCATAAATGTGGTTACTCAAAATCAGGAAATGATCTCTGGTAAATGAGGTTTTTTGTTCAAGCTTACTTAAAACATTTTCAGCCCACAACCTTCTATATTCCATAGGTTGGAGATTTAAATTAAAGTCATAGGGCTCTATCTTTTCTTCCAAATCAAGCAGGCCATATTTACCCGATAAAATGAATGTTTTATTCGCCCCCCAATCAAAGGCATATTTCATCCAAAATTTAAATTCTTTAGAGATATACATGTCCTTTGCACTGCAAGAGAAGTCTTGTTTCTCTGCAACACAAGCCACAAGAGCAATCTTTTTATTAATCATTGCCAAAATATATTGCATTCGCAACCAAAAGCTTTCCATGCTCCCAAAAACCTCTAAATAGAGGATTATCACAGAAGTATACAATCGTTCCTTTACCATAAGTCTCTTCCCCCAGTATCATTGCATCACTCTGGTTTTCCTTTGCTTTATAACCAACGAAACCTGAAACAGCCTTCGGATTAGAGGAAAGGGACAGTAAAGTTTTCCCATTTTTAAGACTAAAGTTTGCTGCTGATTGACGCAAAGAATGATAACGTTCGTAACCAAAAATTAATGAATTGGATTTTTCAGCGAGCTCGCAATTAAATATTGCACCAGTAATGAGCATGCTTAGCTCCTCTCTTTCACTTGCAGAATAATCAAACTCCACATCCTTCACGGCTATTTCAAAATCATCGACAAAATTATATGCAGCTTCTCCAAATACAAGTAATCTGCCACCATTATCGATCCAATCTCTAAGTTTTTCAAGCTGCATCTCAGAAACTTGACCCTCGGGTAACACGATAACATCCAAGTCCGAAATATTATCCCTTCTATTTAATTCTGAAATTCTAAACATACGAAAAGGTAGATCCAGTTCCTTTTCAAAAAAGTGCCAAATCTCACCTGTATTCAGTGGTGATAAATCTCCTCCGGACAAAACCCCTACTTTCGGAAGATAAATCTCTTGATAAGAAGAGGATCCGAAATCTTTACCCTTCGAGACATAACCTGAAGCTACAGGGTAAATATCTACCCTCGTTTGATTTGCAGAGCTCTTTATGATATCATCAAATTCAGCAATACTTTGATTCACACCCCGAGGGATTACTAAAGTACCTACTGGGAAATTTTGACCCTTAATTTCAAATGCTTTTTCGGCCACCTTAACCGCAATGTTTTTAGCAAGAATAGATTGCAAAAAAGAGGCTGAATTCATACTATTCCATTTACATAAATATGCATAGCAATTAGGCATGTCAATTTTCATCTCGCCAGACTTGGGCCCTTGCTTAACTTCGACTTCTCCATTAACACCGTATGCATCTATACCATAGGCGAAAGGTAAAGACCAAGCGGTTATATCATAGGTGAGAGAGTCTGATAGAAAAGTTTCCGGCTCAAATAGTACCTGAATCATTGGTCCCTTTAATTGTTTCGTTGAAAGGATCAAATCCGTGTTTTCTTGAATTGAAATATCTACTACCTCGCCTAGATTAAATGACCAGGCTTTTAAATTTTCATCACTGCGAGTGCTACCAAAAGTAATTTCATGTTTACTTAAAAACTCCTTCAACTTATCCAGACGTTGTGCGTTACCACGTAGAATGTAATAATCGTATTTATAATCTCGCTCTTGATTGAAACCAAGGTAACCTTTAAGTAACTCATCTTTATTTTCAATGCTCACCTCAATTGTTGATAGTCCGGCAGTAACATGATGAATTACGCGATCTCGAAGGGTTAAAGTATCACCTAAAGCAGTTTTAACACTTTTACCAGCTCTACCGCTTCCAGCTTGCTCATACGTCATACCTATAGCACCATTATACATCGGGTAAGTATCCCCATAACTCGGATACAATAGGTCAAATATTTCCTTTGAAAAATACAACCAACCTTTCTGATCAAAATACTTTGAATGATTTTTACCAATACGTTCTTGAAATTCTCTTTGCCAACTTGTAATTATATCATGATAAGGCTCAGCGGCAGGCGGGAAATAATAGGGTTCGTTATAACCTTGCTCATGAAAATCTACATGAACATGAGGCATCCATTTATTATAAACCATCATTCTTTGTTGACTCTCAACCTGCGTCAACCAGGCCCAATCTCTGTTTAAATCGAATAAATAATGATTAAACCTTCCGCCTGGCCAAGGTTCATTATGTTCAATTGAAGCGGGATCGATGTTTTCCTGAACTGTTTCGTATTGCTTATAAAAATTGACATATCTATCCCTGCCGTCTGGATTCAAACAAGGATCGATGATTACCAACGTTTCATCAAGCCATGTAGAATGTTCTGTCAACAACTTGTATGCTGTTTCCATTGAAGCTTCAGTTGCAGAGCTTTCATTACCATGAACATTGTAACTTAACCAAACAATCGGGGTCAGAGCAGTTGGGTCTCGTTTAAGGTGTTTGACTTGAAGTTCATTAAGATTAGAAATTAAAGCCTTACTGCCAATAAAAAATAAAATCAAGTCACGCCCTTCATTCGTCTCACCATATTTCAGAAGAACTGTCTCTTCAGGAAAAGCAACGTGAAGCCGCTCATAAAAAGTACATACTTGATGGTGACGAGAAAACTCAGCACCTACCTCGTGACCAAGAAGCTCTATAATTGTAGGTGTTTTTTGACCAAAAAACCCAAAAGAAAAAAAGAGAAAAAATAAAAAAACTAATCTTGTCATAATATGTTTATTATCTAAAGAATTAAAATTCGCCTTGTCAGGTGTCAAGCTGTTGCATTTCAACCAGTTTTGCATAAACACCATTATTCGACATTAAGTCCTTGTGTTTTCCTGATTCGGAAACGACACCGTTTTCTAAAACAAGAATCATATCTGCTTTTTTAATGGTAGATAAACGATGTGCAATAACGATTGATGTTCTGTCTTTCATGAGAACATCGAGCGCCTCTTGGACTAACTTTTCAGATACTGAATCGAGTGCAGAGGTTGCCTCATCTAATATTAATATGATTGGGTTCTTTAGAATCGCTCTAGCAATAGCTATACGCTGCTTTTGCCCTCCTGAAAGTTGTATCCCTCTGTCACCCACCTCAGTTTCCATACCACTTGGAAAAGAAGTTATAAACTCCCAGGCATTTGCTTTTTTCGCGGCCTCAATTACCTCTTCTTCTGCAGCATTTGGATTACCGAAATGTATGTTTTCAAAAATACTTCCAGAAAATAAAAGAACATCTTGCGGTACATACGCCATATTTGATCTTAAATAATTGAGATCATAATTGTCAATTGCAGTACCACTCATTAAAATCTCACCTTCAGTAACGTTGTAAAAGTTAAGCATCAAACTAGCGATAGTCGTCTTTCCCGATCCGCTAGAACCAACCAATGCAATCTTATCATTTTTTTCAATTGAAAATGAAACATTTTTTAAAACTTGAACATCATCCCGTTGTGCATACCTGAAATTTACATCTTTAAATTGTATTGAGCCGTCAATACCATCAACTCTCATACCTGACTTTGCTTGCGCTTCTTCTCTATCATTAAGAATCTCCATGAGGTTTTCAATTGCACCCATTGTTTTTTGAATATTTGCGTATAAATCAGGCAGTGAACCCACACTCGCACCCATCATTATGGTAAACAAAACAAATTGATAAAACCCTTCATTTGACAACTCAGGATTTACACCCTGCGTCATCAGTAAACCCTGCCAAACAATAAATACAATGGCCCCAAAAAGACAGAAAATAATGAAAGACACAAAAAGGCCACGCCAAATACCACTTTTAACATTTAGATTGCGGATTTCCTGAGTCTTTTGATCGTAATTACCGATCGCAAACTTTTCAAATGTAAAGGCTTTAACGTTTGATATACCAGCAAGTGTTTCCTCAATAATTGAATTCGATTCAGCTGCATAATCTTGAGCTTGTTTACTTAATCGACGAATAAATCTACCGAAAAAAACAGCAAGAACGGCCATTACAGGAACTGTACCCAACATGATCAAGGCAAGCTTCCAGGAAATCATAAATAAAAAGGCAACGCCACCTAAAATAATAATGACTTGCCGGAAAAACTCAGCGATCGTAGTTCTTAGTGTTTCCTGTATTTGAGTAATATCTGAGGACACTCTACTTGTAAGCTCCCCAACCTTGTTTACGTCGAAAAACGACATTGGCATGAAAACCATTTTTTTAAAAGCTGAATTACGAATATCACGCAGAGTATTTTCTGTTACATTATTAAATATAACCACCCTAACAAAAGAGAATAAAGCTTGAAAAGCAAAAAGAACAAACAACGCAAATGCAACATCTGTAGCATTATCCAAGCTAAGCAGACTTATACTCTCCGCTGAATCTATGGATGAAGCTGAGGTAGAACCCAATAGCTTTCCCATCAAATAAGGAAAAATTAATCCCGCCGAAGAGGACAAAAATAAAAACACCCAGCCAAATACATACCACCCCAAATAAGGACGAATAAAATACATCAATGTTATTTTCTTGGCTATGCCATTATTTCCTGTCATAAAGCTTATAAAAATGTTGAAATTTTAACACTTACAAAAATAATGCTTTCAGTGAGTATTCTTTTTTTTTAAATATTTTTATGCCTAACATTTTTATTCTGTAAAAAATAGTTATCTTTGCAATCCTCAAATGAACATTAATTTGAATTATAAGAAATGAAAAGAACGTTTCAGCCTTCGTTAAGAAAAAGAAGAAATAAGCACGGTTTTAGAAGCCGTATGGCTACCAAAAATGGTAGACGCGTATTAGCTAACCGTAGAAAAAAAGGAAGAAAAAAACTAAGTGTTTCTGACGAAACCATGGCAAAGAGATAAATTAATCTCAATCATATTTAAAGCCCTCATCTGAGGGCTTTTTTTTTGTCCGTGCTCGAGATATTTTGAGGAATTAAACTTTATGCTCAATAAAAAAGCCCTCCGAAAAGGGCTTAAGTTATTTAGATAAACCAAAAAGATTTAGACCAACACACGAGGTGCAGCTGCCAAAATTGATGGATCTGTCTCTTCTTTGAAAGTTTCGAAATTTGCTACAAATTTCGCAGCTAATTTCGCAGCAGTTGCATCATATGATTCCGGATCTTGCCAAGTCTGTTTAGGGTTTAAAAGTTCTGTAGGGACGTCAGGGCATGTCGTTGGATAAGCAAGTTCAAAAATCGGCAAAGTCTCAAATTCACAATTGTCAAGTGCTCCTTCCAATGCAGCAGTAATCATTGCCCTAGTGTATCTCAATTTCATCCTACTTCCGACACCATAACTTCCGCCTGACCAACCTGTATTCACCAACCAAACTTTGGTTTCTGAATTCTTAAGTTTTTCACCCAGTAATTCTGCATATTTCGCGGGATGCAAGGGTAAAAAAGCGGCACCAAAACAAGCTGAAAAAGTTGTTGTTGGTTCGGTAATACCTACTTCCGTACCTGCAACTTTAGCCGTGTAACCTGACATAAAGTGATACATTGCCTGCGCTGTAGTCAGCTTTGAAATTGGAGGTAAGACCCCAAAAGCATCAGCCGTTAAAAAGAAAATATTTTTCGGCGCTCCACCTTTAGATGGGCTTACGACATTATCAATATGATTTATCGGGTAAGACACTCGCGTGTTTTCTGTAATAGAACCATCCGTGTAGTCTGGTGTAGAACTTTCATTTTCGAAACCTATATTTTCTAATAAGGAACCGAATTTTATTGCATCATAAATTTGAGGTTCTTTTTCACGAGATAAATCAATGGTTTTTGCATAACAACCACCTTCAAAATTAAAAACGGTTTCATTACTCCAGCCATGTTCATCATCGCCAATAAGAGCTCTTTTCGGATCTGAAGAAAGTGTCGTCTTACCCGTTCCGGATAAACCAAAGAATATGGCAGTGTCACCTTCCTTACCTACATTTGCTGAGCAGTGCATAGATAATACGTTTCTATCATGTGGAAGTACAAAATTCAATACGGAGAAAATACCTTTCTTTATCTCACCTGTGTATCCTGTTCCTCCAATTAAAATCATCTTCTTAGAAAAATTCAACACTGCAAAATTATGCTGTCGTGTTCCATCGATCTCTGGGTCAGCCATAAAACCTGGAGCACACACGATGTGCCAATCCGGCAAGAAGTTTTCTAGCTCATGGTTTTCCGGGCGCAAAAACATATTGTACGCAAACATATTTGACCAGGCGTATTCTGTAACCACTCTAATGTTCATTTTAAAGTCATTATCAGCACAAGCAAAGGCATCGCGAACATAGACGTCTCGACCTGCGAGATAAGCCTTCATTCGGTCATAAATTGTATCAAAATGCGCTTCACTAATACCTTTGTTGATTCCACCCCACCAAACGGCGTCTTTTGTTATTGAATCTTCAACGATAAATCTGTCTTGTGGTGAACGCCCTGTGAACTCTCCCGTGTCTATTGCTAAGGAACCTGTATCCGTTAAAAGACCCTGCCCCTGAAGGATGGTATCTTCTACCAGTTCTGCAGGTGTTAAATTCCAAAATTGATTTCCAGTTGTTTTCAGACCTATTGAACTTCCAAGGTCAGCAGAGGAACCAAAATTCCCGAATAAATCCATAAAATGTATTTAAAGCCGAGGCTTATATTTCTTCTACAAAATTAGTGTTCAAACGCTGATTTAGACAAGTTTGACAATGCTTTTTACTAACAATAGGGTTTTGTATTGTTAGTAAATTTATTACCATTTTAGCTTATAATTTCGTATATTAAGTAAGTGTCATTTATACACTGTTTCATATGGCATGAGTTTTGATTTACAGTTCAAAAATACAACTATGAAAACTGTAAACAACCATCGAATCACCTTCCTATCAAACGGACTTTTATTTACATCGGCATTATTATTTGCCGCATTTAACTACTCTGAAAAAGACACCATAAATAAAGAATTAGACCGCGTTGAATCGACTTTAGTCAAATATGAAACGCAGGTCAAAGAAAAGCCAAAAAAAATAATTAAAACAAAAAAAGTAAAACTCAACAAACCGATAAATAGTCGCACCAAAAAAATTGATCTCAAAAGTAAACCTACTTCAAAAATAAAAGAAGCGAAAAACAAACCGGATTCATCGAATTCAGTCACAATCTTACCAAGTCCGATAACCTTTGACAGTAGTGTGGTCTATAAAGTGACCCCTGTGAAACCTGAAGTCGTTGATTTTCCGGATCAAGAGGCACGATTTTCGGGTGGTATTCGTGAAATGACAAAGTTTATTATCAACAATTTAGAATTATACAGAATGACATTGTTTGGCTTCAATGAATTTTTAGTTCATGTTGAATTTGTGGTTGACGATTTTGGAGTTATACATAAAATCAAAGTTCAAGGTAAGCATGACCCTAGCATTATAAGAGAAGTAAAAAGAATGATTCAATCCATGCCAAAATGGATTCCAGGGGAAGTAAATGGTCGATCAGTCAGCACAAGAATGTACTTACCTATTCGTATTGACCTGCAATAAACTTGTTAAGAACTAAAAATTAATGTGCTAACTTTTGAGCATATTATTATTTAGATTCGCTTTGAATTAACAATACATGAAATACATACTAGCTTTTGTCCTAATTAATTGGTGCTATTTCCACTCCACAAACGCTCAAACAGATAACAATACTGAGTCCGAGAAAGATTCTTTGCTTTACATCTTTCAAAATAACGATGACTTGTTGCCATTAGACAAGCTCAATAGAAGCGTTTTTAGAACCGTTTATGGAAAAGACCCTTTGGGCTTTGGCGAGATGCTCAATAGGTTTACTATTGTTCCGAAAATTTCAAGAGATAGTATCTCATATTTTAAGCAATGTGAATCAAATGATGTTCATATTGTTTCTTTCATGGCGCCCGAAAATGATTCTATTTCAGCAATTGCACTAGACCGTTTTTTCCAGAGCCTTCAAAAAATCCCTAATGAAAAAATAATTGCTGTCTTATTTGGACTTTCAACCTCATATGACCCGAAACAAATAACTAATTTACCTGCTTCAAATTGCACCTCTATTATCTACTGTAATGATACCAGTTCATTTGCCCAGAAGGAGGCCGCTCAAATGATTATGGGTGCAAGAGAAAATAGCCTTCCCGCCACGATTCATGCAGGTTTAAAATATATACTTGGTGTAAAAGGACTAAAACAGAAAGAAATTAAGACCAACGGGCGCTTGCGCTATGCAAATACAGCTTCAATAGGACTTGATTCAAATGCTCTTCAGGGTATAGATAGTATTGCATTAAATGGAATATCGGAAGGTGCCTTTCCAGGCTGCCAGGTGTTGGTCTCTATTAAAGGTAACATTGTCTATCAAAAAAGCTTTGGTCATCATACTTATGAATCTGATGCACTCATCGTAAAAAACACCGATGTTTATGATATTGCATCAATCACAAAAATAGCGGGAAGCACGCTCCTTGCTATGTATCTCGAGCATTTTAATCTCTTTAATGTAAATGATACCCTAGGTGCTTATATTCCTGAGTTAACAAAAGGAACCGCATATGAAAGGATTATCATTCGAGAAATGATGGCGCACCAAGCAGGATTGAAATCATGGATCCCTTTTTATATCAAAACCTTAAAAGAAGGCGCCTTAAATCCAGAAATATATAGGGAACGGCAAGATTCTTTATATTCAATGCAAGTCGCTGAAAATATATTTATTCATGAAGACTATACTGATTATATGTATGATAAGATATTGAGTAATCCTCTAGGTCCAAAAAAGTATAAATACTCGGACTTGTGCTATTACTTCACCCAAAAAGTTTTTGAGTCCATCATCGATGAAGGTCAAAATACCTTCCTACACCGTTCAATATACGCTCCAATGGGCCTTCAAAACATAAGATACACGCCATTGAACTACTTCGATAAAGACCGGATTGTCCCTACGGAACATGACCACAAATTCAGAAAACAACTCATACATGGTCACGTGCACGATCCAGGAGCAGCAATGTTAGGAGGTGTTGGTGGCCATGCAGGAATTTTTAGTAATACCGCTGATCTTGCTTCAATAATGCAATTGTTCTTGAAGAATGGTAATTATGCAGGCAATCAATTCTTCACAGAAAGAATCAGGAAAAAGTTCACGAAAAAACAATATGAACGAAACAGAAGAGGTATTGGTTTTGATCGGCCCCGAGACAATGGAGGAGGTACTTGCGACAAATTAGCTTCTAACTCAAGCTTTGGCCATTCCGGATTTACTGGAGCATTAGCTTGGGCAGACCCAAAAGATGAAGTTATCTTCATTTTTCTTTCCAATAGGGTCCATCCGAATCAAGAAAACTGGAAAATTCGCGACATGAATATCAGAACTGATATGCAGCACATCGTATATAAGGCTTTAGGTCATTAATCCCTCACGCGATTTAAACCCATCAGTTTAAGAATTATTCTCGGAAGTGATTTACCCGGTTTTCTATCTTTTAAATGGATATACCAACCTATTTTTTTAAGTATTGGAACTTTATGCGTCTCAACAAATTCAATCAATGTTCCGTCTGGATCCTCGACATAAGAGAATCTACCCCCTGCCTCACCCATATCGAATGTATCTGAGCTATCTACCGTAAAGACAAAACCTTTTGATTCACATTCTTTTTTTAGTAAATCCATTCCTTGGATATCGAAACAAAGATGAATGAAGCCCCAGTCGCCCCAAAATCTATCTTTGAATATTTTCTTACAGTCTTTTCGGTCTATGTACTGCACCAATTCTATTGTGGAATCTCCCAAGAGCGGTGCAAATGGCCCGGTTCTTTTGCTGTTATGCTTTAATAGAACGCGTCGAAACCTGCCCTGTCCTGAGGGGAAGAAATTCAAATCCTCGAAAGTGTCGGTGTGGTCATAAACAACCTCATCATAAGCAAGTATATCTTTATAAAGAGGTAGCGCTTTATCAATATCAGAAACGCCGATTATTGAACCCGCAACACCTCCGCACCTCGAAGGGTGCTTGGTATCCGAAAACCAGTCGGAAGATTCAATAACCTCAAATATATTTCCATTAGGGCCTTTTACGAAAAAATGCTCTCGATTGTCAGGCGTAAGAGCTACTTCAGATAATAAGGTTTCACCATTCTTAATCATATTAGAATGCGTGGCTCGCACATCTCGACTCTTAATTTTACAAGCAATCATCCCATAATCACCGAGCTGGAGTTCAAAATCAGCTTTCTTGGTAGGCCGAGAGGTAAACTGCCAAATTTCAAAACCGCCACCGCCATCCATACTTAATGCTAATGTGGCGGTTCGCGAATGGACCTTTCCTCCTGTATAATCAATCATTAGTGGTGCATCCGCAGCTTCTTCAAAGATTCGAACATTGACACCGAAATTACGTCTATACCAAGACCAAGCTTTCTCTACATTAGGAACGCCAATACCCATTTGTTGAATGCCACAAATTCTCTTTTCCATAATCAATTTTTTATCGTATTGCACGGTCGTTAAAAATAATATATCCATAGCTCACCTGAAAGGAAAGTGGTTCATTTTGCTTGGGGAAATAATTTAATGTGGCTCTTATTGGGCCAACAAGGCTATGAAATATGAAAGACCCCGAGGTTATAAGCTCTGCATCTTTAATAGGTTCGGCATAGGTGTATGATACATTTTGAAGCTTAGACAACAATAAAATAGGTTGATATAAATAACTATCAAAACGCAGCTCAAATTTCGAACTGAAGGAGAAAATAAAATTCAATCCTGCACCCATAAATTGAGGTGATCTAAATTCCGGAAGAAAAAAGGTCTTTGAATCGGGGATTAAATCAAAACTTGGACTTGATAATAATGAGGCGGTATAATTCGCGAACAAGGTTTGAGTGCTCCAAACGGCTTTGCCATTAACACCAAGATGGAATATTTTTTTATCTATCGGGAAAATCTGAAATTCAGTACTCAATGCAAGCCAACTATGACTCTTAGAAATAGTATCCTTTAAAAGAGAAGTAGAACCCGGGTAAGAATTTTCATAACCATTTACATATCGCGCTGTAAATTCAAAAGCACTGCCCGAACTTGAGAATTGCTTTCGATTCAATGTATTTTGCTTCAGCTTGTATGCAAATGAGTTTCCTTCGAATCTCGTAAAATCAGCAGTATCGATATTTGTAAAATCCTCAATTTGATAGTAATCATCTTCTAGACCGAAGACTCTGAAATCTATTTCTGAATAAGAATTATTTCGAAATGCCAATTTGGCAGCAACACCTCCATACATTTCAAATTGCACTAAAAAGGAAGGTCTTACATCTTCAAAAAAAGTTGCGAAACTTCTGAAAAAATCCCAACGATTCATCGTGTAATAACCCGTTATTGAAATCGGCAAAGTAGTAGGTAGATCAATTTCAAAATCAGTTTTAATTGAGCCATAAAATTTACCAAAATAGGACTCAGCGCTGAGCGTGTAAGCACTCTTTCCTAAGTTTTGAAAACCTATACCAAGATAACCCGTATTCACAGGCCTTGATGAAAAATGACCACCAACGTCAATTGTAAACTCTTTTGACCTATTGACTCTAAGATCGAGGTGATAGCTCGAATCCTTCTTCAACGTTAAATTAGGGTACATATACCACAATGATGGAGTTGCGTTTAATCGGAAATATCTTTTCTCAAAAACATCAGCATCAAGCACCTCGTTTTTTTTCTTTCGCATTAAACTTCGTTTCGCAAACACAACATCTTTATTATCGCGATCTGTAGCCCTAACTGATGAAACATTGAGAGGAATCAATGATGATCTGAATGCTTTCCTTTTCTTGTTAAGTTCATTTTTATCAACTCTTCTTGATATATATATCTTCAAAGAATCAATATGCTGTAATGCTTTTTGATACCCAGTTTGAATGGCCTCTTCTGCACGCTCGAATTCAAAAACACCAATATCAGTAATAGCATTAATTACCAATCCATCTGCGCAGGGTAAATCATAGCTTGTAGGCGTTGTCATCATCGAGCGAAGCACTCCAAACATATCTCTCTCATCTGGTAACTGCATATTACTTGAAACATTACTACCAATTAAAAAATCTGGAGTAAAAGCGTCACACATAACATCTGAAGGGAAATTATTGTACATCCCTCCATCGAAATAAATTACACCATCTATTTTTATGGGATTCACATAAAGTGGATAAGTCATAGACGCGCGTACGACCTCATTCAAATTTCCATTTGAAAACACAACACTGTTTTTCCCATAAACATCCGAGGCTACACAACGAAATGGGACAAATAAGCGATCAAAGTCATGCTCTAAACTTGCACTTGTCAAACCTAATATTTTTAACATTTCAAAATCAAGTAAAGTCGGTGTCACCACATTTAATGGAATCGACTTCCTTACAATACTATCTTTTGCCAATGAGAAACCAATAGTTCCTGAATTTGGTGATGGTTCTCTAATCAACAATCTGTTTTCCGATCTCAAATTCCCTTTAGACATAATCAAAAAATCTTCAGAAAGAATAAAAATCTCTATCTCTTCAGGACTGTAACCGCAAGCATAAAGACTACCCACTAACGCTCCTGCTGAAGAACCTGTAATGTAATCTATGGGTATATTATGCTCTTCAAGCGCCTTCAATACCCCAACATGTGCAAGCGCAGAGGCACCCCCACCGCTTAAAACAACACCGATTTTTTTCTGCGCAAAATTATTGTGTGAAAGAATTAATACAAAAATTAGGAGGAAACTCGTTTTCAATGTGTTCTTTTGTAGGAAGAATTATAAAATTATATAAAATGAGCGGTACAATTCAAGGTTTCTCAAAAGAATTAACACTAACTGTTAAATGTTTTTTTGGATTTGAAGAAACGCTGATTGAGGAACTTAATGAATTAGGCTACCAAAAAAAAGTCTCTAAACTTAATCGCGCCGTACAGCTTAAAGGAACTTGGAAAGATGTCTACTTTTTAAATCTTCACCTGAGATGCGCGATCTCCATACTTGTGGAAATAACAACCTTCAGAATAAAATCAGAAGATGACTTATACCAACAAGCGAAAAAAATTAATTGGTCCAATTTTTTTGATGTCAATAAAACAATCGCGGTCCGTGGTGCAATTTTCTCTGACTTGTTTACCAGTACGCATTATCCAAACCTACTTTTAAAGGACGCAGTAGTTGATCACTTCAGAGAAATAGATGGAAACAGACCAGATGTCGAGCTTAAAAGACCTCAAGTAATGTTAGATCTTTACATCAATAATTTTGAAGCAACAATATCTGTTAACACAAGTGGAAATCCTCTTTTCCAGAGAGGCTATAGAAGTACCGCGGGCGATGCTCCAATAAACGAGGTCGTTGCAGCAAGTTTGATACGCATGTCAGGGTGGGACCGTAAAACTACATTCATAGATCCGTTTTGTGGTTCTGGGACCTTTCTAATTGAAGCTGCTTTACTAGCCTCAGGAATCCCCTCAAATATAGAGCGACAGCATTATGCTTTTAAAAACTTTAAGAATTTTGACCCTGAATTGTGGGATGAAACTTACAACAAAGCAACAAGAATTGTAAGAAGTTTGCCATGTGAGATTTTAGGTTCTGATATTTCAGATGAAATGGTTTTAAAATCGAGAAGGAATCTGAGAACTTTTAGTTTTGGTCGGTTTGTCAAAATAAGTGCCAAACCTTTTGAAGAGGTTACGACCACAGGTGACGAAAAGGTATTTATTTTAACTAACCCACCATATGATGTTCGAATGGATGCAGATGTTGAATTACTTTATCAAGATATAGGAACATGGCTTAAACATGAAATTAAGGATGGGAAGGCATGTCTCATTTCTTCAAGTATTGAAGGCATGAAATCTGTTGGACTAAAACCTTCAAGAAAGGTCAAAGTTTACAATGGTAATCTCGATTGCAGTTTTCGGATTTACGACTTATTCGAAGGAAAAAGAAAAGAAAGCCTTGCTTAATTATTTTCTTTTAGAAACATCGACATAATCTCTGTCGTTGTATCCTGTATAAATCTGACGCGGTCTTCCAATTGGCTCACCATTTTCAGTCATTTCTTTCCATTGAGCGATCCATCCTGGCAATCTTCCTATAGCGAACATAACTGTAAACATTTCAGTTGGAATTCTCAAGGCTTTATAAATGATACCTGAATAGAAATCAACATTCGGATACAAGTTCCTTTCTTTGAAGTAATCATCTTCCAAAGCTACTTTTTCAAGTTTCTTAGCAATATCTAACAATGGATCATTTACACCAAGCTTCTCGAGAACATCATCACAAGATTTCTTGATTATTTTAGCCCGAGGATCAAAGTTTTTGTAAACGCGGTGACCGAAGCCCATCAATCTAAAAGGATCATTTTTATCTTTTGCTTTTTCAACCCACTTGTCGACGTTTCCACCATCAATGTGAATCTTCAAAAGCATTTCTATTACTTTTTGATTTGCACCGCCATGGAGTGGGCCCCACAATGCACAAATACCTGCAGAAATGGAAGAGTAAAGGTTTGCTTGTGATGAACCTACAATTCTAACCGTCGACGTAGAACAATTTTGCTCATGATCAGCATGCAGAATTAATAATTTATTTAAAGCATCAACAATGACAGGATCAATTTCGTAATCTTCTGTTGGCATAGAGAACATCATGTTCAAAAAGTTCTCACAATAATCAAGTTTGTTGTGAGGGTACATGAAAGGATGTCTCATTGAATTCTTGTAAGACCAAGCAGCTAACGTAGGGAGCTTGGCTATCAAACGATGAATCGTAAGGTTTACAGCCTCCGAATTACGATCAGGGTTCTGTGATTCAGGATAAAATGTTGCAAGCGAAGAAACCATCGATGAAAGAACGCCCATTGGGTGTGCTTTGGCTGGGTAAGCCTCAAAAAAACGTTTCATGTCTTCATGAACCAAAGTGTGTCTTTTAATACTTCTCTCAAATAATTGAAGCTCAATTGCATTAGGTAGCTCACCATATATCAACAGATAAGCAACTTCCATGAAAGAGGCATTAGCTGCCAACTGCTCAATCGGATAACCTCTATATCTCAAGATTCCCTTTTCACCATCCAAGAAAGTAATCGCACTTTTAGTTGCTCCAGTATTTTTATAACCAGGATCGATAGTAATATAACCTGTTGAGGCCCTAAGTTTTGAAATGTCAATTGCATTTTCATTTTCGGAACCAGTAACAACTGGTAAATCATGTTCTTTATTGTCTAAAACTATCTTGGCTTTTTCACTCATACTATCGCTTAATTGTTTAGGTTTGAATTTATCCGGGTGCAAAAATACAAAAAAGACCTCTTTTATAAAAACACACGGAATAACCTATACTGCATATAGCAATAAAGGTTTCAAATTGACTAAAGATTCTTTTTTATGTAATTGAACATCATTTGAAATAAATGATTTCTTGTATTCCCCCCATAAATACCATGATTTTTATTAGGGTAAATAAAAAGATCAAATTGTTTATCTGCGGCAACCATAGCGTTAACCATTTCCATACTGTTCTGATAGTGCACATTATCATCAGCAGAACCGTGGATTAAGAGATATTTTCCTTTCAGTTTTGAAACATGGTTTATTGGACTATTGTCATCATATCCTTTAGCATTTTCTTGAGGCGTTCGCATGAAACGTTCGGTGTATATATTGTCATAATATCTCCAACTCGTGACAGGGGCAACAGCTATGGCCATCTTAAAAACATCCGCTCCCTTTGTAATTGCCAAAGAAGACATGAACCCGCCATAACTCCAGCCCATTATACCAATCCTATCGTTATCAATCCAATCATATTTAGCAAGTGTTAAGGCACTATTAATGATGTCCTCTGTCTCGTACTTGCCGAGTTCTAAATACGTGCTTTTTTTAAATTTAGCCCCTCTATACATTGTTCCTCTTGGGTCTACGCAAAATACAATGTAACCCTCTTGAGCCAGAAGCTGGTGATACATGTAGTCACTGCCATCCCAAGAATCCAGTACTTCATTGTGGCCAGGGCCACCATAGACATTGAAATAAACGGGATACTTTTTAGTCGAATCAAAATCATGGGGAAGAATCATCCACGTATTTAATTCTTGGCCAGCAGCTTGAATTGGTGCAAACAATTTTGGCGATAAATTATAGTCTTCTTTTAATTCGCTTTCTAAAGCTTTATTGTCTTCAAGCACCTCAACAAGGCGTCCCTTTGCATCTCGCAATGAAATAACAGGAGGCGTATTGGCATTCGAATAGGTGTGAATGAAATACTTCATTCCTTGAAGAAACTCTGCATCATTATACCCTTTTTTTTGGGTGATCTCCCGCTTTTTCTTTCCATTCGTCTGTACTGCATAAACCGATTTTTGAGTAGCATGAGGTTCACTAGAGGTAAAAAAAATTGTATTTGATTTTAAATCCAAACCAAGAAAATCAATCACATCCCAAGAACCTGCGGTAATCTGAGAATGCTTTCCATCAAAAGAAAGTTTATAAATATGCTTGAACCCATCCAACTCACTCGTTCGTAATAAAGAATTCCCATCTTTTAAAAAGATTAGATTGTCATCTACATCAACGTAGGTTTCAGAACGCTCCTCAAAAATCATTTTTTGATTCCACTTTCCAGAATTAAGCTCAACGAGATGATACTTTAAACTACTCTGATGTCGATTCATAGATTGAACGATCAATTTGTTTTCTGAAGGAGACCATTCCATTCTCGGTAAATATTCATACTGACCTAGGAAAACTTCTTGGGTTTCTGTGGCATCTATTGATGCGACGTGAAGTGTCACTTTACTGTTCTCCTCCCCTGCCTTTGGGTATTTAAAATCATAATTATCAGGATACAAGGTGTTAAAGAATGTCATGCTAAAACCCTTCACCTCGCGCTCATTAAACTTCAAAAATGAAATAAAGCGACTGTCGGGTGACCAATCATAGGCTTTTAAAAGAGCAAACTCCTCCTCATAAACCCAATCCGAGGTTCCATTTATAACTTCATTTTGTTTACCATCAGAGGTCAATTGACGGATCTCTCCCGTTTTCAATTCTTTTACGTAGAGATTGTTTTTAAAAATATAGGATACATAATTACCGTTTGGAGAGTACTCCGCTAATGTTTGTGGCTGATGGTCTTCATCAAGAGGTTCAAGTTTTTTCGTTACGCGGTCATACAAATGATAATTTGCGCTAAAGCTGTAACGATAAATACTGTTGACATCAGAAAGAAATAAAATTTTGGATTCATCAGAATTGAATTCGTAATCACTGTAGGTAAAGGCTACGTTTGGAACCTCAAAAATCAATTCTTCCTTTTTGTCTTTTGATTCAAAGGTTCTTCTGACAATAGAGTTATCACTTTTTCTTACCGTGTATGAGTTCCCGTCCAACATCGCGCGATAACCCTCTGCGCGCTCTGGGAAGTATGCATACTGTTTCCAAATTTTCTCTACTGTAATTTTTTCTTGTGCCTGAACATATCCGAATTGAAGAATAAAAACACTTAATAAAAGCCTAATTGTCATTGTTTATTTTTCTGTGAAGTTAATCAGGAATAGTATTTGAATCAAATATTAAGCTTTAAAAATAGTTAAGGAATTCACTTATTTAAATTCTTGAAAACACACCGAAAAGAACTTATTTTTTGTATTTTTGAATTCATAACTAATCTGAACAAACGTAAACAACTATGAATAAAATTTTACCCCTTTTCGCACTTTTAATTTCAAGTGTTTCATTTTCACAACTTTCTGAATGCAGTGAGCTTTTCATTTCTGAATATGTAGAAGGTTGGTCCAATAATAAGGCTATTGAAATTTACAACCCAACAGATGCCGCAATAGATCTTAGCGCATACATGATTATTCGATATTCTAATGGTTCCACGAGTGCAAGTTCTGGGAACGCTGTTCAATTAACTGGAATGATTGAGTCTGGAGATGTTCATGTAGGTGTTTTAGAAAAACTTGACGAAAATGGTGAAGGGCAAGAGGCTCCGATATGGGATAGCCTTCAGGTTAAAGCGGATGCTTTTTACTGTCCTGAGTATAGTGTTTCTAATGCATGGTATTTTAATGGCAATGATGCTGTTGTTCTTGCAAAAGGTTCAGTCAATGATATCAATAACTCAATGGTTGTTGATATATTCGGTAAAATCGGTGAAGATCCTGGTGTTGCATGGACCAGTGAGTTTCCATATACAGGTGCAGGCCTTGAGGTAACCAAGGACCACTCCATGATACGAAAAGCTTACATTCTCGAAGGTGAAAATAACCCAGTGATTTCCTTTTTCGACCCTTTACTCGAATACGATTCTATACCGGCAGTAGTTGAACGTATTGATGAAAATGGAGACCCTGTATTGGGAACAAGTGGAAATCCAATACTTGATGGGAATTGGGAATCCTTGGGATCTCATAGTTGTGATTGCGCGTTAGGAAACATTGAATCTTTTAACGAATCAACATTATCAATTTATCCTAATCCCTCGTCAGGAACTTTCAACTTGAAAAATATAGAAAATGTACGTTTAATTGAAGTAACGGATATACTCGGAAAATCAGTTCTTTCAAAAGAGAATTCGCTTTCAAACACAGTTATTACGATCGACGAAAAGGTTGGTGTTTACTACATGGAATTGACTTTCTCCAATGAGAAAAAAGTAATTCGAAAAGTGGTCATTAAATAATAAAATTCACCTTTTTCGATATGAAATTCTTTATTACCCTAATAACCTTGTGCTTTGCATTTCAACTCAGTGCGCAGCAAAGTTCTATCTCCGGCTCTGTTACTGAATCCTTCACAAAAGGGGTTGTTGTTGGTGCAAAGATTGCTTTAGAATCAAACATTGATGGTTCGGTTAAACTTGTTAGGTCTAATCTTGATGGACAATTCATTTTCGAAAATATTGATTCAGGTAACTATACCGCAACAGTTACCATGCTTTCATTTGACACCGTCACTGTTGAACTTGAGATAGAAGCAGGATTTAACACTTATGATTTTATAATGGGGGGCGGACAAGAACTCGAAGAAGTACAGGTGATTGGTAATTTAGCTGTGGATAGAAAAACACCCGTGGCCGTAACGAGAATTTCCACCAAGCAATTAGCTGAGGAATTAGGCTCAAGAGACCTTCCAATGATTCTAAATTCAACGCCAGGAGTACATGCAACTCAACAAGGTGGAGGTGATGGAGATGCGAGAATAACAATTCGTGGATTTGATCAAAGGAACGTTGGTGTTATGATAGATGGCGTACCTGTTAATGATATGGAAAATGGTGCTGTATACTGGTCTAATTGGTTTGGACTAGATGCAATAACAGGACAAATACAGGTGCAAAGAGGTCTTGGTGCAACGAAACTTGCAATGCCTTCTGTCGGAGGAACAATGAATATTTTGACGCAAGCCACTGGAGGAAAAAGAATGATTAAAGTCGCCCAAGAATATGGAACTGGTGACTTTTTAAGGACCTCCCTTGCCTACAAATCTGGAACACTCAAAAATGGTTGGGGTATTCTTTTTTCTGGATCTTACAAACAGGGAAACGGCTGGGTTGATGGAGCCAATACCCAAGGTGCCTTTTATTATTTAAAAGTCCAAAAGAAAATAAAAAACCATATTATTTCTTTAAGCGGTTTTGGAGCTCCTCAACAGCATGGACAACGTTCATATTCTCAACCTATTGAATATTGGGATTCAGAGTATGCGAGAAGTATAGGAATTGCCGACTCCTCTATTGATGCCGATAGAGATCGTGGACTTCAATTTAATCAACACTGGGGCTACAGAGATGGAGAAACCTTCAATGAAAGAAGAAACTACTATCATAAACCCCAAATCACATTAAAAGACTTCTGGAAAGTGAATGATAAATTATCTTGGTCAAATATTGCTTATACCTCTATTGGCCGTGGAGGAGGGCAGCGTTATTTCAATTCGGCTTCCACAATTATCCGTGATGAACAAGGATTAGTTGACTGGGATACGATTATTTACAACAATCAATATAAAACATTATTCGGAAGTGTCTATTCTACAGCCGACCCCGCTTACGATGATAATCTCCTCAAATCATCTCAGATACTTTCAGCGTCTGTAAATAACCACTTTTGGGTAGGTGGTCTATCGCAATTCGATTATAAACCAAATGAATTCTGGAATATTGCAGGAGGTTTGGATTACCGTTACTACAAAGGTGAGCATTATACAGAAGTTATTGATCTATTGGGAGGCGATTACTTTATAAACGAAGCTGACCTTAACGCACCTACAACGATGAAAGTAGTTGGCGACAAAATTGCTCGAGAAGATCGACCTTACCAAAACCACAGAGATGGTCTTGTGCAATGGGCCGGAGCTTTTGGGCAAGCTGAATATTCTAAAGGAAAGTGGACTGCATTCATTAATGCCTCAACCGTAACTAATTTTTACAAAGGTATAGATTACTTCAGGGCGAAACAGCTTATGCTTGAAGATACGCTGATTGAAATTGGATATGGTGATACCGTGAACTACAATGGACAGGAATATACTCAAGCATCTGAAGGGGTTGAAAACAATAGCACGAATTGGATTTCTCGAAGTGGATTTACCTTCAAAACAGGAGCGAACTTCAATGTAACTGAATCGTCTAACGTATTTCTAAACTTAGGTTACTTAAATAGAACACCTCAGTACAGTAATGTTGTGGACAATAATACAAATACGTTTTTTGACAATCTAGTCAATGAAAAAATACTTGCCATTGAATTAGGATACGGTTTCCGATCAAAAAAATTAAGCTTAAATACAAATGCATATTTGACAAAATGGGAAAATAGACCCCTGCCCTACGGCTTATCTGTACCTGACCCACTTGACCCATCAGAATTTATTCGTGTAAATGTTCCTGGCATGGATGCAGTTCACATGGGTATTGAGACTGATTTTGCGCTTATTTTACATAAAAAACTAAGCTTTGAAGGTATGGTGAGCATAGGTGATTGGAGATGGGCATCAAAAGAAGATATTGTCATTTATGCTGATACAATTTCATTCGATGCACGAGGTGTTCATGTTGGAGATGCTGCGCAGTCTACTTATGCCGCGAGTTTGAGGTATGCATTTGCTAAAAATGGATACTTGAAATTAAAATATACCTTTTTTGATAGGTATTTTAGTGATTTTAATCCTAACTCCCTTTCTGGTGCTACAAGTGGTAAGGATTCTTGGCAGATACCTGCATATGGCTTACTAAGTGTACATGCAGGATATACGGTGAGATTTGAAAAAAGTCAATTGCGCTTTAAAGCTAATATTTTCAATGCTTTAAATACAGTTTACGTCTCAGATGCTAGGAACAACTATCACCTTGATGGATCTTCTGATTTTGACGCAAATTCAGCGACAGTATTTATCGGTCAAGGTTTACGCTTCAACGTATCCGTTGGCTTTCAATTTTAATAATTATGAAAAAAATCCTAACCCTACTTCTGCTAACTTCTTGTCAATTTTTAATTGGCCAAACCATTGCAGATGCAAGAAACCAAAGTATCGGTCAGACCGTTACAATTAACGGTGTTGCTACAAACGGTGCAGAACTTGGCGCAATAAGATACATTCAAGATGAAACCGCAGCCCTTCCGGCATACGGGAATAACCTATCTAGCATTCAAAGAGGAGATTCAGTTTCCGTTACTGGAGTTGTTTTTGAGTTCAGTGGATTACTTGAGCTTTCCCCTACAACCAGTTTTAATATCATTGGTCAAGGAACAACACCTGAACCTCTCTTAATTCCGTTAACTAGTGCAAATGAAGATCTTGAAGCACAACTGGTTCGGTTTGATAACGTGACTTTCGTTCAAACTGGTTTCTTTAGTACTGGAAGTAGTACAGTGCAAATTACTGACGGCACGAATACTCTGGATGTTCGCCTTAACGGCTCTACAAACATTGACGGTTCTGCTATACCATCAGGACCAGTAACAGTCGTTGGATTGGTCGGACAATTTAATGCCAACTACCAGTTAATCCCAAGAGATCTAGACGATATATTTCCCTATGTGGCTCCTGCCCGAGAAATCAATGTTAAATTAGAT
>JAQXCN010000044.1 GCA_029251865.1 Crocinitomicaceae bacterium | reverse complement strand
CAGAAATGAGGGTCTTTTTTTGTTTCTAAAAACCCTAAAACCAGGAAATTCCTAGCACAAGACCTAGCACAGTTCCTAGCACAAGAGGGTATAGGAAATAAAAAAAGGTTCCAGATGATTGTCTGAAACCTTTCTTGGGATTGAGACCCCTTGTTGTAGCGAGAGGGAGATTTGAACTCCCGACCTCCGGGTTATGAATCCGGCGCTCTAACCAACTGAGCTACCTCGCCATTTCGGGTGCAAATATAAGGAGATTTTTAAAAAAGAATCTAATTATGCACCAAGCTTTTCAAGCTCTTCGGCAACAAAATCTGCAAGCATGCAGATATGGTCACTTGAAAATTTAAAATCAACACCTGCTTTTCTATAAACTTCAGGCATAGACTTCGTATAGCCTAAACTTAATGCAGTGCGGTAATCTGCCACAGATTGTTTAAAGTCGTTTCTGCTGTTTTTCCAAACGCCAATAGCACCGAGCTGAGCAATACCGTATTCGATGTAGTAAAATGGTACTTCAAATAAATGCATTTGTCTTTGCCATGAAGAAGAGAGAGTTTCTTCATATCCAGTCCAATCGACTAGCCCTGTACCAAATCTTTCGTTTAGCTCCATCCAAAACTTAGTTCTCTCCTCAGCGGTATGGTTATGGTTTTCATATACCCAATGCTGAAAGGCATCTATTTGCGCGATCCAAGGCAAAATAGTTATAGTGCCTTGTAATTGTTCTTTTTTTGCGCGTTTTAGATCATCCGTTTCGTTATAGAATTCCTCCCAATAATCCATTGAAAGTAATTCCATACTCATTGAAGCAAGTTCCGCGATTTCAGAAGGAAAACTCTTGAAAGCCGTTAATTCTAAACCATGTGTAAGAAAGCTATGAACGGCATGTCCGCCTTCATGAATCATTGTTGAAAGATCACCCTGAGAACCAACGGCATTCATAAATATAAATGGTGCGCCTGTCTCATACAAGGGGTAATTATAACCCCCAGGTGCTTTTCCCGGCTTAGATTCAAGGTCTAGATGCTTCATCTCCTCCATAGTTTTTAAAAAGCCTGCGAATTCGGGATTTATTTTTTCGAAAACAGCGATAGTTCCATCCAACATTTCCTGTCCTGATTGAAATGGTTTTAGTGGTGCTTTTCCTTCCGCGTTAACAGCGGTGTCCCATGGAGAGAAGATTGTTTTACCCATTTTACTGAGCTTTTTCTGTTGTATTTTTTTTACGAGTGGAACAATATGTTTTTCTACAGCATTATGAAATTCAAAGCAAGATTCTTTGGTGTAGTCAAAGCGTCCCATTTGTTTGAATTTGTAATCTCTATAATTGTCAAATCCGGCATTTTTTGCTAATGCTGTCCTTTTATTTACTAAGGTGTCAAAAAGCCCATCTAAGGTGCTAACATCAGCACATCTTTTTTCAGCCATCTTTTCAAAAACTGATTTTCTTAATGGCTCATTTTGTTCTTTAAGTAACAATCCTGCTTTTTGCATTGTAATTGTTTCTCCTTCGTGTTCAATGCTTTGTGCACCACTTACAGCTCCAAATTCCTGCGTTTTTTCCGCCAGGAAAGCTTGGATTGCAATGTTTTCTTCACGATACAAATCGAGTTGACTTTTTACGCTGCGAATGTGTATTGCGTAGGCTTCGTCTTTTTCCAATTCAGAGACATATGGACAAGCGATGAATTTCTTATTTAGGACATCATCAATAGGAGCAAGCTTGGGCTGAATTTCTGTCACAAAAAATGTATAGGATTTTTGATGTGTTTCATTCCCGGTATCTATAGACATACGAATATAGCGCCAGGCCATATCCTCTTCCAAAACGGCTTCTAGTTCGCTTTTGTCTTTTAGCCATTGTTTTAAGGAGGCTAAGGAGTCAAGATTCCTGTTTTGTAAATCTATAAGATATTTCTCAACTGATTCAAATGAATCAATGACCAATTGGTCGTCTACAAAGGTGCGACGATATTTATTCATGGTGTAATTTTGACTTATTTACCGCGTTGCGAACCTGTTTTTGATGGTCCTGATTTTTTGGCTGAAGATGGTTTGCCTCCTTTTGCTTTCGGTGAAGCTTTTTTAGGAGTTGCTTTTTTAGGAGCTGCTTTTTTAGTAGATTTTCCTTCCGATTTCTCTTTTGGAGCCTCTAATTCTTCCTTAATAGTAATGCCAGCTTTAATTAGGATATTGTACCATTGAAATATTTTGCGCAGATCTGATTTGTAGACCCGTTCCTTGTCGTAATTCGGTAGAATTTTCTTTAACAATCCTTCAAGTACAGAAAGGTCCTCTTTGTGTGAAGGGCATTCTTTTCCTTTGTATTCATCATGAAAAGAAGAGAGAACGTCTGTAAGTTTGACGTCTTCGTCAGTAGTATAAATACTAATATCACCTAATGTTGATATTCTATCTTTGGCGTATGCAGGAAACCTTTTCTGATCTACTATAGATTCAACGATTACGTTGTTTTTCCCTTGAGCTACAACTTTGAAAAGGCCTGGTCTACCCGTAATTGATATAATTTCCTGTAATTCCATTTAAAAAATTTGTTCAAAAATAGAAAAACTTCACTTGCAAAGCATAGATTTTCTTCTCTAATATCTGTAATCCAAGTAAATAAAGGTAGAATAATCGTCAAAGCACTCTTTTATACGTACCTTTGCACCCAATTTAAAAATATAGGAATGACATTTGAAGAGCTGGGATTGAGAGAAGAGGTGCTTAAGTCGTTGAAAGAATTGGGTTTTGAAGCACCGACTCCCATCCAGGAACAAGCAATTCCCCACCTAATGAAAGACGATTGTGATTTCGTTGGGTTAGCACAGACAGGAACGGGGAAAACGGCAGCATTTGGTTTGCCATTAATTAATGCAATTAACCCCAAGTCGAATCGACCCCAAGGTTTAATTATTTGTCCAACCCGTGAGTTGTGCTTGCAAATCACGAGAGATTTAGAGGTTTTTTCCAAATATGTAAATTGCCCGGTTGTATCTGTTTATGGAGGCGCTGACATAAGACGTCAAATGACGCAGATTAAAAAGGGAGCAGCGATTATCGTTGCTACGCCAGGTAGACTTCTAGATCTTATAAAAAGAAAAGCAATTCAATTGTCTGAAATTCAAAACGTAGTCTTGGATGAGGCAGATGAAATGTTAAACATGGGTTTTAAGGAGGATATTGATGATATTTTAGAGACTACTCCTGATTCAAAAAATGTTTGGTTGTTTTCAGCAACGATGCCGAAAGATGTGGCTCGAATTGCGCAGACATACATGACAGACCCTTTAGAAGTTTCAATTGGTCATAAGAACCAATCCAATGAAAATATAGAGCACATTTATTATGTGGTTAAAGAAAGAGATCGTTACGAGGCTGTGAAGCGTTTGATTGATTTTCACCCTAAGATTTATGGTTTGATTTTTTGTAGAACAAAACATGAAACGGGAACAGTGGCTGAGAAGCTTGCTCGTGAAGGTTACAATGCAGAGCCTTTGCATGGTGATTTAACGCAGCCCATGCGAGATCGAGTTATGGCGAGATTTAGAAGCAAAGAGCTTCAGATTTTGGTTGCAACTGACGTGGCAGCTAGAGGTATTGATGTGGATGATATTACACATGTAATCAACTATAATCTTCCTGACGACAATGAGAATTACACCCACAGAAGTGGACGTACAGCACGTGCAGGTAAAAAAGGTCAGTCATTGGTTCTGATTACACCGAAAGAAGGGTTCAAGATAAAATCTATTGAAAAACAGATGCGTACTGAATTTGCGCAAGGTCAGGTTCCTAATGCTGAAGAGATTTGTGAAATTCAGTTGATGAAGCTTATACAGAACACAATTGATATCAATGTTAAAGAAAAGGACATTGAAAAATTTATGCCTCAAATTTTGGCCTCTTTTGAATCAATGGATAAAACGGAGATCATTAAAAAATTCGTTTCTGCAGAGTTCAATAGATTTATAGAATACTACGACCGTGCAGGAGATTTAAACCAAAGAGCAAAGCAAGACTCTGGTCGCGAAAGAGGCGACAGAAAAGACAAAGGTCAAAGAGCTCGAGATGAAGGAAAAACTCGTTTCTTCCTTAGTGCAGGACGCAGAGATGGCTTGAATCCAGGTGCATTGTTGCGCGTTGTGTGTGATGCAGCAGGAATAAAATCAGATGGTATTGGCCGCATTGATATTATGACGTCCTATGCGTTTTTCGATGTTGATGAGGCGCATACGGAACGGATTTTGAAAAGCGTAAATGGCGCTGAATTTGAAGGGAACAAGCTTTCAGTCGAGGTCACTAATACTCAAAATGGAGGATCGAAAGGATCAGGAGGCGATCGAAGGTCCGGCGGAGGTCGTTCTGGTGGTGGCCGAAGATCAGGCGGAGGTCGTTCTGGTGGTGACCGTTCTGGAGGCGGAGGGTTTCGCAGGTCAGGTGGTAGTAACTTTAGAAGTAAACGATCAGGGAGTAGAGATAGAGATGGTGGACGAGGAGGTTCAGACCGTCGTTCAGGAGATAGAAATGGAGGTTCAGACCGAAGATCAGGTTCGGATAAACCAAGACATAGAGGACGTTAATACAATTTTATTTTAATGGAGATAAGAAATATTGCGATAATAGCGCACGTTGACCACGGTAAAACAACTTTGGTAGACAAAATGATTGAGCTCGGGGAAGTTAAAGACGAAAGAAACCGTCCCAAAGGAGAACTCATTATGGACAGCAACGACTTAGAACGAGAACGTGGGATTACGATTACTTCTAAGAACGTGTCGGTAACATATAAGGGAACGAAGATCAATATTATTGATACTCCTGGACACGCCGATTTTGGTGGAGAGGTCGAGAGAGTACTTAACATGGCAGATGGTGTTTGTTTACTCGTAGACGCATTTGAAGGACCTATGCCGCAGACAAGATTCGTCCTTGGTAAAGCACTTGCTTTAGGCTTGAAACCAATCGTTGTGGTAAATAAGGTCGATAAAGACAATTGCACACCGGATGAGGTTCATGAAAAAGTTTTTGACCTCATGTTTGATTTGGATGCAACTGAAGAACAATTGGATTTCCCAACCGCCTACGGTTCTGCAAAGAACAATTGGATGTCCGACGATTGGAAAAAACCAACGACAAGTATTGAGCCACTCCTTGAGATGATTCTTACACATTTTCCACCCAAAGTGATTCAAGAAGGAAATACGCAAATGTTAATTACATCTTTGGACTTTTCCTCATTTGTAGGACGAATAGCAATAGGTCGTTTGCATAGAGGTGTTATTAAGTCAAATATGCCTATCATTCTTTCGAAAAGAGATGGTTCAAAAGAGAAGCATAAAATAAAAGATGTATTTGTTTTTGAAGGAACAGACCGATTAAAAGTTGATGCAGTCCAGCCAGGAGACATTTGTGCAATTACAGGTTTAGAAGGATTTGAAATTGGTGATTCAATCTGTGATATTGAAAATCCAGACCCACTTCCAACAATTTCAATTGATGAACCTACGATGAGTATGATGTTCTCAATTAACGATTCGCCATTCTTTGGGAAAGAAGGGAAGTTTGTAACGTCTCGTCATATTTCAGAGCGTTTGGATAAAGAGCTAGAAAAGAACCTAGCGTTGCGTGTTTCAAAAACAGATAAGGCTGACAAATGGTTGGTTTATGGACGTGGTGTTATGCACTTGTCGGTTCTTATAGAAACCATGCGAAGAGAAGGTTATGAGCTTCAAGTTGGTCAGCCACAGGTATTGATCAAAGAAATTAACGGTAAGAAATGTGAGCCGATGGAAGAATTGACGATAGATCTTCCAGAAATACATAGTGGAACCGCTGTTGATGCAGTAACCAAAAGAAAAGGTGAAATGACAAATATGGTTCCTAAAGGTGACCGTATGACTATTGAATTTTCAGTTCCATCACGTGGTATCATCGGTTTGAGAAACTACTTGTTAACAGCGACAGCTGGAGAAGCGATCATGACCCACCGTTTTGTTGACTATCAGCCATACAAGGGTGAGATACCAGGAAGGTTAAATGGTTCTTTAATCTCCATGGAGTTGGGGACTTCGATTCCTTTCTCACTGAACAACCTACAGGAAAGAGGAACATTCTTTATTGCTCCAGGTGAAAGTATTTATGAAGGACAAGTAATCGGTGAAAATAGTCGGGCGAGCGACTTGGTTGTTAACGTTACAAAAACGAAACAATTGACGAACATGCGTAAGTCTGGAACAGATGCTAAGGTTCGAATTATACCGCCAAGAATATTTAGTCTTGAAGAAAGCCTTGAGTACATCCAACGAGACGAATATGTTGAAGTTACTCCAAAAACATTGCGTATCCGAAAAGTGCATTTAACGGAAATGGATAGAAAGCGCGCTCAAAAAAGTTAAATTTATAACGCTAAAACCGTAATAAAATAGTTTTCGAATCGTTAATTGACTGTGGCTACTCGATGTTTCTTCATGTTTGTAATGCTTTTTGCTATGAATGCAAGGGCACAACAACCTAATTTTTTTTCTCGTTCAGAGATTGGCGTGCACGCGGGTACCATGTTTTATATTGGTGACTTAAATCAGTTTAAACCCTTTTATAAGAGTAAGTTTGCAGGAAGTTTGGTTTATAGATTTAACGTGCACTCCCGCCTTACTTTGCGCTTTAATGCCACCTATGGAAATATTGCAGCCGACGATAAAGACGCAAAGCAAGCTTTAATGGTAAATCGGAATTTAAATTTTCAATCTCAAATTTCGGAAATTGCTGGAGGTTTAGAGTTTCACTACATGCCCTTTCAATTTGGAAACAGACGGTACATAGGAACAGCATATATGATTACGCAAATTGGCCTTTTTCATATGAATCCACAAACAGAATTTAATGGTGCGTTAGTGGATCTTCAATCTGTAGGTACTGAGGGGCAAAACAAAGAGGGAGGTACGAAACCTTATGGGAAGTATCAGCTGTGTGTACCTTTAGGTCTCGGCGTTAAATTCTCACTTGGTAAGTTTTGCTCTTTTAATTTAGATATTGCGATTAGAAAGACATTCACAGATTATATAGATGATATTGGTGCAGACACGTATATGTCTCCCGAAAGTTTAGATGCTATTAATGGAGCGGACGCAGTAGCTTTATCGAATAGAAGTATCAATGGCTCTTTTCAGGGTCGAAGAGGTGATTCTTCCAACAAAGATTGGTATATATATGCTGGTGGTATGCTTACTTTTAGACTCGGTAAAGGAAATAATTGTCCCGTTATTCGTTAGGGTTTTTTGTTCGCTTACAGCGCTCACTGCAGTACTTTACATTTTCCCACGAACGCTTCCATTTTTTTCTCCATGTAAAAGGTTTGTTACAAACCAAACAGTTTTTTGAGGGCCGGTTTTCTTTTTTTAAGGCTTTCACAAAGCCTAAACATTTTATCGATTTAAATGTTTTAACATTATGCAAATTGAGGACGTTGATCGTGTAATTGAAATGGCTTGGGAGGACAGAACCCCGTTCGATGCCATTGCATTTCAGTTTGGCTTATCTGAAAAAGAGGTAATTGTTCTAATGCGAACGCATCTTAAACAAAGCAGCTGGAAGCGTTGGAGGAAAAGAGTTCAGGGAAGAGGAACCAAACATCAAGCGAAACGTGTTTTTACGGTGGGAAGACACCGGTGTTCTAGACAGCGCGGTATTAGCAATAATAAAGTGACTTAACGCGCAGTTCCAGATTTTACCCTGACCTTTTGAATGACTTTTTGAGCTATCTTTTTCGCTTTACCAGCTCCTATCTCCAATGCGTGATCAATCTCATTTTTATTTTCCATAAGATGCCTAAATAGGGCTCTTTCCCTTTCGAATTTTGAAAGTATTAGTTCAAACAAGGCTTGCTTCGCATGTCCATAACCATAGCCACCTTTTTCGTAATTGTCTCTCATTTCTGAAATAGCTTCGGGTGAAGCAAGAATAGAAAATAATGCAAATATATTACAGCAATCTGGGTCTTTTGGATCTTCAAGTGCTTCGCTGTTCGAAACGATAGACATTATTTGTTTTCTTAATTTTTTATCTGGAAGGAAAATGTCGATAAGATTATTTCTTGACTTACTCATTTTGTGTCCATCAGTTCCAGGAATAAGTTGCGTGTCTTCAGCAATTGAATCCTCAGGGATAACAAAAGTCTCACCATGCTTAATATTGAATTTTGTAGCGACGTCACGCGTCATTTCAATATGCTGCTTTTGATCTTTACCTACAGGTACAACTTCTGCATCGTACAAAAGAATATCCGCAGCCATCAGCATAGGATAGGTGAATAAACCTCCATTTACATCATCAAGTCGGTCAGCTTTATCTTTAAATGAGTGAGCTAAAGTAAGTCTTTTATAAGGGTAAAAACATAATAAATGCCACATCAGTTCTGTAACTTCAGGGATGTCACTTTGGCGATAAAACACTGTTTTTTCAGGGTCCAAACCGCATGCGAGCCATGCTGCTGCTGTTTTGTAGGTATTTTCTTTTAATAATTCCGAATCTTTTACTTGGGTGAGGGCATGCAGGTCAGCAATGAAAAGAAAGGATTCATTTTCGCTTTCTCTCGATAAATGCACTGCCGGTATAATTGCACCTAAAAGATTTCCTAGATGTGTTGTTCCTGTGCTTTGAATACCCGTTAAAATTCTTGCCATAAGTTGTATTGTAAAAGTAGAAAATATATTTCCTTTGATTTCCAATTCTTTTTCTTAATTTTCTTTCAAATGAGGATTTTACAAGGTTTATTTGGTAATCTATGGAAGATATACATCTTTTTGGTGTTTTCAGTGTTTGCAATTTTATTGTATCCCTTTTTTCGAATTGTTCTGCTCAAGAAATCATGGAATAAATTCAGCTTTAAGCTTTTTATGGTTTGGAGTTGGTTGATGCGGATTTTTTGTTTCTATGTTGTGCGTTGTGTTGAGCGCGAAGAACTTCCAGAAGGGCCTTATATAATTGCGGCGAATCACACTTCCTATTTAGATATATTTTTTATGTATTCCATACTGCCCAAGCATCCATTTGTGTTTTTAGGAAAAAGTGAAATATTAACCTATCCAATTATAAGGACTTATTTCAAAAACTTGAATATACCTGTATTTAGAAATGACCGCAAAAAAGTAGGTGTTGCGTTTCAGTTAGCCGTAGATGCTTTAAAGGATGGATGGTCTTTGGTGATTTTCCCTGAAGGTACAATTCCAGAGGCAGATATTCCGAAAATGGTGTCATTTAAAAACGGAACGTTTAAAATAGCAAAAGAGGCAGGGGTACCGATTGTTCCTATTACATTTACCACCAATCATTTACTTTTTTCTGATCCTACAATGATTTTTGGACCAGCGCGCCCTGGTATAGCTCGATTTTATATCGGCAAGTACATATCCAAAGAAGTTGTGGCTTCCATGTCATTTACTGAACTTAATGAGCTTTGTTTTAGTCGGGTCGAAGCGCCATTAAAAAAGGAATACCCACACTTGTATTCAACTCGTGTAAATGCTTAACTTTACAACGTGAAAATAACTGACGACACTGTAAGCCATATCGCGCATCTTGCGAGACTTGATTTTAAAGGAGACGAGCTTGAGGCGATTAAAGGTGATATGGAGAAAATCATTGGTTTTATGGATAAACTCTCTGAAGTTGATACTGAAAATGTCGAGCCATTAATTTTTATGAATGAAGAATTAAATGTCTTACGTGAGGATACAGTCAATCAAACTTTAACAAAGGAGGACGCACTATTGAATGCGCCTAAGAAAGATTCAGATTACTTTAGAATCCCCAAAGTCCTGGATAAGTAACTAGATTTCAAAACAGCAATATTTAATTACTGAACCTTTACTTGCGAATAATTCCTCGTAATGGGTTTTTATTTTAAAAATCTCTTTTTCCTTGTCTGACAGCTTATTTTGAAATGCACCATACAGGTCCCAGGTCAGCTCATGACACTTATATCCTTCACTTTGAATTTGTTCCTCTGTGTATTCGAACAAAACATCACTATCAGTTTTCACACGGACTAATCCATTTTTCTTTAAAAAGGATCGATATCGTCCTATGAAAAGGGGAGAGGTAAGTCTCTTTCGTGGTTTTTTGGGTTGGGGATCAGAGAAAGTGAGCCATATCTCATCAATTTCACCTTCGGCAAAAAAGTTTTCGATAAAGTCTATTCTCGTTCTTAGAAATTGCACATTATCCATTCCCAGTTCTAACGCTTCTTTTGCACCGATATACATTCTGTTTCCTTTAATGTCAATACCTAGGAAGTTTTTTTCTGGATACATTTTACCCAGCCCTACGGCATATTCACCTTTCCCACATCCTAGCTCTAAGACAATAGGTTTATCATTTTTAAAGATTTCTTGCTTCCATTTCCCTTTTTGAGGGAACGGCTCTGAAAATGGTGCTTCCGTTACATTTGGGAACCTTTTAATTTCAGAAAATCGCCATAATTTATCTTTGCCCATTATTATTGAAAGATTGATCCGATAATGATACCGGGTATTGTATTACAGATTTGTGTGAGTGCATTCGTTTTAGTATCATGCATCGTTACTATGATTGATGAACCTGTTGTATTCACGTTGAGAATACCTTTCGAAAAAAGTGCAACAATGGGTTTTGATTCCTTGATCAGAGATTCTTCCAAAGGTATAAGGTCAAAATCAATAAACCCTGAAAGTGGTGCCGATCCAAGTTCGTTTAAATCAGGGGATAACCTCAGTAATGATGATTGATCTTGAGCACCATTATTTGACGATGTGTATATCGCTAATGATGAATCTGTCAAAGTGACTTCACCAAATAGGCCAGTTAATGGCTCTAGTTCCGTTTTAAGCAAAGGTGCAAGGTTAGCGCCAATACCGAGAAACGCACTATACTCCGTATGGATCTTATCAGATGAATAAGCAGCCAAAGCCATTTTTCCGTTGGTATAGCTTTGAACACCATCTTTTGCCAAAAGTGCCTCAATTACGGCAAGTTCATTAGGGATTAGATCCAAAAGACTCTGATCTAAACCTGAATCTTGGAGTGTATTGGCAATTCCATTTTCTAAGTATTTTTCTTTTAAGTCTTCCAACGCTGAAACATTTATGTTGGCAAGAAAAGCTGCCGCAGGAGTTCCAGCACCTAGTTTAGACAACATTACTTTACTGTTTTCTTCTAGTATACCCCAAGCCAAAATCTCATCACTGAGATAGTTTTTATTTTCAAGTTCAATTTTACCATCTTTAAAACTTAAATGAATTGCTATTTTAGAATCAAAAACTTGAGATGAAGTATCAGTTTTGAGTAAAGTTTGCATTGCCATATCTTGAATATTTCCAATATTCACCGCAAGACTTAAGTCTTTTGATTCTTCAAGTATTTCTCTCGTTTTCTCGTTTTCTGGTTTACTTTCAAGAGCCTCGAATGATTTTTCTATCGAATCAATGATTTCCTTTTCTGATATTCGATCATGTATCATTAATACTAAGTCACTAGGCCCAATGCCTATTGTAAAGCGGTCAAAAAATAATATTTCAAGAGCACCTGCAGTACTTCTTTTATTTATTGAAAGGTCTTTTTTTAGTGTTTTTATTAGGCGCTCTCTATTCTTGTGTCTGGCGAGTATGGTAATGCGAGGTAATTTTGTTAGTTCGGGTTTCGCGTAAACGGTGTAATAAAAAGGCAATTCTGTAAATAGAACCTTTTTGTAATCATCAATCATACTAATTGGGAGTAATCCAGATTGACCCAACTCAGATTTATAGATTCCTTTAGACAAAAGTTGTTCAAGGTTGATTGCGCCAAATGCTATGACATCATTTGAGTTTGAACAAAACTTCGTTCCTTTTTGAACCCAATCCGCACTTGAGATGTTGTTTTTTGTAGTTTCTTCTTCATTTGAGCATGAAGAAAGAAATAAAACAACTAGGATACAGGATATGAAAATGCGCATGAATTACATGGTTTTAAAGTTCCTCAAAATTAATAAGAATATATCAATGCACTTAACTAAATTTGAATATGCATTTCATTGAACCCCATTACAATTGGAGAGGATATTACATCGCTTCTGAAGATACGTCTTCTCCATTTTATGAGCGTATTTACAGTGAATTTGAATATTCTAACCGTGTTTACAATTTTGTGATCCATCCACAATGGGATTCTTTTGGTTCTCCGACGTTATTCGCAAAAATTTTATTTGTTGACTATGACCTGGGGCATGCTGTGATTGAGCTCATTGGCGAATGGAATGATGCTATTGAGAATGATATTATGCTGTTCAAAAGAGATGTGATCGAACACATAATGTATCATGGTATCGATAAGTTTATTCTGATAGGCGAAAATGTATTGAATTTTCATTCCTCAGATGAATGTTATTACGATGAATGGTTCGATGATGTTGAAGATGGTTGGATTGCAATGGTGAATTTTCATGAGCATGTAGTCAAGGAGTTTATTAATGCAAACCTTGACCATTACTTTGTAATGGGTGGAGAAATGGAAGAACTTGATTGGCGTACCTTTCGACCTTTACAATTCTGTCAAAAAGTGGAAGCGTTAGTAACCAAAAGAATAGGCACTTTTAATTAATATATAATCCTCGATTTAAGACGAAAGCGCCTGCATCATTAGTGTACATAAAATCGCTCCAAATGTACCAACGGCATATCCCAAGACGGCTAATAAAACACCAACAGGTGCAAGAGACGGACTGAATGCACTCGCTACGATTGGAGCAGACGCTGCGCCTCCAACATTTGCTTGGCTACCAACGGCAACATAGAAGAAGGGGGCTTTGATTATTTTTGCGACGACAAACAAAAAAAGGGCGTGAACCATTATCCAGATTAAACCAATCGAGAGTAGAAATTTAAAAACGCCCCAATTAGCAATAAGTTCCATGATATCCATTTTCATTCCTATGGTTGCGACTAAAACATAAAGGAATAAGCTGCCCATTTTAGAGGCGCCTACGCCTTCGAAGTTTCTGTATTTTGTGAACGAAAGTCCAACGCCAAAAATTGTAGAGAGCACAACAAGCCAGAAAAAACCATTTCCAAATGATACCATCAACTGTGCAGCTGTTTTATTTTCCATGTTATTTAAAATTTCAGTTATCCAAGGCCCGATATAATCGGCGCCAAGATGCGCAACCCCAACACAGAAGAACGTGATACCGAGCATATAAATGAGGTCATTAAATGTGGCTACTTTAGATACGCTGAGTTGGAATTTTTCCATTTTCGTTTTTAAACTTTCTATCGCCGAATCATCGGCTTTGAAAAATTTATTTAACTTTTTATTATAGCCTGTCCCTAAAAGAAGAACAGACATAAATAAGTTTGCTACGAAAACATCTACAACAATCATGGCTGAAAACATTTGGTCACTTGCACCATATATTTCTTTCATTGCCGTCTGATTCGCACCACCTCCAATCCAAGATCCAGCCACCGTAGATAAGCCTCTCCAGATCTCGTCATTAAGCACCTCTGGCGCGAACAATGACACAACGTATAGCGCCAATGGGCCTCCTACAACAATACCAATAGTCGCAGCGAAAAACATTATAATCGCCTTTGAGCCTAATCGTTTAATCGCAGGTATATCAATACTTAAGCATAACAAGATCAAACTAGCCGGGAGCAGGTATCTAGACGCAATAAAATAGAGGTTGGATTCTTCAGAAGAGATAACACCGAATGAGTTAAGACCTGCTGGAATGAAGTAACACAGTAAAAGGGCAGGTACCACTTTATAGAATTTCTTAAATACATTCCTTTGACTGTTTGCTGTTCTGAATACAAAATATAGAACAATCATTAATAGACCAAAGACTGTCGCATCATTTGAAAACCAAGGCCTGGAAGCCTTAACTTTAAATGATTTACTTACTTGCTTTAAATTATCCTTGGAGATCAATGTTATGGTGTGGTCACCTCTTTCAAGATTTTTAATTAAAATATCTCTATTAGAAATAAGGTTGGTAGGATTGCCATCAAAGTTGATTTGATAGTCATAAAGTTCTTCAAATGTTACTTTTAAGTTCGGGTCTTCTGAAGCATAGAACGTTCCTTCTAACTTTTCAAATGCAATTATCTTGGTTACCGTATCTGAATTCAGTTTATTTGACATTTCAATTGAAGTTTGACTAAAGGATTGAAATCCAAAACCTACTATAATTAAGATGATTAGGTAGCTAATATTCCTCATGATTCCGTTTTCGTTTAAAATAAGACATAAAAAAGGCTGCTCTAGGCAGCCTTTCAATTTGTTTTTGGTTAGCGTATGCCATGCATGAGCTTTTCTAATCTTTTATGCAGTAATAGAAGAAGAACACTCGTTGCCCCAGCCATCACTATAAAGATTATAAAGAAGCTATAAAGCGTATTAATTTTAATTCCAAAGAGTTGCTTCTGCGAATTGTGAAAAATGTAACTCGCAACATGCTCACCGTTAATGACAACATCTCTTACCATCACATCATTACTTTTAGCATAGGCAGCAACGGTATTTTCTGAGCGCGTAACATCGTTCGGTGTGTTCACAGCGCTGGTAAATGACATCTTTAGAGAGTCCGTACCGGTAAAAAGTAGCATAGCATTTAGATTCGTTGCATCCTTTGTTACGTATCTCTTTTTACTAGCAGCTAATTTTGAGTCTTCAAACTTTGGATTTGTTTTACTGTAGGATTTCGTTAAGCATCCCTCCAAAGGGTTGTCCGATTTTGTCAATAAATTTGCCGTATATAACTGAATGTCAGCTTTTGAGTAGCCTGTACCTTCAACAAATAATATTTCTTTTACTTCTGGTTGAGGTATGATTCCTGAGAAAAGACCTGCTGTAAAGTTTCCAACTACCGATGATAAGAAGAATACAGCCATCATCATGGAAGCAAATCGTCTAGGAGAGAGTTTATTTACAACGGATAATCCTACAGGCGAAATTGCGAGTTCACCACAAGTGTGAAGGAAATACATACCTATTAGAAAGAACATAGATATTTTTGATTCCATGCCCATGTCTTTTACCGAAAAGGCAATAACTACGTATCCTAAAGCAAGTAGCGCAAGTCCCCAAACCATTTTCATAGGGGAGGATGGTTCTTTTCCTCTTGATGCCAATGTTGACCACAAAACACTAAAAATAGGAGCGAACATTACAATGAAAATCGGATTTATACTTTGAAAGAAGGATGCCGGTACAGTAAATCCAAATAGACCTCTATCTGTATTCTGATCCGCAAATATTGTTAGTGAAGCTCCCGCTTGTTCAAATGCTGCCCAAAAAGCAATTACAAATGCTGTAATAATGAAAATAGCCCAAATTCTATCTTTCTCAACTTTCGTTAATACCTCTTTCGTTTCTTCTTCTGTTTTGCCTTCAGAAGCTCTTTTTTCTTTATAAAAAGAAGGTTTCATTCCGATCGGCTCTCCTTCAGGATCTACGATATATTTGTTTTGACCGAGTAACATAATAATAGTACCGACAACCATACCAATGCCAGCGCAAAGGAACCCCCATTTAAAATCTGCGGCACTTCCAGTATCGCCTAATCCACCACATACCAATGGAGCAACTAATGCTCCCGCATTAATCCCCATATAGAAAATAGTATAAGCAGAATCAACCCTTGAATCTCCCTTGGGATATAAGGTACCTACCATACTAGAGATATTTGGTTTGAAAAACCCATTTCCTAGAATTAAAAACCCAAGTGAAACATACATAATTGGAATTGATGAACTCGGGTCTCCATATGCTGAGGCACTGAAAAACATCAAAAACTGAGCAATTGCCATTAGGATTCCGCCGACAAGAATAGAGCGTCTGTTTCCCCAATATCTATCAGCGATAAATCCCCCTAGTAAAGGAGTCGCATATACAAGAGAGGTGTAGATTCCATAAATTGATCCAGCCGCTTCCGTATCCATTAAAAGTGCTTTTGTTAAATAAAGAATAAAGATTGCTCTCATTCCGTAGTAGCTAAAACGTTCCCACATTTCAACTGTAAATAGAAGGTATAAACCTCCCGGGTGTCCTTTTTGGATAGTATTGCTCATTATTTTTTTCTTTAGTGTCCGAATTTAAGAAAAATTGCTGTGAAACAATCAAATTGTAACAATTGTTCGTTTTAAATGGTTTTTCATTTAAAATCGCGATATTCGTAATCACCTCGTTCTTTTAAGTTTCTTATCGAACAGGGAATTAAATTCAAAACTTAAACTAATGAAAAAAACATTTTTACTATTTCTAGCGTGTTGTCTCTCCCATCTATCCTTTTCCCAAACCTTTTCCGATGATTTTGAATCGTATGCAACAGGATCGTATTTGGGATCTAGTTCTGCTGACTGGACAACCTGGAGTGGCACCGAAGGTGGCGCCGAGGATGTTCAAATTACCGACAACAACGCAAGTAGTGGTTCGAATTCAATCTATTTCAGCTCAACTTCACCTAACGGTGGGCCCGCCGATGTGGTACTCCCTTTTGATCAGGTCTACAATTCTGGTAACTTTTCTTTTGAGGCTAATTTTTATGTTGAGGCGGGAAAAGGAGCTTACTTCAACCTTCAGGGTACACTTGTTGTTGCTCAGGTTTGGGCGCTTGATTGTTATATGTTAGAAGACGGTACCTTGAAGCTTTCCAATCAGGGAACACCATATATAAATGCGAATTATCCAAGCGCACAATGGTTTAATCTCAGGGTTGATATGGACCTAACGTCCAATGTTTGGGAGCTTTTCATTGATAACGTTTCACAAGGTTCTTTTTCAAACCCGACAGGACAAATCGGAATTTTGGATTTATATCCAGTAAATCCTGCAGGTCAAGGCGGGAATGGAATTTCAGGTTATTATGTTGATGATATTAGCTATACGCACTTACCTGCGAATTTACCTGGGTTAAATGGCGGAGTGTCCTTTATCAATCAAATTTCAGGAATTTCTGGATTAAGTTATGATGTAGTTGCAACAGCAAGAAATTTAGGTGTATTAGAAATCAATTCTTTTGATTTGACCTATAGTTACAATGGTGCAGATGTTACCGAAAACATAACGGGATTAAACTTGGTTTCTCTCGATACTTATGAGCATACATTTACTACTCAATTGACTCCTATTTTAGGAAACAATGATTTGATGGTTACCATCTCAAACGTGAATGGGGTGTTAGACGATGATCCAACAGATGATTCTAAAGTGATTGGAATCGATCCAATTGTACCTGCAGCAGGAAAAGTTGTCGTAGGAGAGGAGGCAACAGGAACCTGGTGTCAATGGTGTCCGAGAGGCGCGGTTTATATGGATCAATTTGCCCAGCAATATGGAGATTATTGGGTTGGGGTTGCTGTACATAACGGGGATCCAATGACAGATGCTGTATATGATGCAGGGATTGGCTCTATGATAGGTGGCTATCCAAGTGCAGTCGTTGATAGAGGTGCGGATGTGGATCCTTCTGCAATGAATGCAGACTTTTTAGACCGACTTTTAACAGCGCCTGCAGGCGTAATAATGAACGGTGCTACTTGGGATCCAGTAAGCAGAGAATTAGAGGTTTCTGTAAAATCAACATTTTCTCAGTCTGTAACTAATGCGTACCGCTTAGCATGTGTATTGTCTGAAGATGGTGTTACAGGAACTGATGCAGGTTACAATCAATCTAATGCATATGCCGGTGGGGGGAATGGTATTATGGGAGGCTACGAGTCTCTTCCGAGTTCTGTACCTGCGGCTCAAATGGTTTATGATCACGTTGCACGTGCAATTGCTCCAAGTTTTGATGGATCTTCAATCTTTTTCCCAGCAACTGTTAATCCTGGAGAAAGTGTGGTAAGTAATTATTCCTTCATACTTCCCGCGGACTGGAATGCTGAAAATATGCATATCATCGGTATGTTGATTTCTCCGAATGGACGTATTGACAATGCAGGTTCAACGAGTATTTCTGAGGCGGTCTCAAATGGTTATGAAGTAGGTCCAAACTTAGGTTTAATAAATCCTTTGGATTTTCAAATAGATGACGTGCTTAAGGTCTATCCAAATCCAGCCTCAACAATACTGAATGTCACTATTGCACTTTCAGATTCTCCTACGAATGAATTAAAGGTATTTAATTATAAAGGCGAAATCATTCAAACACTTGATTTAAAAGAAAACATAGGTAATTGGAACTATGCTTTAGATATTTCAGATTTGGCCGCCGGTATTTACGGAGTTTCTTATACCCACATTGGTGGAACAGTTATGAAACGATTCGTCGTTGAATAACCGGCATTGAAAAAACGTGAAAAGCCACTTCGGTGGCTTTTTTTATGCCTTTACTTTTATGATTTCTTTTACCTGATCGGCAACATTTTTCACGGCTTGAAGTGAATTTCCTGTTATTGTGATATGGCCCATTTTCCGAAAAGGTTTGGTGTGGCTTTTTCCATATATGTGTGGATGAACACCAGGCAGGCTGAGGATCTTATGCAGCCCCTCATAAATAGCGGGTCCTTCAAACCCTTTTTCTCCTAAAAGATTTATCATTGCCCCAGGGTGAAGAAGATCTGTGTCCCCCAATGGTAGGTTTAAGATTGATCTTAAATGTTGGGCATACTGTGAAGTATTACAACATTCGATAGTATGGTGACCACTGTTGTGTGGTCTAGGTGCAACCTCATTCACTAAGAGTTCTCCATTTTTACAAAGAAAAAATTCAACAGCCAAAAGTCCAATCATGTCTAGCTTCTGAATCACATCTTCTGCAATTTTCATTGCCTCTTTTTCTGTTTCTTTCGAAACGTTTGCAGGAGAAAATAAATATTCCACCAAATTGGCCTCCGGGTTAAATTCGCATTCAACCGCAGGAAAGCAATGCATGGACCCATTTTGATTTCTTGCAACAATTATGGATAATTCTTTATCAAAATCTATGAGTGATTCACATAAATTTGGACCTTTAAAAGAGGTGCTAGCACTTTTTAGCATTTGAACACCTTTACCATCATAGCCACCGGTTCTCATTTTTTGAATGACGGGGTAATTTATGTTATCCCTTGCGACAGCATCGGCATTATCATAAAGTTTGAAAGGAGCTGTTGGAATCGAGTGCTCAGAATAGAATTGTTTTTGAATGCCTTTATCTTTTATAATTCTCAGGACTCGCGGTTGTGGGTAAATTTTGATTCCTTTTTTTTCTAAAACTTCAAGTGCTTCGATATTAACATTTTCAATTTCAACTGTAATTAAATCTTTATCCTTTCCGAATGCCATTACGGCCTCAAAGTCCGTTATCGAAGCACAGGTGAAGGAATGCGCAATTTGCGCACATGGGGCATTTGGGTCTTCATCCATCATATGCAAATGCACATCTAGATCAATGGCTTCTTGAATTAACATTCTTCCAAGTTGGCCGCCGCCTAACACGCCCAATTTAAAATCTCCAGAGTTCCATCTTCTATTCATAGTACAAAGATACGTCTCTAATCAATTTATTTTCATCTTCCTCACTAAAATTGTATCTTTGCTGCTTCTATGAACCGAGATATTAGACTTTTAGATAAAACATTTACGCCTTATTTGTCGGCAGATTCAATCTTAAGTCGCGTCGATGAAATTGCAAGTCAACTTCGACAGGACTACAGAAACGAAAAAGTGTTGTTTGTAGGGGTTTTAAATGGCGCTTTCATGTTTGCTTCTGACTTGATGAAATCCATAAACTTTGATTTGGAAATTTCTTTTGTAAAAGTAGCCTCATATGAAGGGACGGCGTCCACAGGAGTTGTAAAAGATCTTATTGGGCTGAATAATTCTTTAGAAGGTAAGCATGTAGTAATTATAGAAGATATTGTTGATACTGGTAGAACAGCGGATCGGATTTTTGAATATTTGAAGGAGAAAAACCCAATGAGTATAGAAATGTGCACATTGTTGTATAAATCAGATGCTTTTGAAGGTATTGAGGAGCCAAAGTACGTTGGATTCAAAATTCCTAATAAATTTGTTGTCGGATACGGCTTGGATTATGATGAGGCCGGAAGAAATTTGAATGAGATTTATCAATTAAAAGAATAAATATTATGTTGAATATTGTGCTATTTGGCCCCCCAGGTGCAGGGAAAGGAACACAATCAGAAAGATTGATTAACAAGTATGGGCTTGTTCATCTATCAACGGGTGATATTTTTAGGTCAAATATAAAAGGTCAGACTGACTTAGGTAATCTTGCAAAGAGTTACATGGATCAGGGAAAGTTAGTTCCAGATAGTGTAACCATCGATTTACTTCGAGCAGAGGTCCTAAAGCACGATTCAGCAAAAGGATTTATTTTCGACGGATTTCCCAGAACAAATGCACAGGCTAAAGCACTTGATGTTTTCTTGAAGAGTATGGGCGCATCTATTACTGTGATGCTTTCTTTGGATGTAGAGGATGAGGAGCTTAAAAAGCGTCTTCTGAAAAGGGCAGAGGTGAGTGGTCGTGCAGATGATGCCGATCCTAAAATCATTGATAACCGTATAGCTGTGTATCATAAAGAAACAGCTCCTGTAAAGTCATTTTATGATTTACAAGATAAATTGATTTCCATTAAAGGAATGGGAAGTGTTAACGAAATTACAGAAAGACTGTTTGTTTCAATTGATGCGCTTTAATCTAGAGCAATGGCCTCAGATAATTTTGTTGATTACGTAAAAATCCATGTAAAATCAGGTAATGGAGGAGGAGGCTCTACGCACTTCCGAAGAGAAAAGTATATTCCTAAAGGTGGTCCTGACGGCGGAGATGGTGGACGAGGCGGTCATGTATACCTTCGAGGAAACAAACAGTTATGGACACTTCTACATTTAAAGTTCAAAAAGCATGTCAAGGCCGAGCACGGATCTCATGGATCTAGTAATCTCAAGACAGGATCCCAGGGTAAAGATGTATACATTGACGTTCCTTTAGGCACTATTGTGCGTGATGAGGAGTCAGATGAGGTTTTATTCGAAATCACGGAAGAAGGCGAAGAGAAAATTTTACAAAAAGGAGGACGGGGTGGTCTTGGAAACAATAATTTCAAATCATCCACGCATCAAACACCCAGACATGCGCAGCCCGGAGAATTGGGGATTGAAGGATGGAAGGTTTTAGAGCTAAAGATTCTTGCTGATGTTGGTCTTGTTGGATTTCCAAATGCCGGCAAAAGCACTCTCTTATCGGTAGTTTCTGCCGCAAAACCCGAAATTGGTGATTATCCCTTTACTACGATTCGTCCAAATTTAGGCATTGTGTCCTACAGGGACCACCGTTCCTTTGTTATGGCAGATATACCGGGAATCATAGAGGGGGCTTCTAAAGGTAAAGGACTAGGTTATCGTTTTTTAAGGCATATTGAACGGAACTCTCTTTTGTTGTTCATGGTGCCGGCTGATGCAGATGATATCGCTCAAGAGTATAGGATTTTAAAGGATGAACTACAAGCTTATAATCCAGAATTACTACATAAAGATTCAATTTTAGCAATCACAAAATCAGATATGCTCGATGAGGAGCTTATGGATGAAATACGCAAAGAACTTAATGAAAATTTAAAAGCTGTTCCTTATCTTTTTATATCATCTGTTGCCCAGTCAGGGCTTGTCGAGCTGAAGGATGAAATTTGGAAATTATTACAGGATGATTAATGCACTCGAGGCATTAGATCAACGCTTTTTGCTCTTTGTAAATGGGCATCATTCAGATTTTCTTGATGTTTTTATGTGGTTTGTTTCAGGACCATGGCTTGTATTGCTGTTATTGCCGTTTATTTTTTACTTTATTTTTCGTGCCTATAATAAAGCACAGTTACTTTGGATTTTGATAGGTGTCATTCTCGCTGTTGTGCTAACAGATCAGCTTTCAGTGCATGCCTTTAAAGAAGTTTTTCAGCGTTACCGGCCTTCTCATAATTTATTGCTCATGGAAAAAATTCATCTTCACCAATATGATGATGGTAGTTTATATCGCGGTGGTAAATATGGTTTTGTTTCATCCCATGCGGCAAATTATTTTGGATTGCTTACCATTTTCTGGTCCCTTATTTCGATAAAATGGGTCAAGTTTTTACTCCTGTCAATTACGCTTCTTGTATTATACAGTCGCATTTACCTCGGTGTTCATTATTTCAGTGATATTATTTGCGGTTGCCTTTTGGGATTTACTTTAGCCCAAATTGTTTTACATTTCTTACTTTTAAGAAAAGTTAGAAGAATATGAATTATCTTTTGGTATTTCTCGGCGGGGGTATTGGTAGTATGTTGAGATTTGGTGTAGGTAAGGCTTGTGTAAAATGGACCTCCGCTTTTCCAATAGCCACATTAATTTCTAACTTCTTGGCTTGTATTCTTTTCACCTTAATTCTTTATTTTTGGACAAAAGATTTACGAGGTGATTGGGTTTTACCCTTTGCTTTGGTTGGTCTATGTGGAGGGTTTAGTACTTTTAGTACTTTTTCTTTCGAAAATTTCCAGCTCTACCAACAAGCAAGTTATGGACTATTACTTCTGAATATTTTAATTTCAATTCTTCCCGGTATGTTTTGTTTTTACTGGGTTTCAGATAAAATGTAACTAAAATTAATCCTTGCATTAAGGAATATGTAAACTAATATATTAACTATGGAATTCATCAAAAAATTAATACCTACAATACTAATTGCTTTAGCGGTAATACTCACCGGATATATTCTTGGTTCTTCTTATTTAACGAGAGGGAAGTCAGATCCATCAGTAACAGTTAAAGGTTTAGGTCAGCAGTCTTTTGATTCTGATTTAATTGTTTGGCGCGCAAGTTTTTCGAGCAATGCAATGGACCTTAAGCAGGCTTATGCTTTTCTGAATAGAGATATAATAGAGGTTAAAAAGTTTTTAACGAGCCAAGGTATTGCCGAAAGTGAAGTGGTTTTTGATGCAGCGGATATTAATAAACTTTACGACCGTATTTATGATGAAAACGGGAATTTTAAAACGCGTGTTTTTCGCGGTTATGAATTAGGACAAACCTTCGAGGTGCAATCAAAATCGGTTGATGCCGTTGAAAAAACCTCTAGAGCGGTATCTAAGTTGATAGATACGGGTATAGAGCTCAATTCATTTGCACCACAATATTACTACACAAAACTAGCGGCCCTGAAAATTAAAATGATCGAAGCGGCTACAAAGGATGCCAAAAATAGAGCTGAAACCATAGCGACAAATGGAGGAGGGACTCTCGGTAAGCTTACTTACGCAAACATGGGAGTTTTTCAGATTACTGCGGAAAATTCAAGTGATGAATATTCTTGGGGAGGAAGTTTTAATACTTCTTCTAAAAGAAAGACAGCGAGTATAACGATGCGTTTAAATTATGAAATCGATTAACCGAGCCACATAAGAACGTTATCTCGCCAGATCTCATCTGCTTCTCTTTGTGTTAAAATATCTACTTCAACCGCAAAATCAATTACTCTTCCTGGGAATGAATTCCCAACACCTTCCATTTCACCAAGGGGATAAGGGTCATCCAGTCCTGCAACGATTTGCGACACCCCAACTCTTCTTTTAAGAAGTTCTAGCGTATATGAATCATGAACTAGAGAGTCAAAAAATAAATTTTTATGACCGAGTGACGCCCTAGGGTTTTCGACATCTTCAAAAAGATCAGGTCTTCCATCGTATCCTTGTAATCGTCTCCCATAATTTGCAATACCAAGCATACATCCGTGGGCAAAACAAGTCCTTATGTTTGGGTACTTATTCGGTATGTCATTTAGCGTATATAAATGCAAGGTATCAGCACATTGGGCCATCATCCAAACCAAATGAAAACGCCAATATTGGTCTTTAAGATTTACTATTTTCTCTCCATCATAAGGGTGTATTTCTATTGCTAAGTTGTATTTGTTTGCTAATTCATAAATAGGGAAAACGGATTGGTCCGCGATAGAAGTCCATTGTTCGTTTGCATTCAAAAAGTGTGTGGGTAAACACAATAATTTAAGTCCATTTTGAATCACGTTTCGTTCGATTTCTTTTAATGCATCATCCATGTATAAGGGTTGAACTACAAAACCGCTTGTAAACTTTTTTGGGTATTCAGACTGTACAGAAGCGTTGAAATCATTTTGCCACATAATGGCATCTTTGGCATCCTGTTTTTGCCAACCATTACAATAAATTTGTGAGAGGTTGAGCATTACACCATGATCAATCTTGTATTCCTCCATCCAAACTAATTTTTCTTTCAGGAAGAAACTTGGGTCTGTAATTGGTCGGCTCCAAGAACCTTGTCTCATGAATTTTTTATCGTCATCAATCCAGAAAAGTTTTTTTTCCTTCATGAATTTGGGGATTTGATTAGGCTCTGGTAAAATATGTCCGTGTCCGTTGATTTTTTTCATGTTAGCGTGCGCTTTTGATGCATTTCAATGCATGAGAAACGAAGATACATAAAAAAAGAGCCTCTGATGAGGCCCTTTTGTTTTGAGGTCTTTAGCGATTAGAAATTATATTTCTTATCTGCAATTAATTTTTGTGCAATAGTTTGTCTTGCGGCTTTTGGATTAAAGGCTTGTGTTTTTGTGAATCGTTTTAATCCCATCAACATCATTCTTGCTTCATCTCCTTCAGCAAAGGACAGTATGGCGTCTTTAGCTGCTTTTGCAATTTTATCTGCAATATCAAAGAAATAGGTTTTCGCAATTGCAATGTCATGTTCACATGCCGCTTCTCCTTGACTATCAATTTTTTTCTGAACTCTTAAGTAAACGGATTCAGCGAGATAGGTCCAAATTGCGACATCTGCTATATTCATTAACACCTCTTGCTCTTTTGCCAAAGTTTGCATGAGTTTTTGAACTGCAGAACCTGCAACCATTAGAATTACTTTCTTGAATCCTTCTAGCATATTTTCTTCATCTCCAAGGGGTGTGTTCGACGGTTCCTTAATTTCAGGAATACTCATAAGGTCTCCGGCTACTTTCATAGCTGGTCCCATAAGGTCTAACTCACCTTTCATGGCTCTTCTTAAAACCATGTCTACCGTAAGCATTCGATTGATCTCATTAGTGCCTTCAAATATTCTATTAATTCTTGAATCTCTGTAGGCTCTCTCAACTGTAGATTCTGCTGAATAACCCATGCCTCCGTAGATTTGAACCGCCTCATCAACGACGTAATCTAAACATTCGGAACCTGCAACTTTTATTACTGCGCATTCGGGAGCAAAGAGCTCAATGCCCTTTAGTGTCGCTTGAGCTTTATCCATTCCGCTTTCCATTAAACCTTTAATGGCATCATCGATATTTTGCCCGGCTCTGTATGTAGCCGATTCCACTGCGTAAGTTTGAATAACTTGTTCTGCTAATTTGTAACGTATTGCACCATATTTAGAAATTGAACGCCCAAATTGTTCTCTTTCAAGAGCATATTTTATGGATTCATCAATACCACCTTTAGCACCACCCATAACAGCTGCACCAAGTTTAATTCTTCCGATATTTAAGATGTTTAGTGCGATTTTGAAACCATTACCTCTATCGGATAACATGTTCTCTACGGGAACTTTAACATTATTAAAGAAAACCTGACGGGTAGAGGAGCCTTTGATTCCCATTTTCTTCTCTTCAGGGTTTAAGGTAATTCCTTCACTATCCGCCTCTACAAGAAAGGCAGTTAAGTTTTCATCGTCTTCAATTTTTGCGAAGACTGTAAAGAGGTTTGCAAACCCTCCATTTGTAATCCACATTTTTTGACCGTTAATAGTATAATGCGAACCGTCCTCAGATAAATCAGCTTTTGTTTTACCAGAGTTTGCATCAGAACCAGAACTTGGTTCTGTTAAGCAATAGGCAGCCGCCCACTCTCCAGATGCTAGTTTTGCAACGTATTTGTTTTTTTGTTCTGTATTACCATAGTAGAGTAGAGGAAGCGTACCAATGCCTGTATGTGCTCCATAGGCTACCGAAAATGAAAATCCTAAGCCAAGATACTCTGTAGCTAATAAAGTCGTTTTAAAATCAACTCCCATACCACCATACTCCTCGGGTACAGAAAGCCCCAATAAACCTAAATCACCCGCTTTCTTTAATAATGAAGGCATCAAACCTTCTTCAAGGCTGTCTATCCTATCGAGGTGAGGTATGATTTCTTGATGAATAAAATCTTCACACATACCTGCGATCATTTTATGCTCTTCGGTCCATTCTTCTGGTGTGAAAATATCTTTGGGTTCAGTGTTTCTGATGATGAATTCACCACCTTTTATCGGTTGTTTATCACTCATTGTTGTTGATTATAGAATTATTTTATCAAATATATGAAAACTAAAAGTATTATGCATGCATAATACAATTAAATTTCAATTTCCATTCTATAATCATTCATGAAGAATCCATTTCCAATTTCTAGGTCAATAGATTCGACGATTTCAAATCCTATCTTCTCATAAAACGTTACTGCCGGATTTGTTCTGTTGACAAAAAGGTCTAAGGTGGACAGGCTGTTGCGTTTACCTTCATTAATAATGTAGTTTATCAGCTCACGGCCCGCGCCATTATGGTGTTGATTTGGATCGACATAAAGTTTATGGAGCCGAATACGCCCTTTAATTCTCTTTTTTTCAAAGGATGCAAAGCCGATTTTTTTATTTTCTTTTTTTAAAATAATAAATGCATGCCCCTTATCGAAATTGTCTTCAAGTTTTTTTTGGGTATACATCCAATCGAGCATATATTCTATTTGCGACTGACTGATCATTTCTTTGAAGCAAACAGGCCATATTTCATTGGCCATTTTTTGAATGGTATCCAGTTCTGATTTCTGGAGCCTTTTAATCATTTTATTGTTTTATGAACGTGATCCGCTGTTCTTCGTTTTCAATCGAAAAGCTCAAAATATAGAGACCTGATTGAATATTTGAGCAATCTACATGCCCTTCATATAGTTCAATATCAAATTGTTTACCCGTAAAATCTGTTAATTGAGCGGCTGTAGGTATTCCTTTTAAATTTTCAATGGTTAATATCTCGGTTACAGGATTTGGATAAACCCGAAGTGAACTCTGAAGTTGAAGGTTGTCAAAAACTCCCAGATCAAGAGCTTCTCTTATTGCTGCCATTGCATCAACTTTCCCATGGCCCCATTTAGGATCCCCAAGTTCTGGAAGTACACCTGTTTTGTTGTCTTCTCTAGCTGTTAAAAGAAGAATTTCCTTAAGGTCCCTAGCACCTAATTCTGGTTTGGCATCGAGTAACAAAGCAGCTACTCCGGCGACCATGGGTGCCGCCATAGATGTCCCTGAGAGTCTCGCAAAGTGATAAGTTCTTGTATTAAAGTCTATACTTTCAATAGAAGAATAGGAAGCGTCAGTAAAAGATGAAATAGCCGCACCAACAGAAACTCCTGGTGCTGCAATATCCGGCTTCATTATTCCATCATATCTTGGTCCTTGACTGGAGAATGAAGCAATAGCCCCGCCAGTGGTTATACCGGTCGGTGTTACCCAGCCAGAGGCATATGCGGCAACGCTTATGACATCATCGGCACATGAAGGTTCGCTTATTCCATTTTTTTTATCTCCATTTAAAGTACCTGTTCCATATGCTGAAAATGGCATGCCCCAATTTCCAACATCATTTGTGAGTTCTGTAACATTCCAATTGTGAACAGTTCCTTCGGATGCATGAGCATTTAACATCACACGATAGGCGCTTGATGTACATTTTACCCTTAAACGCATTTGTGGTCTGCCATTTAAAGGATGCTCATTTTCTGCAGAAATATTGTACCATATTGTATCTTGATCAATTACCAAAAGAGAATCTACATAATTTGAAAGTGTTGCGGTATTATAAAAAGGACTCTCCGAAACAACTTGTCCGCCAGTATTTTTAATTTGAAGTCTATTTGAGAATGAATTGCCAGCTTCTCCCCAACTATGAATGCTTTGTCCCCACATATTTGGATTTGATGCGTATGAATAAAATTGAATTCTTGTTGCCATTGTATCATCGTTGAATTCATGCTTGAGATGAAAATTAACATTTCCATTGTTTCCTCCTGAATTTACGAAGACAACACCCAAATCGGTATACGCCGTAATTGCACTGCTGAGAATCGAATTCCCATCCAAAGAGCCAAAATGATAGAGACCCCAGCTCATATTAATAACGAGTCTTTTTCCTTCCTCAAGTGATTTTTGATACATCCACTCCCAGGCATCGAGAACAGCACTTTCGTTCACAAGAAAGGTGACAAATAAAAACTGAGCACCAGGAGCAATTCCTTTAAAGTCCGTCCCTACGGCACTTCCGCCTGCGATTGAAGCCACATGTGTTCCATGTGTAGAATAGCTGTAGATATTTGAAGTGTCACTCCCTGCAGCCATTAAGTCGTTGGGTGTATTAAATTCTGTACCATAATTGAAATTCTGTGGGCTCGGACCGCTTAGCTTGTATTGATCCCAAGCTGCGAGAATTCTGGTTTCTTGCAGTAGGGAGTCATAAAAAACGGGTGATGTGTAGTCAAAGCCCCAATCTGTAACACCAATAAGAACATTTTCACCTTCATATCCTTCAGATAATCCACCTAGACCCTGATGAACTGAGTCGGCATGAGTATCTATTAAGGCCTTGTCCATAAAAGGTTTGAATTTTTTTGCAATCGATGCGTATTCAATATTTTCAATTTCATGAATTGATTCAATACTTGATAACGGTAATTTGATGTTCGTTATGTTATTTATTGTTTTTCGCGCCTTACCTCCGAGCGCTTCAATTTGACTTGGTCTGAAGGCTTCGGAAGTCTTCGCAATAAGAGATATAAAATAATCAGATCCTTCCTTTTGAATTGAAAATTTATTAAGCTTCTCTTGATCTATTTTATTTTCAATAAACGACTGGTATATTTCGTTCAAATCATGTTGGTCAATTTTACTCAAAAAATTTTGGGAGTGACCAACGAGATAACTCATTATGAGTATCAAAAAAATCAGGTTTTTAGTAAGTGTCATGATCCAAATGTAATGAAAAGGGCTTAGATTACGATTCTTTCAAATGGTTGCAAATGAGTTATTACCTCATTTATTCAAGCTGGAGATTAAAATAGTTTTGTTAATAGCTTTTTGTTGAGGTTTAAGTTTTTAATTAAATAAATTCGAAATTAGTAGTATGGTATTGAATCGGATTTGGTTTGGAATGTTTTTAATAGCAATCGCGTTAGGTTTTTACAAAACATTCCTCTTAGGTGATTATGCAGTTATGAAAGATATGATTGATAGCCTTTCCTCTTCGGCAAAGGTAGGATTTGAACTTTCATTATACCTTACGGGAGCGATGTGTCTTTGGCTTGGAATTATGCGAGTTGGTGAAAATGGAGGAGCTATTAAACTACTGACTAAGGCAGTTTCACCATTATTTTCAAAACTCTTCCCAGATATACCAGAGGGCCACCCGTCTGTTGGGTCAATGATGATGAACTTTAGCGCGAATATGCTTGGCTTAGATAACGCGGCAACACCTCTTGGTTTAAAGGCGATGAAGGAATTACAAGAAATTAATCCAATCAAGGACCGTGCATCTAATGCACAAATTATGTTTCTGGTTTTAAATACATCTGGTTTAACGATTATACCAATTTCGATTTTCGCTTTAAGAAGTGGTGCAGAATCACCAACTGAGGTTTTTTTACCGATTCTTATTTCAACGTTCATAGCTTCTTTGGCAGGTTTGACTTTTGTAGCCATTAGACAAAAAATTAATCTCTTTAACCCCACAGTTATTTCATACCTCGGAGGATTATCTCTTCTGATTGGTTTGTTGCTCCATTATGTAGTTCAGCACCCGAGTCAAGGCGAAGCGATCTCTGTAGTGGTTGGTGGTGGTATTATGTTTAGCATAATTTCAGTATTTATACTCTTGGCCATTCGGAAAAAAGTTAATGTCTATGAATCATTTATTGATGGTGCAAAAGGAGGCTTTAATGTTGCGATCAGCATTATTCCTTATTTGATCGCCATATTGTGCGCCATTGCGCTGTTTCGCGCTTCTGGTGCATTAGATGGAATTCTCGATGCAATTCGGTGGTTGGTTTTGGGTGTTGGTTTATCCGTCTCGGAATGGGTTGATGCTTTGCCTGTTGCATTTATGAAACCCCTGAGTGGTGGTGGGGCAAGAGGTGCGTACGTTGAGGTTATGAATAATTTCGGTGTTGGTTCCCTTCAAGAACTGATTGCGGCGACGATGCAAGGAAGTACAGAAACAACCTTTTACGTAATTGCCGTATATTTTGGTTCTGTCGGTATTAAAAAAACACGCTATGCTGTAACAGCTGGTTTGTTTGCTGATTTAATTGGTATTATAGCAGCAATTATCGTGTCCTATATATTCTTCGGTTAAGCGTATTTCTATTATTTCATATTTATTTAACTTCAATTTTTTATAAATTGTATCATGGGATGGTTTAAGAAAAATAAAAAAAGCAAGGAGAAGACGTCAGAAAAGGAATCTTTGACAAAAGTGCCATTGCGCCCTATTCAATATTCGAATATGGTTATTTTGGCTTGGGCGAAAGCTGTTGAAGGAAATCAAGATCTTCAAAAATGGTTGGTTGAAAATGGATATGAAGAGCTTGTTCACTTTTCATTTGCTATTAGATTAAAAGAAGATTCAAGGGTGTGGCTTATGGATAATGGGTATGCGCATCTTATGGCTATGATAAATGGGTGTGAAGGTAATGTTCATGCTCAGAAATGGTTATTGGAGTTTGGTTTTCATAATTTATATCATGTTGCTCGTGCTATTGACTATGAGCAGGATAGTTGGAAGTGGTTGGCCATAAAAAAACGAACTCAACTTGCTATTTTAGCCAAGAGTATCCAAAAAGTAAAAGATAAAATAGAAGAAACGCACAATGATATACACTCCATGAATAAAGATTAAAGACTCTTTTGTAAGACTTGTCGAAAAGTTTGGATAAGGGGATCTAATATCCGAATTAAGAATGCCTTAAATGAACCAGAACATCAAATATAGATGGTAGAATCATACAATATGTTTTTGTAAACAAAGAAAAAATAAGGTTAATCAGAATATAAAACCGAAAGTTATTTTTTACGCTTGTTTTTTTTCTCTTTTAATCTTACAAAAATCAATTTGTGGCGGCTTTTAGAATTCTCTCTCTGCTCTACCTCGAATTCCCCTATTGACTTGATTAAAGGCGTTAATTTATCAAATCCAAAATTTCTAGAGTCGAAATTAGGTTGCTTTTTAACCAATAGACCACCAACATCTCCGAGAAAGGCCCATCCGTCGTCATCTGAAACATCGGCAATTGTTGAAGCAATAAACTGAATAACTTTTTTCGTGACAACATCAACACTAGACTTGTCCTGCTGTTTTTCTTTCTGGTTTTCTGAATTTGCAGCTCTAGATTTCAGTATTTCTATATAAATGAATTTATCACAAGCCACAATAAATGGATTTGGCGTCTTCTTTTCACCAATCCCAATGACCTGCATTCCTGCTTCTCTTAAACGTGTTGCGAGTCGTGTGAAATCACTATCACTTGACACCAAGCAGAAGCCATTAACTTTTCTTGAGTACAAAATATCCATTGCATCAATAATCATTGCTGAATCTGTTGCGTTTTTTCCAGTAGTATATCCATATTGCTGTATTGGAGTTATCGCATTTTCTAAAAGCAAATTTTTCCATTTTGATAAATGTGGTTTTGTCCAATCTCCATAGATCCTTTTTATAGAGGGATTACCGTATTTGGCAATTTCTTCCATCATTTCTTTCACCTGAGCTGATGGGATATTATCACCGTCAATTAGAACTGCAAGATTGTTATTCTGATCCATTTTTGATTTTTTTGAATATAATGCGCTTTTGCACCTTTAAGGTTGAGAATCGTTTTTATTCTAGGTGTGCTTCACGAAGATAAGAACATAATCGAATAGTTTAAGAATGAATGCATTGCATACGTTCCAAGATTATTACTATTCAGAAGAGGATTTAAACTTAATCTTTATTTTC
>JAQXCN010000026.1 GCA_029251865.1 Crocinitomicaceae bacterium | reverse complement strand
CACTTCATTTGTCTAAACGTTCAAAATTGCTTGTAGTTCCTGTTCTTAAAGGATACGATTCCTTTTATGAAATGCAAAAATTAGCCAACAAAGCAGGTGTTGTTTTTGATTCGAATAGGGTAGAGGTTCTTGACCAATATCATTTTGGAGGTTATGCAAAATCAAATGATCTCCTTGATGAATTTACTTCGCGATTTAATGCGCTGAAACAATTTCAGATAGAACCGACATATACAGCTAAAGTTTTATTCGCTTTAAATGATTATTTAGAAAAACGAAAGGGCATAAAAAAAGTCCTCTTCGTTCATACTGGAGGACTTTTTCATTATCGTAATAGGTAAAAACCTTATTTAATTTTCCCTCTTTTTGTTGAAGTCTTATACAAATGAAGTGTTTTGAGATAAATTTCAACTGCGCCGATACTATTCGTAGCTTGATTTAAGTAAGAAAGGTTGGCGTCAAATGCTATACCAAGTTTAAAGCCTTTGACTTTGAACCCAAAAGTTGTTACAAGCGCGTCTTTGTGTCTGTAATAAAAACCATAATCCACAGTAACTGTTTTATTAATATTCGTAATCGCAGAGCCTTCTTTAAGAATATGCTCTAAAGATATTCCTGCAACTAAATTTGAACCTGGACCAGTTTTCGAATACATAATTTGAGGGTTAACTCTCAGGTCTCTTTTACGTGTTACAATATTAGCGCCAGCATGCACCACGGTTTGCATGTAGAGTCTATCGCTTCCAAATGAGAAATCAATTTTAGGTTTGTTGATATGATTAAGTGCAACACCACCGTATAATAATGACCGGTTACGCATGCTGTGTTGGTAATATACTCCTGAACTAATATCAATAGTTGAATAACTTGAATTTAAGCCTAATTCTGTATTTGTACCCGAAAATCCCGAGCCTTGCCACTGATTCTCCCACGTATGCGAAGGTGTATAGCTTTGTTGGTAGAATCCAGGTGAAACACCTACGGATAATTTATTTCTATTGTCTAATGCTAAAGTGTAATTGATTGGAATAGAAATTGTGTTTGTTGAGAAACCAAGGTCACCAGTAACATCATTCATTACGTTAAGACCTATACCAAAATTGTTACTACCCATAAAACCATCAGGTATTTTGAAGTTGGCATTTAAAATATTTGTTCTCATTTTAGTTAGCGGAAGCCATTGTAATCTACAATTCGTAAAAAACCCAAAGTCTTCTGCACCTGTTGCTACAGATCCAGGATTGTACATCATGGGTGATTGGTACCACATACTTATGGACTTGTCTTGCTGTCCAAATGAGCTAACAGAAATAGCTATAAATAAGGCGAAGAATATATTTTTCATTTCTTTATCTAAATAAGGTTACGTCTCCTTCAATTAACTTGGAAACGCCATCGATGAGACGGTATTCGAGCATATAATAATAAGTGGCTGTATTAACATCTTTTCCTTTGTAGGTTCCATCCCAGCCCTCGTGCGGGTCGGTGGTTCTAAAAATCATTTGTCCGTATCGATCAAATATTCTAAAGTCTACTTCTACAATTGCCCCTCCTTCATAAAAACCATTGTTGAAATTCTGATCTGAGTCTACATTCGTAAGTACTCTAAAAAGATCGTTAACATTATCACCGTTAGGCGAGAATGAATTGGGTAAAGCAACGTTAATTCCAACTGCAACACTATCCGTGGTTAGCGTGTCCTGGAACCAAACAGAAACAAGGATAGTATCATATGAGGTACATCCCTCTGGAGTCGAATATGCTGCAACATAATATGTATCGTAGAAAGGAGTAACAATTAGTGAATCATTTGCTTGTGGTAAAAGACTATCTGAAATATTTCCGCTAGGATACCAAATCATAGTTCCTCCCGGAGGTGTTCCAGAAGCATACAAATAAGCTTCTTGATACATACCAATTGTCGTATCGTTGATTTCAACGTACGCGCCATCAAGAGTGTCTGATAATGTTGCATTCACACTTGGCGTTTCGCCTACACTAACAGTTTGTGCAGTCTGGTTGGTACCAAATGTATTAGTCACAGTCAAGGTTATTGCAAAAACTCCTGGACCATTAAAACAAATAGGACCCGGATTTGCACCATTGTAGACTGCAGGAGTTCCTCCTTGAAAAGTCCATTCATAATTAATTGGGTTTCCCGTAGAGTTATTGGTTACAGTAATACAGGCACCTTGACAAAATTGATCGTCCGACATAGAGAAATTTGCGGAGGGAATTTGAGCGAAGGAAAGGCCACTTGAAAGACAAATTGCAATAAAGGCTAAAAACCTCATAAGAGTTGATTTTTACGTAATAATTATACGAAAGTAACTAAAAAAGTTTCAATTCTCCTTTCAAGGCTTCAACAAAATGACAACTCCCAAAGCTTTTTCACCTCGTTCATTTCGTGAACATCATGCACTCTAAATATCGAAGCATTTTTCGCGAGGAGGAATGCATGCATTGCCGATGTTCCATTAAGCGAAGTTTTTGGATCTATTTCTAGTGTTTTATAAATTATTGATTTTCTCGAAACCCCCACAAGAATTGGTACATTTAAAATGTGTAGTAAGTCAAAATTTTTGACTATTTCGAAGTTCTGATTCTGATTTTTTGAAAATCCAAAACCTGGATCAATAATAATATCGTGGATCCCTTTTTCTTGTAACTCCGTTATCTTTTTTGAAAAAAAACGAATGAGCTCAACAATTGTATTTTTTGACTTGGACAAAACGGCATTATTTATTCCCTCATTTATATTGTGGGTCAAAATATATGGGCATCTATAGCTGCCAACTACGTCTAACATTTTCTCACTATGAAACCCACCGCTTACGTCATTGATCATATCCGCACCCAACTCAAGGCACTTTGATGCAACCTCCGAACGAACAGTGTCAATGGATATAATAAGGTTTGGAAATGCTTTACGGATTTTTTGCAGAGGCAAGGTTACCCGTTTTAATTCCTCTTCTAATTTAGGTAGTGTTGCCTTCGGTTTCGTTGTGCTTCCGCCTAGATCGATGATATCAGCACCGTTTTTAAGGAATGACTCAACTTTTTTTAAGAGCTCATCATCTTCTTTTTTTGTCTCGTTTTCATAGAATGAATCTGGACTCAGATTAATAATTCCCATTATCTTTGGTTTATCAAATGGGAACAGTGAGCCTTTTAAGTTCATTGTTTTCGGAAGTGGGTTTAAAGCGTCTTGATACATATTTTTAAATGGAAACAACAACACAACAATACACAAAAGTAATGAATGTTTGTAGAGAAATATTCACAAAAAAAACTTTTGATTATGGTACATCATGGAGGATTTTAAGACAAAGCTCATTAACGGATCAAATTTTTATCAAGGCCAACAGGATTCGTACCATTCAAGATACTGGAGAGAATAAGGTTGGCGAGAGTTTTGAAGATGCATTTTCATCGATCGTAAACTATTGTATTATGGCGGTTATACAAGGGCGTTATGAATTCGATTTACATGCCGAAGAATTATCTGCAACATTGGCAACAGAATGGTATGATGCTGTATCTAAGGAAGCTAAAGAGCTGATGGAAAGTAAAAATCACGATTATGGTGAAGCTTGGCGAGATATGCGCGTAAGTTCGCTTACCGACCTCATATTAGCTAAAATACTCAGGATTAAAAACATTGAAGACAATCAAGGAATGACGTTAGTCAGCGAAGGCGCGGAAGGAAATTACTTTGACATGCTGAATTATTCATTATTTGCTTTAATTCACTTGTCTGAATAGGTTAAAATTTTGTTAACAGATTTTTTAATAATCTGTTATGCTTTATTTTTAAAAGAAAAAATTAAAATGAAAAACACAAATAGAACATATATAGCATGGAGCATTCGTATTATTGTTTCAATTTTATTCATCCTTTCAGCTATAGCGAAACTCTATCCATCACCTTTGATGGGGATTTCCTCTTTTGAAACCAAATACTTGGGAGCTATTGGGATAGATGGTGGTTTTGAAAAGGTAGTTTCACGTTTACTTATTGGATTTGAATTTACCTTAGGTATTTTTCTTTTACTTCCATTTTACGTAAAAAAGCTCGTAGTTCCCGCTACAATTCTTTTGTTGGGAGCCTTTTCTCTTCATCTCGGCTTTCAGGTATTAGGAGGAGATTCAAGTAATTGTGGTTGTTTTGGTGAATTAATTCCTATGTCACCCCTTGAAGCATTGGTCAAGAATATACTGTCAATAGGCCTTTTAATAATGTTGATTACCATGTTTAAAGATGAAATTCGTGAAAAAATGAATATTCATCCTGTATTATATGGTGGTTTATCCATAGGTCTTATTATGTTTATTTCTCTGCCACAAGGATCGAGTAATGTTTCCGGTGCTTCAATTCAATCTGGTGAATCTATTTATTCTCAGTATTTTCCTGATATCGAAAAGGGCAATAAACTTGTTTGTTTTTTCTCACCAACATGCGAGCATTGTAAGGCAACGGGTAAAGAATTATATGAGCTTGCTCAGAAATACCCCGGCTTGATGCCAGAGGTTAAGATTTTATTCATGGATGAATCTGATAACGGTTCAAAATCTGAAATTGAGTCATTCTTCAAGTTTGTAGGACATACTTCGGACTATAAGGTATTATCTATTGAGGATTTTATACCAATCTTCTGGAATGAGAAGAACTTTCCTGGAGTACGTTATTCTTCAAGTGGCGAAGAGCGTTTATTTTTTGATGGAACTGAAGATAACGAATTCGATGCTCAAAAATTGTTGAACGATTTAAGAAGAGAAAATTAATGCGAAGAAAAATTGTAGCTGGAAATTGGAAAATGAACCTTGACGTAAATGAGGCCGAAACCTTATTTAAAGGTATATGTTCAATTGCGTCAGCTGGAAATAAGTATCAAAAAACATTGGTTTTCCCACCTAATATTTACATTCATTCCCTTTTAAAGGAAAATAATGGAGCGATCGAAATAGGTGCTCAAAATTTTCACTTTGAAACAAAAGGAGCTTTTACAGGTGAGGTTAGTGCGCGTCAGCTCAAGGCCTTGGGATGTTCTTGGGTACTTGTTGGTCATAGTGAACGTAGAGTTCTATTTAATGAAGGAGCCGCTATTCTTAGTAAGAAAATGGATGCGGCCCTGGAAAGCAACCTTCAGATTATTTATTGTTGTGGTGAATCTTTGAGAGAAAGAGAGGAAGGCAATCATTTTGATAAAGTAAGGGATCAAATAGCCATATTGAAGTCCCTAACTCATGAAAGTATGCAAAATATATCTATAGCATATGAACCGATTTGGGCGATTGGTACTGGTAGGACTGCAAGCCCTGCTCAAGCTGCAGAGATGCATGACTTTATTAGAGCAGAATTGGAAGCTATATTTGGATACACTATAGCTGAATCAACGAGTCTCCTTTACGGAGGGAGTTGCTCTGAGGAAAATGCGAAAGAATTATTCTCGTGTAAAAATATTGATGGTGGTTTAATTGGAGGGGCATCGTTAAAAGTAGATTCTTTTGGTGCAATTATTTCAGCTATTGAATGACCTACTATCAATTTAAAATAAACATTCAACCTTTCACTCCCTGGTCTGAAATCCTCACTGCATATCTCGGTGAGCTGCACTTCGAGGGGTTTTACGAGAAGTCTGAAGCGCTTTACGCCTTTGTCTCGGAGGTGCATTTCAATGAAGTAGAATTTTCAAATGCTTTGGCATCGTTAAAGGGAAAAGTTGAAATAGACTATTCATTTTCGGAGCTACCACATCAAAACTGGAATTCGATCTGGGAATCTAACTTTGAACCTGTTTTTATAAATAAGGATTTGGCAATCGTAGCACCTTTTCATCAACTTGAGACTAGCTATAAACGAACAATAGTTATAGAACCAAAAATGTCTTTTGGTACGGGTCACCATCAAACCACATATATGATGTGTGAAGCTATCTTAGAAAGTGAAATAGAAGAAAAGAAGATTTTAGATATGGGATCTGGCACTGGCGTTTTAGCGATACTTGCTGAAATTGAAGGTGCACGTGAAATTCTTGCTGTAGATATTGAGCCATGGTCAGTTGAGAATTGTAAAAAAAATGCTTTGGATAATAAGTGTGAAAAAATTACATCTTTGTTGGGAGACATAGATGCTGTAGTTAACCAAACATTTGATGTCATTTTTGCAAATATTAATAAGAACATCCTTATCCGTCACTTACCATTCTATGAGCGTGCATTGAATCCAGATGGTTTATTATATTTAAGTGGTTTTTTTGATTCTGACGCCGATGATTTAAAACGAGAATCGGCTAAACTAGGGTTGTCATTTTCTCGCCAAAATAAACGAGAAGGATGGTGTATGTTGGTCTTTAAAAAATAAACGAAATGAGATTTATTCTATTGATTTGTTCATGTTTTATCATGTCTGTTTCTTTTTGTCAAAAGTTCTCATCGGATAAAGACAAGTTTACCAAAGAGTTAATAAAGAATATACCTCAGGAGTCTTTTCATAAATACGTAAAGAAAGAATTTTCTCCATTTCTAATGAATTCAGGATTGAACTCATCTGAGTTTCAGACATTAGTAAACCGTTGTAATTTTTTATTCAAAAATGATTTCCTCCCAGAAGCTATTATTTCAATAGTACGTATTTCGCTTGATCAAAAAAAGAATACCTTCCCTGCATCATTCGTTTCGAAATGGAATGAGTTATACAATGAGAAAGAATCAAGCAAGGATAAATCTGAATTAAAGGAATTTATGACCTTTTCTCAATCCTTATTTTTTGAAAACGCATTTTTAATTGCGGATAATCACAAATGGGTGTATAATGGTGGAACGCCTAAATGGGTCATAAAAAAGTCAGGGCCACGAATTCAAGTAACAAAAACGCACCTGAAATGTATCGTCTCTCAGTCTGGACCGGTAGATAGTATTGTAGTGAAAAACACGAGTGGATATTTCGATTTGCGAAAAAAACGTTGGTATGGTCGGGGGGGGGTGATCACCTGGGAGAAGGTTAATTTCCCAAAAGAGGAGACATTTGCAGAATTAAGCGGGTATAATTTTAACGCTAAAGGTTCAACACTTAAGGTTGATACAGTTTCGTTAACGACCCCTTATTTTGATGAACCAATTCTAGGTCGTCTACGAGAAAAAACTTTATTTAACCTAAAAGAAGGTGAATCGAGCCCTATTTTTCATTCTTTTGAAAAAAGACTCTTAATAAAGGGGCTTCGGGATCAAATGGATTATGATGGTGGTTTCTCACTACAAGGTGCTGACTTTATCGGAACAGGAGAGCCTGAGAATTTAGCAAAAGTTATTCTTCATTATAACGACACTCCTCTATTTGAGGTCAAAGCTTTAAAGTTTCTCATGGATCCAAAGCAAATAATTGCGAGAGATGCAGATATCTGTATGCATTATAAAGATGGAGATTCGCTTACAACAAAAAATGCGCTTGTATACTGGGACCAATCAAAAACAGAGCTCAGGATTTCAGCAAATAAAAAGGGTTCAAATATACTACCCTTTAAGGATAGTTATTTTAAGTTATTTATTAAAACACCATTGCTTACTTGGACCTTAAATAGCCCTTTCCCCATGTTTACCTATGAGGTTGGAACGGCACAAGAGCAGAAATATGCTTTCATTGATTCTTGGGATTATTTTGATCAACGTACTTTTCAAAAGTATGCGGGTATAGGTAATACGAATCCATTAATGGTTATTGCCAATCTAAGTTTGGAGGAAGATAAAATGACACTTCCTGTTGGTCAAGTGGCGAGTGCATTAAGAAAATCGATAAGTCAATGCAAATCACAGTTGATAGATATCGCAAGTTCAGGTTTTATTCAATATACCTCAATAAGCGACGAGGTATTTGTTGAGCAGAAGCTTCTTGATTTTGCGAAAGCGTCGTTGGGTGAAAAAGACTATGATGAGTTGAGCTTTGTTTGTGATTTAAGGCCTAAAACCCTCAATGCCTCTCAAACAGAAATTAATAATGATTCTTATTTACAAGGATTGGCTTATGAATTTCAGAAGATATCGGAGCGTCGAAAATCACAACCTTGTTATGCTTTTATTGACCTAAATAGTCAAGAAATATTTCTGAATGAAGTTGACCGTATTAGTTTATCAGCAAAACAAAAAACCTATTATTATCCGGATTCCTCTTATGTGAAAATGACGGATAATAGAAATATGAAACTTTCAGGTTGGATTGAGTCGGGTAAATTTAATTTACATTCGATTCAATCATTTTTTGATTACAACTCCTTCAGTATTCGGATTGATAGTGCAGATGAGACTTATTTCCGAGTTAATCCTTTAAGTTCTAATGATGGTCGTTCCCCAATAGCCATGACTAGTTCTATTTCTGATTTTCAAGGGACTCTATATATCGACGATTCAACTTTACGTTCTGGAAGGAGTAGGTATAATATGGAGTATCCATTTATTGATGTGAAAAAGGAGTTGAGAGTCTTATATAGCGATAAAAGTATTGTAGATGGCGCCTATGATAGCTCGAGGTTTTATTATGTCTTAGAACCGTTTTTACTAGATAGTCTTGATGATTTTAATGAGTCAGAACTGCGTCTTAAAGGACGATTAGTATCCGACGGTATTTTCCCCGAATTACATGAGCCTTTGCGGATCATGAAGGATTATTCCTTCGGTTTTATTACTGAAGCGCCGGAAGAAGGATATTCTTTTTATGAAACGGAATCCTTATATCAAAATAAAATTGTTCTTTCCGGTAATGGGCTTCAAGGTTCAGGTACAATTAATTTTTTACAAGCATCAGCAACTTCAACAAAGCTTACCTTTCTACCGGATTCGGCAATTGGCTTAGCAAAGTTTTTTAGTGCGGAGGTAAATGATGGTATTGAATATCCAGAGGCCAGTTGTGAACTCGCCAAAATGTCCTTTAAACCGCGACAACGCATTTTGAATATTGAATCCTACAGAGATGAATTCATTAATATGTTTAAGGACGAATGTATTCTTGATGGTTCAATTTCTATTTCTGAGACAGGTATGAAGGGCGATGGACGTATTGATTTAATGGATGCATTGTTAATTTCCGATGGGTACACATTCAAAGCAATGGATATCTTCTCTGACTCTGCTTCTTTTACGTTGCGCAATAGATTTGCCGAATATGGCGAGAATCCATTGGCTATTCAGTCAGATGGATTAAATTCCCATATTTCCTTCGTTGATCGTTTAGGTATTTTTAATGCGAGTGGCTCTAAACGCATCAAATTTCCGAGTAATAAATTTTATTGTCAGATGGATAAATTTGTTTGGCAGATGGATGGAGAAAGTATAGACTTTGAGAAAAATAAAGGTACTGAAACTAGTTTTGAAAGCAGTGCAGGTATTGTTCAGAATAATTTTTTCTCTCTCAATCCAGATCAAGACTCATTGCAGTTTAAATCAATAAGTGCACAATACGACTTGAAAAATGAAACAATAAATTGTTATAAAGTTGATTTTCTTGAGCTTGGGGATGCATATGTGTATCCTGATGCTAATGAGGTTCATATAATGAAAAACGCGATAATAGATACATTTGAAGATGCAAGAATTATTGCGAACAGAGTCTCCAAACTTCATGAATTTACAGATGTTACTTTAAATGTTCTCGGACGCTATGCATTCATTGGTCAAGGGAATTACCTTTATTATGACCGAGATAGTTCTGAAACAAAACTTGAGGTAGCTTCTATTTATTTCGATAAAATTCAAACGAGAGCCACAGCTAATATCACGGAAGATGAAAACTTCAAGTTTAGTAACAAGTTTCAGTATTATGGTGACATGAAAATCGAATCTAAAAATAAAGGGGTGATTTGTCAAGGGTTTACACGTATCATTCACAACTGTCCATTTGACCGTTCATGGATGTTTTTTGAGGATACAATAATTGCCGAAAACGTAAGTATTCCAATAGTTCAAGACCTTAAAAGTAAAGATGGCTTGGCAATGGCTGTTGGTTTCTTATGGCGGGATTCACAAAATGCGGATAGTGTTAATGTTTACCCTGCATTTTTATCATCTAAGGATTTTCCCACGGACAACTTCTTATTTAGTTCAAGTGGTGAATTATTTTACGATTATGAAAATGAAAGATTCGAGATTTCAAATACATCTAAGGAGGCATCAAATATGTTCGTTTCTAATTCAATAACCTTGAATGAGCAAACCTGTGCCATAGAGGGGGAAGGTAAAATTGATTTGGGTATTGATTTAACGCCAGTAGAATTAATTTCATATGGAACCATAGCATATAATCTCAAAAAGCAAAGTACAAGGCTTAAGCTCACCTCGAAGCTTCAAGTCCCACTTCCTAAAACGATTGCGTCGGCGATGGCAAAACAATATTCATTTTCCGATTCGTTAAGTGAATATACTTTTGATAGAAAAACCCAAGATGAATTAACAGATGTGTTTTCGATTTTCGCTGAGGGTAGGGAGAAAGCTGAGAAAATATTTAAAGAGTATGATGAAGACAAACTCAAGAAAGTGCCTTCTTTTCTCAACGCAACTTTCGTAATGCCCGATTTGGTACTTGAATCATATGCACTTCCTAAAAATGCTAATGGTGATGCTGTTTCTGGTCTGAAGTCACGTAACTCTAAATTGGTGCTTTTTTCTATGGGAGATGAAATTGTTTTAAAACAGGTGCCGGGCCAAATTTTATTTACCAAGAGCACATCTCCAAATTCTAATCCTGGTTTTGAGCTTATATTAGAGGATGTTTTGATGGCGCGAGAGAGTTGGTTGAAATATGAAAGGATTAAACGAAATGGTACTTTAAAAATATTCACAAATGATGAAAACATATTTAATAGTATCAACGCAATTAAGCCTGATAAACGAAAATCAAAGAATTTTGGATTTACTACCTTTGAAGAGGGTGAACTTTTTCAATTAATGATTCTCAAAAGATAATATGATTTTTTTATACGTAATTCTTTCAGGTTATATTTTGGGTTCCATACCCTCTGCGGTATGGATAGGTCAGCTTTTTCATGGAATAGATATTAGAGAGCATGGAAGTAAGAATGCAGGCGCCACGAATACTTTTCGTGTATTTGGAAACGGTTCGGGTATTATTGTTTTAATACTTGATGTGCTCAAAGGATATGTAGCAGCAAGTGTGCCTTTATATTTATCTCATTTGTATATTGGTTTTAAGGACGATGAGTTGATTCTTCAGCTAATTGCATCTTTTTGTGCTATTGTAGGTCATGTATTCCCTGTTTTAGCTAACTTCAAAGGAGGTAAAGGGGTTGCAAGCACGCTTGGTATTATAATTGCTATTAATCCAGATACAGCCTTTATTTGTTTAGGGTGTTTTTTAGTGGTATTTGTAATTTGGAAATATGTTTCGCTAGGAGCAATAGTAGCCTCTATTTTGTTTCCATTCGTAAGTTTCTTTTTTATGAAAGAAGATGCGCGAATTATGATTGTTTTTTCAATTATTATATCCCTGATTGTTTTATTTGCTCACCGCAAAAACATACACAGACTCTTGCATGGGGAGGAAAACAAAATGAACTTTTTAAAGCCTAAAGCGTAAACTCTACGAGTTTAGCATTGACTGAAGTGATTCGTAATCGATTAACATATCGTCTTATACTGATTTTCTACCTTTTCGTGGTAGTTCAAATCGATGCTATAGCGCAAACTGAAAGCCAACTCACAAAGACTTCTAAAGCATTTTTTTTAAAGCAAGACTACAATAAGGCGCTAGATGGCTATCGTCAATTGTTGTCTAATGATTTATCCAATATAGATTATAATTATAGATATGCAGTTTGTCTTTTTTATACGAAAAGCCCGAAATCTTCAGAAACATATTTTAACTATTTGATGGAGCAATCTGATTGCCCTATTGAAGTATTCTACTTTAAAGGCAAATTGCACCATATTAACTATCAATTTGATGACGCTATAGCGTTGTATTCAAAATACCTAAGTCTTAAAACCAAAAAAAGCAAAGACTTCAGTTGTGCGGAAGAAATCGTACGTTGTCAAAACGCAAAAGAATTACTTAAAAGTCCAAGAGCTATTCAAGTTGCGGGTCAAGAAGCGCGATCAGTTTCAGACTATTTTTCTGCATATTTATTTGATTCTATTAATTATAAACTTTACACGGTAGATGACTTTAATAAGAAGGTTAATGCTAAAAAAGGATTTTCTCCGAAGTATGTTTTCAAACGAGGGATGAAGTACCGCTTCTTCTCAAGTTATAGAGCAGATGGAAATAGGGGTAAAGAGCTCTTTTATCAAAAGAAAAACAAGGATAATGAATGGGAGGAGCCTATACTTTTGCCTGCTTCTGTTAATAGTGAATTAGACGAGGACTATCCATTCTATGATGAACAAAAAGATATTCTATATTTTAGTTCCACAGGACATAACTCAATGGGAGGATTTGATTTGTTTCGAATTCCGCTATCTCTAAAATCGATGGAAATGGGGCTTGTTGAGAATTTAAATTTCCCGTATTCTTCAACTTCAAATGATTTCTTGTTCGTTCCAAATCTCCCGGGTGAGAACGTTTTTTTTACCACGGATCGAAATGAAGATATTGGTGCATTAAAAGTTGTTGAGGCTAGATTTAATGCTCCTGTATTATCCTCGCTTGTGGCAAGTTTATATTTTAAAGACGCAATTGATTCAAAAAACAAATCAGCTACCTTTTACATAACAAATGAAAGCTCCAAAGAACGCTTTGGTCCATATAAAACCAATAAAGAGGGTGTGGTTTATTTTATGGTGCCCACACCTGGGGCTTATCTCTTTGAGGCGAATGTTGACGGTTCCACGGAATCTTTTTCTGATATAATAGATGTTCCTCCCCATGTTGAAGGCTTCGAATTCGAGGTAAATGCAAACTATCAAATGATTGCATCTAAAGAAGCTATATCTTATAATCAAAATCTAATAGAACTTTCTGATATGGTTGTAGATATTGAAAGTATAGAACTTCATGAATTCGAAAAACTCACCATAAACACCAAAACTATTGATATTGCCAATGACCTTGCTGTCGAGGAGCTTGAAAGACCACTCGACGATGGCGAAATTCAAATGCAAATTGAGCGCCACATCGATATGGAGCTTGAGCTAGAAGATCGGATTAGACAAAAAGTCAAGTTGATTGAGAGTATTAGTGATCTCTATGCCAAAAATGGAGAGGTTGATGAAAAGATAGAACTGATTTTAGCTAAAGAGAATGTGAAGACACAAGTTTTAGCAGATTCTATAAATAAGATTCTTTATGATTTAATTATTGATCGCAAGGTTATTGTTTCTTCCTTGATTGCACAAAATGAATACAATAATCAAATGAAGGAGCTTGATGCATTGGAAAGTTCTTATCAGAGTTTGATTACGTTTAACGAGGAGGTAGAAGAATTTAAATCAACAGACCTTAAAGATTCATTAAACGCATTGATAAAGGCCTCAGAATTTAAAAATATCACTGATTTAAGCGGTTATTCTCCTGTTGATGCGGTGAGGTCTTCGTTGAATGAAAAAGAGGCTTTACAGATTGATATTAAAAATCAAATTGTGTCTACTGAAGCGCGCGAATCTGAACTAGAGCAACAAAAGAAAAGACTAATAAAAAAGATTGAGGATGAGACTGATATTGAAACTTGGAGCGTCTTGGAGGATTCTTTAAATCGAATAGAGACTCAAATAAGTTCCGTAAATGCTTCAAAATCAGATTTACAGGAGAAAGAAGGAATTCTTGAAGGAGAGCTTATCTATGCAAGAGAAGGCTTATTAAATATAACCTTAATCGATGCAGAAGGCATTGTGAATGTAGATATTGTAGAAACGCTTGAAAAACAACCAGACATTGATAAGTACGCATCTGCTGAGTTATATGTTAAAGATCAAATCGCAGCGCGAAAAAATCTAGAAACCCTAACCTCAATTCAAGTACAAGAGCGTCTTAGGCTTGAGCAGTCTAAATTTACAAACGATATAAAAGATTCAATTGCCTTAAAGAGTGAATACGAACATATTGTTCGATTGAATCAATATAGAGATCAAGAACCTTTGGTCTCCGAGGTTGAGGTCAGTACTTTACGCTTCGATGCTGAGGCGATTATTGAAGCTTTAAATAAAAAGAGCAAGGCAAATGACAACCTGATTTCAAATATTGACATTTCTGCTTCAAAGAAAGGTAATTCAAGCATTGATAATGATGTGCAATTGTTGGAAAATAGCGACAAGGAGATTACGAAAAAATCAGAATTAAGTCAAAATACAAATCCACAAACTTCATCTCATGTAGACGTAATCCAAGATATAGCAGAGGAGAATACAAAAATAGAAAAAGGAAATAGCGAAACGACCACTACTAATGAGTCAATTCTAAATTCTGAACCGAACTCGGAAGTTATAAATATTGCTAAAGAGGACCTAGATAGTAAGGTGTTCAGTAATGACCCTGCAATCGAAACTAATTTAAAGGAACAAGAAAAAATTGGTTTTACGTCTAATAATATAAGCAATGATGAGCTTCGAAATAATGAGGCTAAATCCTACGAAGAAATTTTATCTAACGATAAGAATACGTCAAGTGAACAGAATAGTAATAACATTAACATGGTTGATGTTGACATAAATAATACAAATTCGAAAAATGAAGCGCTTTCTAATTCAACAGCTTTAAATTTAGATTTGACAGACTCAAAGGTTTCTGAAACCTCGAAGGCAAATGCAGTTAATTCAATTGAAAATTCAAGTGCTGAGCCAGAAATAAATCAACAAACAAATGAAATCACTTTAAATACTCCTCTAAAATCTGAGGATGACGAGTCATCTGGGCAAACTGCTGCTGACGGTAAAAATATTATTCCTAATGACATTGAAAAAGAACGAGTTAATCTTATAAATAATTCGGTAATTCAACCTTCTGCAAATAATAATAATCAAAGCGTTGCGGAGAATGAACTGAATAATAGTATTTCAAAAGAAATCAATCCGTCTTTAACTTCTGGCGAACAAAATGAATCCTCGGTAAACATTAATAAATTAGAATTAAGTATTGATTCAGCGTCACAGGATGTTACAAATCGAAATAATGAGAATAACTCAACAAGCATTGACGGCCGAAGTACTACATTGAATCAAGAGGAATTTGAAGATGTCGTCTCGAATAAAGATAAAGGTTCTTTGAAAGAAGACGCTCTGGGACTTAAAGAAAACCCTGAAGGTCAAATGTTAAATGAATCAAACGAGATTCAAAATAATGAACCGGAAGCACTTGAAGTTGGAGCATCGGCTACTCCCTCAACTAATGTGCCTGATAAGCGCGTGGTAGATGAAACAGAGAATATTGCAGTTGAGAAGGCCATCTCTGACAAACAGAAAAAAGAAGATATCGCTCAAGGAGAAAGTTTTAAGCGCAACGAAGCTGAATCGTTTACCGATTCAAGTCAAGCTATCTACAACGATGGGAGCAGCGAAGATTATAACCCATTAACATCGAGTAATTTCGGCAAGGGTTCATCCGATAAAACTCCGTCAACAAGCACAAACTTGACTAATCCTCAGAACATCTCTTTTACGGAAAGACTGAAAGATTTTGACTTTGAAGCAAAACCCATACAGGCTAAAGAGTTTGATGAGTCTGTAAAGTTATTGACTGCATTAATTTTAGATACTGAATTAGAGATCAACGCAGAAAATACGACTCCTGAACCAAAGCGAAAAAAGGATAAAGTTATCGCAATTGAAAACAAAAGGGAAAAGGCGAAAAGATTGGCATTTTATCAAAAAGAACTTGACCTAGAACTCACACATCAAAATATTGAAAATAAATATTTGAGATTGAAAGCACTTCTTCCAGGAATACAATTTGAAACAAAAGAGAATTTAAAGGCGCAGCTTCTAGAAATTGCTATAAAAGATCAAGATTTAAATAAACGTCTTACGGCAACCACGCCTCAGAATGAAATTGATATGTTGCGAAAGCTTATACAAGCAAATCAATCAAGAAAGTTAATGATTGAACAAGAGTTAGAGGAAATGAGGGACTTTAGTGAGAATGAGCTTCAGTTATCTTCTTCCTCTTTAAATGATCGAGAAATTGCAGAGGTATTAGAATCCGAGCAGTACCTCAGTTATGTTGAGAAACGACAAAAACTGGAGGAGGCGAATACACTTCTGAATCAATTAATAATTATCAATCAGAAAGAAATGCAAACGTTTGATCGTTCTTTGAGAGGCTCACAGAATGACGCAGAACTTACATCTGAACAGGAACAAAGTGTTAAAACGATTCGCAGGCTTCAGCAGGCAATTATATACCTCGAAGAAGAAATAAAGCTTAGGAAAATTGAACTGTTAAAGCAAAACACCTCCGGTGAATTTGAATACCTCTATCAAAATGAATTGAATCCTTTTGTAAAAAACAAAGAAATTCAATCCTTAGTCACTATTGATGCATTGAATACGATTCTAAATGATTCAAAAGCGGAGCACACTTTATCTGAATACAACCAAGAAGTGATTTCATCAGTTACTAGAAATAATATTAATAGTGAGAAAAAATTGAGTGGTTCAAGTCAAAGTCAATTTGAGATTTCTTCGGGACAGAATGTAACTTCATCGCGTCAGAAAGATCAAAAGATATCTCCGTCAGAGTTATTGATAGAGGTAAATGAGCCGTTATTAATTCTCGAGTCTGAAAATTATAAGCGATATACTCAAGATAGGGTATTGGCCGATAGATTGGCAAAAGAGCTTATTGAATTGCCATCGAATCAATCCTTGAATACTGATGATTCAGAAAGTCTATCAACGATTCAAGATCAAAATATCTCAGAGCAATCGATAATTAATGATATTCGTCAATCCGTAATTAAACAGGAAGAGATTGATACTAGAAACACTTTAAAGTCAAAAGACTTGCAGGAAACAGCAAATTTCGTTGTAGAACGAAAACGTGTACTTTTGGAGCAGAAATTAAAGCAGACACTAAATAGGTTGATAACCGAATATATTGCCGATTCAACAGTTGTTTATGAGGCTTTGGTTCAGAAATCATTTGCAGAGACATCAGATGAAAAAGCAGGTTTCAATCAAAGCTTAAAAAGTTTAGATCTTGTGGATTATTCAAATAGAAATGTATCAGCATCAGATTTTACCGTTCTAAATTCTGCAGTGATTTCTAAAAACAAAGAGTCATTTGAAATTGACTCGCCTAATCCTTCAGGGTTAAATTTCAGGGTGCAAGTTGGTGCATTTAGACGGCCCGTAAGAGAGGATGTCTACCGAGAATTCACTCCTGTATCGGGTCAAAAATTGCGAAATGGTTTAATTGTCTATATGGCTGGATATTTTAATAACAGTATTATGGCGGTTCAAGCACAAAAAGAAATTAGAGCCATGGGGTATAGTGATGCCTTTATTGTAGCCTATTGCAATGATGAACGTTTACCTTTCTGGAAGGGAAAGGAGTACGAGCGCAATGGAAATTGTATTGCTGATGGTGAAAACAGTTTCTTTGTTTCGAATCAAAATGGTTCTTCTTCTTCTTCTTCTTCTTCTTCTTCTTCTTCTTCTTCTTCTTCTTCTTCTTCTTCTTCTTCGAGTGAAAGAACTTTAGAAAACCTTGTCTCAGTTAATATTAAGTCAAATGATTCAATAGATTCTGATCTTAATGAGGTAGAAAACAAGTCAGATTCCATTTCTAATATTGGCATTTCTGAAATTCGCAATGATATTCAGTCAAGCCAGTCGAACAATAGTTCTCAAATTCAAGCTGGCAGGGTTGTGGGTAGTATCGACGTGAAAGGTTTGTTCTATTCAGTTCAAGTGGGTGCATTTAATCGTCAAATAAGAGGCAATGAACTTTCTCAAATTCGTGAATTAGATTATTATGAATCACGAGGCTTGTACCGTTATTCGTCAGGGAAGTTCAATTCAATAGAGGAGGCTAGAGATAGAAAAGCAGAGGTCGTTCAAAAGGGCATTTCTGATGCATTCCTTGTGGTCTATTTTAATGGTGAGAGAATCACTATGCAGAAAGCAAAATCATTAGTTATCCAGCAGGGAGCATCCGTACTTTTTAAGGAGAAAACCTATACAGATGGAAGATTAAGCATTAATGCAGTTGATTCAACTAAACCCGTGGAATATAACAATACACAAACAAGCAACGAAAACAAAATAGAAATGAGGCCCAAATCATTAATGCCATCAAAGGCTGAAATGATTAAGCAAAAAACGGCTTACAGCGTAAACATTATTGATAGAAAGAAGAAAAAGTCAAAAGACTTGATGATGTATAGTCTCGCTACGGATACGCTGGATCAAAATTCTATTGAACGATTGAATAGGGTAGGTGTATTCCACTATAACGCGGATAGTTCTCAAATTCAATCTCAAGTATTTGCAACTGAAAATATGAATGCCATATTGTCTTTTTATACAAATGGAATGGTTTTGAAATCTTTTGATTTAGAACAATATGAAGTATATTCAGTTAAAATAAAAACCAAGTTGAAAGGCGCCATAGGTAACTGGTTGTTGAGAAGCAACAGAATCTTTAGATTTTCAGAGCTTGAGGGTGAGTTATATCTTGTTTTTTATGTATCGAGTATTCAGGAGAAAAATGGCTTGATAGAAGAATTGAAAGAAATTATCATTGAATAAAATGAATGAGAACCCAGACATTAAGGAAAAGAAAAAAACGGTAGAAAGACCTAGTATTCGTTATTCCATTATTCTTTATAACGACGACGAAAACACTTTTGACCATGTAATAAATTGTCTAATGCGTATTTGCCGACATGAGTTTATTCAAGCAGAACAATGTGCATGGCTTGTGCATCAAAGAGGCCGTTGTACGGTTAAGAGCGGCTCAATGCGCGATTTACGTCAGATGTGTGAGGCATTGTTGCAAAAAGGTTTAACAGCGCAAATTGAGTAACCTTAGTTCTACTATTTGACAATATCAAAAAATGTTTTGGCAATAGTTTTATAAAGGCCATTTGGTGTAGGGCCTAAAGCCGGCATGCTTTGTATAATTAAAGTTGGATCAATCAAAATATAGTAAGGAAATGTACCAATATTTAGTACCTTCCAAATGGGATGGTGGTATGGTAAACTGTAAACAGGCCATTCTATATTTTTTAAAACTCTGTCTTTAAATGTCTCATCTTCCCGTTGTGAGTCTAGACAGATGCTTACAAAATCAATTTGGCTTCCATATTTCTCATAAAGTGACTTTAAAGCGCGCGATTCAGCCAAACTTTTTGGATTATATGGATCAAAAAAGTGTACATACTGGAATGATCCTCGTTTACCGAGGTCGCTATCTGTATTGAGAGGGATTGGAGGTAAGGCATCTCCACTAACAAGTGTAAAGAATTTTTTAGACAGGTTTCGTGCTAAAATTTTATTTTCCTCAAACCCAGAGTTTTTTTCAAGAAATTTAGTGATTGAAATCAGCTGGTTTTGTGAAATGTTGGCTTTCGGATATTCTTCGGCTATTATGAGTAATCCAACGAGCTCTGCAATCTGAAGATTTGGGATTAAACTATCTGTCATTAAACCTTGAGCGAGTTGAGATGCATTTCCATTGCTCAATCCTTTAGATATTATCTTTTTTGCTGTTGGGTTAAGCTTTTGTGCAACACCTTGATAATAATCTTTGAAATAATCGAAATATGCAGGAAGCTGGTATTGAATTTTTTGGCCTTTGATATAAAAATCAAATTTTTCAGCTTCACTTGGGCTACCAAAATATTTGATGTTGTCAATCGTCTTTCCAAGAACATACTTTATGTGATTTACAAAGAATGATGAGGTGTCCTCTTTGTAAGTTTTAAAAACATCGACTTTAAATTTCAATACACCATCAATAAATTTTGTTGGATCGGCATCTTTCAGAAGATAAAGATCTGCCATTTCATCATCTAGCCAGGCCTCGAATCCAAGAATTTTATAATTGATATCATTTGTGTCTAAGTCAATAAAAAGAAGCTCAATTTCTCTACCTGAGAAATAGGGAATAACCTCAATAGACTCCGAAGGAATTATGATTTTGTATTCACTATCAGGTTGAAGGTAGAGTTCTGTAAATGTATTATTTATCCTAATTACGTAACGTTTCGTTTGATGATGGTCTACATTAAAGTAAAAACGACCTTGGCTATTCGTTTTAAATTTTTGAACCAAAGTTTCTGATCTTGTAAGAAAATCATCAATTTCATAAAGATAAACCCATTCAGACTTACTTTTTTCGACTGAACCAAAAATTTCAGTATTAGAATAAACCCAAGTGCACTGGAGAAATAAAGTAAATAGAATTATAATTCTATGCATATTAAGAAGTTCCCGAGCAAGAATCAAACCAGCTTTTCTGGTGAAGAAACAAAGGACTCGATTGTTCCTTCGGACTTGAATATCTCTCGAACGATAGATGCGTTAATTGCGCCAACTTCATCACGTGACATAAAGAATACCGTTTCAATAGAATCTAAGGTAAAATTCATTTCCGCAATTGCCTTTTCATATTCAAAATCTATGGTATTCCTCAAGCCTCTGACAATATGCTTCGCATGAACTAATTTACAAAATTTTGTCGTCAGACCCGTATAGGTCTCAACCTTGACATCTGTGTTGCTTTTGTAAATGGTTTGAATGTGATTAATCCTCTTTTCAATAGGGAAGAGATATTCTTTTGAGGTATTAACACCGATTCCAATGATTACTTCATCAAATACTTCAAGTGCTTTTTTTACAACAAATTCGTGTCCCTTCGTAAAAGGGTCGAAGGACCCTGGAAAAACTGCAATTTTCGTTTTCATCTTAATCAAAGTTAAAAAAACTAAAATAGACATGACCAAATGCTTTTACCTTTTGAAAGCCTTCCAAACTTTCAAGACTTGTTTTTTTACCATGTTCAATGATAAGATCGCCATTAGAGTGTAAAATTTTTCTCGATTTTATACCATCAATTAAAACGTCATATTTTTCAAAGTCATAGGGTGGATCAGCAAAAATAAAATCAAATTGTCCAATGTCTTTCAGAATAAATTGTAAAGCATCCATTTGAACTACTTTATGTTTATCTCCTAGATTATGGGCTTGGCTATTCGCTTTGATGTACTTTATTGATTGGTGGTTAAGATCAACGCTCGTAAGACTTGAGGCACCTCGAGAAAGAAATTCGAATGAAATACTACCGAGACCAGCAAATAAATCTAATACGTTAAGGCCTTCGAGATAAATAGTATTTTCAAGAATATTAAAAAGTCCTTCTTTTGCAAAGTCTGTTGTTGGTCTTGAATTAAAGCTTTTCATTTTTTTGAAACGCATTCCTTTAAGTGAACCTCTTATAATTCTCACGCTAGAAACTGTATTAGTTGCTTTTCGTTTTTTGTTGTGAGTGAAATGTTTTTTAAGTCCTCAATTTTAGAAAAAAGTGTTTTGACCTCAAGAATATCCTTTTCTCTACCGAATAAAATAGCGCTTTTTGCCTCTGTAGGGAATTTATTAAGATGCGCTATTAAAAAATAAATCACATCAGTCATGGTGTCATAAGCGATGCAATTAAATGAATAAAGTTTTTGATTTTGAAGCTTTATAATGTCGAAAGAATCAGACTTTAGAAGGATATGAATGTCATTTTCACCTTTATCCGTTTCTAAAACCTTATCAAGGTACTTTTTCGAACTATTATTCATAGGTGTTTGTGGAAGATTCTCTACACAAAACGCTGAGAGCCATTTCGGTTGTGAGGAAATTAAGAAGGCTTCTATACTTTGTATTTTCTCATCTACAACAATATGATTCTCAATGATCTCGCTGTAATTTAATCTGAAATAATCCTCTTTTTTATCTAAATTGTATATTTCAGATGGAACAAGTATACCCTCATTTGAATGAAATAGTATTTCTTCGATGTCTATTCCTTTTTGAATTACATTTTCTTGAATTAGATGTTTCAATCGATCTGAAACAAACTTATTGTAAAAATCAACTCGAAATGGGGTAAATAAATCTTGACCAGAAATCTTATCTTTTACAAAAACGTGTTTGGCGTCGAAAATAAGTATGGCTGCTGACATAAATGTTTATTGGACCTCCCAGGAGCCAGAAAGATCGCTATTGTCTAGCTTGCCAAAAAACATGTTTTCTTTTTTCGGTGCACCTTTGATTTCAGTCAATGGTAAATCTCCTGCAATTCTGACGGTTGGTAATGTATCGCTTCCAATTACAACGAAGGCTGTATCAATTTTCCACATCGCTTTTTTGTCTGTAAATGGGATGTATTTCAGGTCGGTGGCAATAAAATCACCATAACCGTTATCCATTCTTTCTTTCATGTAACTCCTGTTTTTTGAAAAGGTTGTTTCTATAAAAGAAACATTTACAGTATCTCTTCTAAAACCAACAAGCTCTACAGGGCACTCTGGAGACCTTGATAAATAGTAGGCCTCAAGTTCTGTCATTTTATTATCAATGGCTTGTCCTTTTTTGTATAAATCAAATTGAATGAGATAGTCTCTTTCTTTTTCGGTGATTTTTCTACTAGGAACGGAACCTTCAGCATCTAATATGGCAATACTATCTTCTTTAATAAATTTCTCTAAAGATTTCCAGTCCGCTGCGTAAACTTGATTCTTTACTAAATATGCTTTCTGAGCGGTTTGCACATCTCTTAGATTACGAATGGATAAACCTTTACATGCTTTGTAGTCATTATTGTGTTTTACTGTGTCTTGAACAGTCGTAAATGTAAAACCTAGGACCACGATAGCGATTGCCAAAGAAACAAAGCCAATGATTTTCGTGACTTTTGAAGATATTTTGCCCGAAACATTCAAGGCTGAAACGATTGCACTTCCTAAAATAACTATGGACGCGAAAATAAATTCCATAGATTGATTGTTCATCATTCCTGATAGTAAAAGTATAAATCCGATCAGTCCAAAAATGAAAGGAACTGAATATTTTTTTATAAGTAAAGCGATATTTAACATAACAATTCTTGTAATTTAACAGACACAAATCTACAATTTTTAATTTTACCAAATTCACCAGGTTTGTAAATTTTAGATTAAACTGAGTCGTAGATAAATGAAACAAAATAATTTTTCGAATAATGTGCTTTCGTTGAGTGATTTCGAATTGTCTGCAGACCAAATAAATGCAGTTGATCTCTTTTCGGAATTCCTCAAAGCGGAAACAGATAACGCTTTATCTGTATTCATTCTTTCAGGATATGCAGGAACAGGAAAGTCCACATTGACCTCATTGCTTAATAAAGTTTTGGGGAATTATAAAGTCAATACAAGATTAGCAGCACCAACGGGTAGGGCTGCAAAGGTTTTATCTGTCTATGCAAATCAAAAAGCACAAACCATACATAAGGAGATTTATTTCGGCGGGAGCGCTCTTGAAGAACGTGTAAAGCTCACTCCAGCAAAAAATAAATATCGAAATACGATATTTTTCATTGATGAAGCCTCAATGATTCCCTCAGGTGTGCATGGTGATAATGATATTCTAAGTGATTTGATTTATTTCGTCCGTGATGGATACAAATGTAAATTAGTTTTTATTGGGGATATGGGACAGTTGCCTCCTGTTGGACAAGATTCTTCACCCGCTTTAGATCCATCATTTTTGGAAGGTGCTTTCAATAATTTAGACGTGACTTTTGCAAAGCTTCAACAAATATTTAGGACGGCTGAATCATCTTCGATTATATCCAATGCAACATACATAAGAAATAAATCAGTATTCCAACCTCCTTTTATTATAGAACTTGATCAGAATACACAAGCAATAAAAGGGTTTGAAGTCCAAGAGAAACTAGAGGAGAGTATTCATGCTAAAGGAGTTGATAATGTTGTGGTTCTCACGCTCTCCAATAAACAGGCAAATCGCTGGAACAGTGGAATAAGACAAAGGGTTCACTTCAGAGAGGAGATTATTGAATCAAATGAATCTTTACTGGTTATTCGAAATAATTATTTTTGGATATCGCCAACATCCCCGATGGGTTTTTTGGCAAATGGTGAAAATATTAGAATTGAACAGCTCGTCAAAGAAGAGGCAATGTATGGCTTTGATTTTGCAAAAGTGTTAATTTCCTTTCCGAATTACCCCGAAGAGCCATTTAAAGAAGTAATGCTTATGAAGGATACGTTGCTCATAGAGACTGCAACACTTGGACGTGACCGAATGAAAGCTTTATTCTTTGAAATCGAAAAGGACTATTGGCATATTAGCTCAAAATCAAAACGTTATCAGGAAATATTAATGAATCCATATTTTAATGCTTTACATGTGAAGTATGCCAATGCATTAACGGTTCACAAGGCTCAAGGTGGTCAATGGCAAGATGTATATGTTGATGGTTCATATATTCCCGAACAGATGAAAGATACATCCTATTTGAGATGGTTGTATACTGCCGCAACTCGAGCAAAGGATACCTTATACCTGGTGAATTTTCCTAAAGATTTTTTTCAAGGTCTCAAGGATTAAAAAAAACCTCCATTACTGATGATTAATTAGCTTGAATAGAATATTTTTGTCCTGCCATGATGAAATTCTTTAGCGAAAAAAAATTTAAGACTTGGGCACCGATTGTTGCTTTAATTCTTATTGGTCTTACAAGTTTTCTTGGCTACAAAATCTCCGATCTGAAATTCGACTACGATTTTGAAAAGTTTTTCCCTGCTGAAGATACAGATGCCGACTATTTTTATGCCCATAGAAACAAGTTTGAATATGACAATAATTTCATTTTAATTGCCATTGAAAATAAGTCTGGGATATTTGAGGTGCCATTCATGCAAAAGATTTCTTCTATTACAGAAAAGATCTCCTCTCAAGCACCTTATGTTACAGGTGTACGTTCCATCACCAATCAAGATGAAGTTTCATTATTCGGTATTAATAACGCGGTCACGCGTCCTTATGTAGATTTAGAAAAATGGAAAGAGGATCCTGAGTTTATTTCTAAAGATTCAACAAGGATATATGGTAGTAAGGAACTCTTGAATACTTTGGTTGCAAAAGATGGTGCGTCATTGTGTATTTTCGTTAAACATCAGGATGGGCTTTCTGTAAAGAAAAGTGATACACTCGTAAAGGCTCTTAAATCCATTTTACATGAATATAAAGTTGACGGTATACATCTCGCGGGTACCACGGTTGGTCAGCGTTACTATATCGAAAAAATGAATTCTGAACTATTGTTCTTTATGGCATTAAGCGCCATACTGGTTATTCTTTTTTTATTCATTGCGTTCCGTTCAGGATGGGGGATTTTAGTTCCTCAAGTTGTGATTTTCGCATCAATGTTATGGGTGATAGGTGGTATGGGACTATTTAATAGTCCAATGAATATTCTTCTTACGACTTTGCCTTCAATAATGTTTGTTGTGGCTATGTCAGATGTGATTCATTTGGTTTCGCGGTACATGGATGCCTTACGTGATGGATATTCGAAGTTTGAATCAATTAAAACGACATTAAGAGAAGTTGGATTCCCAACATTGCTCACCTCACTTACCACGTCTGTTGGTTTCTTTTCGTTATATTTTATAAATGTTCAGCCCGTTAAGATGTTTGGTCTAATCATCGGGATCGGCGTCCTCTTGGCCTTTTTACTTTCGATACTATTCCTTCCTATTTTATTCTATTATTTTCCTTCGCCGAAAATCATTGACAAGCGAAAAGAAACGATGTGGGGTAAGTTCTTACCGAAAGCATATGATTGGATTACAACCCATCAAAGAAGGATTTGGGTCGGTTCGGCTGTTTTCATTGGTCTTTCTTTACTTGGAATGACATATCTCAAATCTGACAATCTATTGATGGATGACCTAAAAGCCACGGATCCTATTAAAGCCGATTTCTACTTTTTTGATCAGCATTATGGTGGCTATCGTCCTTTTGAATTAGCTATAAATATTGTTGATACCAATGAAACGGCGTGGTCCATTGAGGTGCTCAAGGAGCTTGAAGAGGTAGAGGCCTATCTTGAAAATACGATGGGAGTAGAGCTTAAAACTTCCCTTGTTCAGTCGCTTAAAGTACTGAGCCGTTCGTCTCATTTCGGTGATACTAACTTTTTTAAATTGCCAAAGAAAAAACGTGAAATAAAGCGATTTAGGCGCTATCTAAAGATGGCTGAGCGCGGGAAGTTATTGCCTCTTTTTTTAGATTCAACAGAACGCTTAACTAGAATCCAGGGTACGTTACCTGATTTAGGAAACAACATTATCACGGCAAGAACGGATCTTTTCCAAGGTTACCTTGCTAAAAGAGACTTTCAACATATAAAAGTGCGCGTCACGGGTTCAGCATTTTTACTGGATAAGAATATTAGATATCTTTCTAATAGTTTGATTTACGGTCTTTTACTTTCCATCGGAGTTGTCTCAATTATCATGGGATTGGTCTTTAAGTCTTTGAGAATGGTATTGATCAGTCTTTTGCCTAATACCATTCCATTGGTTTTTATTGCCGCAATAATGGGGTATCTTGGAATTGAAGTAAAGACGAGTACATCTATAATATTTACAATCGCTTTTGGTATTGCTGTGGATGATACTATTCATTTATTAGGCAAGTTTAAGTTCGAGCTGATGAAGGGAAAATCTGTACCTGAAGCATTGAAACATTCCTTCATTGTAACAGGTAAGGCTATGGTGCTAACTACATTAATTCTTTGTAGTGGATTTTTATTGCTTCTATTTTCGACCTTTATGGGGACTTTTAATATGGGATTATTGCTCGGAATAACCTTGTTTGTTGCATTGATTTTGGATTTAACCTTGCTGCCTTTATTGATACTTAAATTTTACAAAGAACCATCACAAGCCCAAGATCGAAGGGCTTTAGATTGATTTGAGGACTTATCATCTAAAACTTTGAGTGCATATTTTTGGAAAAAAGTTCTATGTACGATAGGCATTTTCTTTTCAATAATTTTCTCCGCTCTAACTACTGTAATCTTAATGTCGTTTAAATTAAAGTACGCTAGCCACTGTTCGAAGTCATTATTTAAACGCATTTGATTTATGCCAATAATTTGATCTCCAATTCTCATTCCACACATTTCTGCGGGAGATCCAATAGCTATTGAAAGAAGTGTTGACTTTGTGGGGTGAAGTTTAATGCCCAAAGCATGCTCAGCAATTAAAGGATTGTCATTTAATTGCATTTCTAATCCAAAATAGTCTAAGGCGTCTTGAAGAATGGGCTCGTATGAGTGATTTCCATTAAGATAGTTGTCAAAGAAACTTTGAAATGAAATACCAGATATATTTTCTAGAAGTTTTTGATAATCTTCTTCTTCAAATCCATTTTCAGCTATATCGGTATCGAAATAAAGCCTTCGCATGACTTCCTCTATACCATATTTGTTTTTAGTAGACTTTCGGATCAAGTAATCTGTTACGAATGCAAGTAAGCAGCCTTCTACATAAATCGATAACTTCCTACCTGGAGCTCCCGCGGTATAACCATCTAGCCATGTGTCGAATGAAGAGTCACCAACGGAAGTATAAAACCTTGCAGGATTATCGAAATGTCTTTGAAACTGAACTTGAAGTTCTTTAAGATATTGCGTCATTGAAAAGACCCCGCTTTTTAATAAATAGAGGTCTCCCATATAGGTCGTAATACCTTCATAGATATAACCAAGTTTTGAATAGTTTTCTTTTCTAAATGCGTAAGGCCTCATGGCTTTAGGTCGAATGCTTTTTACATTCCAAACGTGGTACAATTCATGAGACGAAACACCCAATAGTTCAGTATATAGTCCTTTAAAAACATCATAAGATGGACCTAAAGCTATCACTGTGCTTTCTAAGTGTTCCACTCCGTGGTAGGCTTTAAAAGGAGGGGTGTGGATTAAAAAGTGAAATGTTTTTGAAGGGAATTCCCCAAAATCCTTTATTTGCTTGGTCGTAAATTTCTTAAAATCAGCAATTAGTTTTTCCCAAGGTATATTCAAAAGATCATTAAACCAGATATAAAATCGAATGCCGTTAACTTCGTAATATTCTTTAACTAAATTTTGAGCGCATATAAAAGGAGAATCAAATAGATTGTCAAAATTGGTAGTAATTAATGTTTTACCTTTTTGCTTAAGACTTGTAGCAATATTCCACTCATCAGCGATGAAAAGCTCAATTTTAATAGCACAATTAAAATGCTCGTTTGAATAAATCAGACAATTTACGGGATTTACATAAAGTAAGTCCTCACTTACAAAAGTAGACCCTGCATTTAGTTCGTGGCTGTAGTATTGATATTTTATTGTGATTGTTTTCGTTCCTTCACATGCTACCTTCCATGAGTCTTTTGTGCTTTTATGAAAAGGGATAGGTTGATTTAGATCATTCAAGACCTTGAATCCTCTTATGTTTTTTGCGAAATTGGTGATTTCATATCGTCCAGGCCGCCACGAGGGTAAAAAGAGTTCGATGTTCTTTTGATTTACCGGTAATCTACATTCGATACTAAGGTACTGGTCATTCGGATTAGGACAGGTTAGTTTAAAGCCAACCTCACCGCTCGGTTTATTTTTAGGCATACATTTCCTCCCTCAGGCTTATAACTTTTGAATCTTTTAAATATTCGTCATAGCTCATCATTTTATCGATTGTTCCTGATGGTGTTATTTCAATAATTCTATTCGCCACGGTATTTACGAGCTCGTGGTCATGTGAGGTGAAAAGTAGGCTTCCTCTATATTCTGCCATAGCATTATTGAGTGCTGTAATAGATTCGAGGTCGAGGTGGTTCGTAGGTTCATCCATTAAAATAACATTCCCTTTTGCTAACATCATTTTTGATAACATACATCTTACTTTTTCACCACCAGACAATACAGTTGCAGACTTCATGGCTTCTTCCCCAGTAAATAGCATTCGACCTAAAAAAGTTCGAAGGTAGACATCTTCTTTTTCCTCGTCTGTTTCTGCAAATTGTCTGAGCCAATCTATAAGAGATTCTTTAGATTCAAAATAATTTGAGTTGTCATTAGGTAGGTAGGCACTTTTAATTGTTGTTCCGAATGTGAACTCACCTGAGTCCGAATGTTGTGTGCCATTTAAGATTTCAAATAATGCAGTAACGGCAAGTGAGTTTTTGGATACAAATGCTATTCGATCTCCTTTATTTACGATTAAGTTGATGTTTTTGAATAGTGTACCATCAGAAGAGTCTTTACTTAAGCCAGAAATGGATAAAATTTGATTCCCGGCATCTCTTTCCTGATGAAAAGTGATTCCTGGATATTTTCTTGATGAAGGTTTGATTTCTTCAAGGTCTAGATTGTCCAACATCTTTCTTCGACTGGTAGCTTGTTTCGATTTCGCTGCATTTGCTGAGAACCTTGCGATAAATTCCATGAGTTCTTTTTTCTTCTCCTCAGCTTTCTTGTTTTTATCAGATCTTTGGCGTAACGCAAGCTGTGAAGACTGATACCAAAATGAATAGTTCCCTGTAAATAGATTTATTTTAGAAAAGTCAATATCGCATACATGGGTGCATACAGTATCCAAAAAGTGTCTATCGTGTGAGACAACAATAACCGTATTTTTAAATTCAAATAAAAATTCTTCTAACCAGGCTATCGTCCTTATATCTAAATCGTTGGTAGGTTCATCCAAAATCAAGACATCAGGATTACCAAATAGCGCTTGTGCGAGGAGCACACGAACCTTTAGGTCACTTGATAGTTCTTCCATAAGCTGATAATGCTTGCTTTCCTCGATACCAAGATTACTTAGTAGGGCAGCAGCATCAGTTTCAGCATTCCATCCTTCAAGGTCTGCAAATTCACCTTCGAGTTCCCCCGTGCGCATTCCATCAGCTTCGCTAAAATCTGGTTTGGCATAAATAGCATCCTTTTCTACCATGATTTCATAAAGTCGTTTATGTCCCATGATAACCGTTTGAAGTACTGTCTCTTTATCAAATTCAAAATGGTTTTGCTTAAGCACAGCCATTCTTTTACCTGGCTCAAGATTCACAAAACCTGTCGTAGGGTCTTGATCACCCGTTAATATTTTGAGAAAAGTTGATTTACCAGCTCCATTGGCACCGATTACGCCATAGCAATTGCCGTTAACGAATTTTAAATTCACATCGTCAAAAAGAACTCTTTTTCCGAATTGTAATGAAAGGTTTTGTACACTTAGCATTAGAAGTTTTTTTGCAAAGTTAAGTATTTCTTCTATTTCTTCGTACAAGTATAGACGAAAGCTGGAGGGATATTCAAGGCACAGTGTTTAATTTTCACTGAATTGAATATGCGTTTTAAGATTCTAATGGAATGAAGTGAGTATTGAAACTGTACATAAACCCCTCCTGTTTTTAATATGTTTTTGGCTGAGAACACAATCCTGTTTCGTAAAGTTTTCGGCAGAACCGCAAGAGGAAGAGAAGATATGATGATATCAGCCTCTTTTTTATCAATCTGTTTTAGGTAAAGGTCGAGATCAGTTGCTGAGCCTTTAACAATTATTGCGCGAGGATCTTTTATTTGTGTTTTTAAATTCTCGTAAAATGTTTCATTAATTTCAATTACCAATAGGGTCGTTTTCGGCCCAATTAATTCAAGAAGCCTTTCAGTAAAAACACCAGTTCCTGGCCCCAATTCAATTACCACGTCAGCATTAACTAACTCAAGACCTCCTAACATTTTTTTTGTAAGGTATTTTGAGCTTGGTGCAACTGCACCCACTTGGTTCTTTCGGGTTAGAAATTCTTTGAGAAAGGATGTTTTTTTCACAGCTTAATTTAGCTTAAGGTTTCCGTTATTCATGATACCTAAAACTTTTCCTTGAAGTGAATCTATATTGAAAGGGGAGTATTTTTTGTCTTTTGAAGATAGCACAAGCGCATCAAATTTTTCGGTTGGGTCAAATATAGTAATATTCGCTAACCCTTTGTCTTCTATTACGTTGTGCTTAATTTTTAGAAGTTTGGCTGGTCTTTCAGCTAATATTGTAACTAAAAGCTCCGCATCAATTTTACTTATCGAATTTAATGCAGGAAATAAGGTTTGTAATTGTGGCGTATCGGATGACGCAGTTTCAAAGTCCACATCCTTTTCATCTTCATTTGTGGGTCTGTGATTAGAGACTACACAGTCTATAACCCCTTCTTTTAGCGCGTTAATAAGAGCTTGCACATCACTTTTTTTACGTAAGGGTGGTATTGTTTTGAAATTTGTATCAAAATCTAAAACCTTTTCGTCTTCAAAGCATAAATTCATGATATGTGTTTCGGCAGTCACATTCAGTCCTTTCTTTTTTGCTGCTGCTATGAGTCGGGCGCCTTCTTCAGTGGATATACCACTGAGGTGTAGTCTTCCATTCGTATGTTCAAGTATTCTCAGGTGACGTTCAATTTCAATGACTTCTGATATACTTGGCTCACCCTTAAGACCAGTCTTTAAAGAGGCCACACCTTCATTAACCTGTGCGTTTTTATATAGACTCGCGTTCCCAACACTTACCGTGATTTGTCCATTGAAATTCTGTGCATACATTAGAGCGTTATTTAATACGCCAGAACTTGTTGAAATACGGTCATCTGTAAACATTACTGCACCTGAATTTCTCATATCAAACAATTCAGCAAGCTCATCACCTTTCATTCCTTTCGTCAGGCACCCCATTGGTAATGGCAGTGTTGCGCTATGTTGTGCTTTTCTAAATACTGAATCAATTGATCCATTTTGGTCCATTACAGGTTTCGTAGACGGAAGTATTGCAACCTTTGTAAAGCCCCCACTTGCTGCTTTATTTAATCCTGTCTCAATAGTTTCTATGTATTCGCGGCCAGGGTCACAAAAATGTGCTTTTAAATCAATCCAACCTTGTGAAACGTGAAGATTTTTAGAGCTAATGACTTTATCAGCTTGGTTAACATCGATTTGGTCATTTATCGCCGTAATTATACCATTTTCGATAAGGATATCTTTTTTGGAATTATGATGGCTTGAGCTCTTATCTATAATTTTGGCTTGTTTCAGTAGAACGTTCATAATTTATTTTTTCCAGTATTTTGCAATTAGTATTTCACAAAAAACAGCAAGTATGGTAATAAAGATACAAATACGCCAATACTCGTAGTTATTGTTCAATTTAAATGTTTTGAAATTTGTTCTTTCATTTATGGACTCTGTTCTGATATTTTTAATTCCAGCTGTGTTTAGCTCTTTTTTAATTTCATTTAGTGACTTGTATAATATTGATGATTCTTTTCGATTATAATTAAGCGAGAGGTTTTTTGATGACGTTTGTTGATTTAGAATGTAATTGCCTTGTCGTAGATTCTCCATTGCCTCAATTCCTGAAATATCAATATAGTTGTAGGAGCCTTCTTGTATGATTTTTGGAATAAACTCGTTTGATTTATTTTGAAGCTTGACAGGTTTTTCGTTACCCCTGTCCTTCTCAAATGGTATGATTTCATCTTGACCAACAAAATAGTAGGGTAGAGTGGAGTTCCCTGCAGTTTCAGCTATTCTTATACATAGCACAGGAAATAAACTATTTAAAATCAAATCAGAGCTATTATCATCAAGACTTGAATATAATCCGAAAGAATGATCAAGTGTTCTAAAGAAAACGGGGCTTTGATCCCTTAAAAACATTAAGGGTATCGCAGTAGTTTGTTTGAAGTTGCTATTAAAAACCCTTCTAAAACTCGGTAAGTTTAGACTCTCATCCTGGTTTTCAAAAACACCATTATATATCGGGTCTTTTAATGCCAGTTGATCTGCCTTTAAATCAACTGTTCGTATGGTTTTTATTTCCGGAAGGCCAATAGATTTAAGAAGTGGGTTGAGCTCAGGGATATTTGCTTTAATTGAAGGTAGTACAAAAATATTCCCACCTCTTGCTTTGAATTTTAATAAGTCAGCCCTCAATCCGCTTGATATATTTCGAATACCATTAAGAACAACGAGTTGTTGCTTGTACAGGTCAGACTGATTTATGCTTTGAATAGCAGTTTCTGTTATTTTGAAAAAGCGTTCAGTTTCAAATGCTTTTATAACGCTGCTGTTTGCATCAATTCCATTAATGATGAATACCTTACTTTCCGTTGTGTTTTGAAAACTAAAGAAAAAAACATCATCCCAAAATATTGATTGATCTCGCAATTCAATCTTACCGTTTACGACTTTATTTGTCTTATTTGGTATCGTGACACTAACATCTATAAATGCATTTTTAGGGATATCAACAAATAGGTCCTTATCGAAACCATTATTTGTACTCACTTTTACTTCAAAATTGACGAGTCGCTCTTGGCTATTATTGTTCAAGCGAAAGGTAAGCTCACTATCATCACCAATCCTATGGGTTTTCGAGTTGAACCACAACGAGTCAACATAGCAGTTTTCTGATTTTTGAGGAGAGAACTGCCAAATAGCCGAGGTTGAAGAACTATCTTTTTTTATGCTCGTAATATCAAAGAATTCGCTTTGAAAATCACTTAGAAATAAGAAGTCAAAATGTATAGGGTTTTTATTCTCATTTGCTTCGACTTGTAATTCTTGGTGCCAATTATATAAATTACCGAAGGTTCTTTGAATAGGGGTGTATTCAAGCTTGTCAATCTCAATTTGAGCATCCTTTGCATTAAGGATTCTCTTTTGAACGGCGTTAAGTTCGTTACTACTTATCGTGTAACGTTGATTTTTTGGAGATGCTAAGATTAACGCTTTAGCCGCTTGTTTAGCTTCTGACAGTAATTCTCCATTCAAGCCTTTTGCGGACATCGAATATGAATTATCGAGATATATACTGACAATAGATTCATTGGAGCGATTTAAATTCTTCGAATCGGATACAAATGGTTGTGCAAAGGCAAGGACAAGAAACGCAAGTGCCATTAACCTAAAGAGTAAAATTAATAAGCTCTGTAGCTTCTTAATAGATTTTTTTTCTTTCTGAAGTGACTGCATAAATTGCAGCGATGAGAAATAAATCTTTTTATGTCGTCGAAAATGAAATAGATGAATAAGAATAGGTATAGAGAGTAGGAGTAAGAACCAAAGTGTATTGGGGTACAGGAAATTCATCGGCTACAAAAGTAGTTAAAGTTCATACTTGAACAAAAAAATAAGATTCAAAAAAAAATGTCCCGAAGGACATTTATTTTAGTTTTTAGATTTTTGATACCATTCGTTGAATTTCTCTTCGTTTCCGCTTGCGCGATACGCCATGGCTAAATTCTTCATTACTGATTTATTATCAGGAAAAGCAACGATCATTTTTTCAAGACTTGGTATTGCTTTGGTTAATAAAACTTTTTTCTTGTCTTCTAATTCGTTGACACGAGGATCTCTGTAATCCAAATCCCTTGCCTCATCTCCAAGTGCAATACTCCAATCCATATATAGGGCAGCTAGATTTGAATGTGCATTCACATACTCTGGATCAATTTCAATTGCTTTGAGTAGATTCGTTTCCGCTTTCTCATTTTCCTTTAGCTCAATAAAAGATGTTCCAAGAATGTAATAGAGCTGTTTGTTATTTGGATCAATTTCAAGTGCCTCTTTAATATAGATTTCAGATTTTTCTGTGTCTCCTCCCTTAAGGGCAATATTTATGTAATTCGTTAAAACCGTCATGTCTTTTGGAAATAACTCGTTCGCTACATCGGTAAGTTCTTCTGCTTTCGTCAATTCTTCAACTCTGATAAGTGAATCAGCTACGTATCTGTATGTGGCCATCGCATTCACCTTAGCATCCTCATATTCTTGTCCTAAAAACAATTTAACTTGGTATGCACCGGCAAAGCTCATAAAGGCCATTTCAAAATTCTTTTGATTATACATGCCAAGCCCCATATTGAAGTATTGATCAACGCGACTATCAATAAACCGCTCAGCATCCTGAGTATATTTACGTTTTGGATCGTTTAAAACCTTAGCAAAGCTTTCCATTGAGATTGTCTGGTACTCCTCTAACAATAGTTCATCCGGGGTATTTCCCGACATTGCATCAAACTGAGCAACTTCAATGAGCGCGTAATAAACCATGCCCCTGTAAAGGTGCATTTTCATCCCATTTTTGGTTTCTTCGTTAGCAGCTGCTAAATCAATAAAAGATTTTGCTTTTGTCACTGTTTCTTTCGCTTTTTCAGCACCTGCCATCGGGCTGTATTTCTTCATAAGCATGGCAGCATCAGTAACATTCTTTTTTTGGGAAAGCCCAAACCCAGAAACCATTAGGACTAAAATAAATAAGGTATTTGTTCTCATTTTCATAATTGTGTATTTACAAAAGCACTTTCAAATGTTGTGCCATTTTTAAATTTATTCTTCCGAGGTATCATTTTCAGTAGTATCTGTTTCGCTAGAGCTATCCTCTTGATTTTCTTCGCCGTCAAGTGAAATTTCTTCTCCCGCTTCATCTTCATCGCCCCGAGGTACTCTTGCGATTGCAGCAATCTCAGAGGTCCCTTTTAGATTGATAAGTCTAACGCCTTGAGTTGCTCTTCCCATTGTTCTTATACTGTCAACATTCATTCTGATGGCCACACCACTTTTGGTAATGATCATCAAGTCGTCCTCATCCACAACATTTTTGATTGAAAGTAAATCTCCAGTTTTGCTCGTGATATTCAGTGTTTTGACACCTTTCCCACCTCTGTTTGTGATTCTGTAAACAGGTTCTTTGTCTTCAGGGTCATTCAAGTAGGTTCGTTTTCCATAACCTCTTTTAGAGACGACAAGTATGGTTGTGTATACATCTTCAACGCATATCATACCTACAACTTCTTCTGTAGTATCATCAATTTTGATTCCTCTAACACCTGAGGCATTACGACCCATTGGTCTAACAGCTTCCTCATTAAATCTAATTGCTCTTCCTGAACTTGACGCCAAAACGATTTCATTATTACCGTTGGTAAGTTTTGCCTCTAGTAATTCATCATTTTCCCGAATTGTAATTGCATTAATTCCATTTGTTCGTGGTCTTGAGTAGGCTTCCAGTGAAGTCTTCTTAATAACACCCGACTTGGTACACATCACAATAAAGTTGTTGTTGATGTATTCTGAGTCAGTTATATCTTGGACCTTAACGTATGCCTTTACTTTATCATCCTGTGGAATATTAATGAGATTTTGAATGGCCCTTCCTTTAGCAATTTTTGATCCTTCTGGAATTTCAAAAACGCGCATCCAGAAGCAACGACCCTTTTCAGTGAAAATCAAAAGGTAGTTGTGGTTTGTTGCTACAAAAAGATGCTCCAAGAAATCTTTTTCTCTTGTGGTAGAGCCTTTAGAGCCCATTCCACCTCTGTTCTGCACCTTATATTCGGCTAAGCTTGTTCTTTTAATGTATCCCGCATGAGAAATAGTTACGACAACTTCTTCATCTGCAATTAAATCTTCAATTCGCATTTCGCTTGCGCTATACTCAATTACGGATCTTCTCTCATCGCCGTATTTGTTTTTAATTTCGATGAGTTCCGACTTAATTATTTCCATTCTTCTTGGCTCATTGGATAGGATGTCCTTGAGGTCTGCTATGGTATTCATTAATTCATCATATTCAGCTCTAAGCTTGTTTTGCTCCAAGCCTGTAAGTTGGCGCAGTCTCATATCGACAATTGCGCGCGTCTGGATGTCCGATAACCCAAACCGTTCTGCTAAATTCTCTTTTGCTTTATCTGGTGAGGCTGAACCTTTTATAATTTCGATTACTTCATCTATATTGTCTGATGCAATAATTAAACCTTCTAAAATATGCGCTCTTTCTTCAGCTTTTCTTAATTCATATTGCGTTCTTCGAACCACGACTTCATGTCTAAATTCAACGAAATTAGAAATCATACTCTTCAAGTTCAAGAGTTCAGGCCTTCCTTTAACTAAACATATGTTATTTACTGAAAATGAGGTTTGTAACGAAGTGTATTTGTATAGTTTGTTTAAAACCACATTGGCAATAGCGTCTCTTTTAATTTCGAATACAATACGCATTCCATTTCGGTCTGATTCATCTCTTAGATCGGAGATGCCTTCAATTCGTTTATCATTTACGAGGTCCGCTGTTTTTCGAATTAACTCTGCCTTATTTACCTGATAAGGGATTTCAGTTACGATGATTTGCTCTTTCCCGTTGCTGTTTTCTTCTATTTCAGCTTTTCCACGCATTACAATACGACCCTTCCCAGTTAAAAATGCATTTCGCACGCCTTCGTAGCCGTAGATGATTCCGCCTGTCGGAAAATCAGGAGCTTTAACATGATTAATAAGCTCTTCTACTTCAATATCATTGTTTTCAACATAGGCAATAGTGCCATCAATAACTTCAGAAAGGTTGTGCGGTGCCATATTTGTAGCCATACCTACTGCAATCCCCGATGCACCATTAACTAAAAGATTTGGGATTTTTGTAGGAAGAACGCTTGGCTCACTCAAACTATCATCGAAGTTCGGTCTAAAGTCAACAGTTTCTTTATCAAGATCGTCAAGCATTTCTTCAGAAATCTTCTTTAACCTGGCTTCAGTATATCTCATCGCTGCAGGGCTGTCTCCATCTACAGATCCGAAGTTACCTTGTCCGTCCACTAAAGGATAACGAAGTGACCAATCCTGAGCCATACGCACCATCGTATCATAAACAGAACTATCTCCGTGGGGGTGGTATTTACCTAGAACCTCACCAACAATTCTTGCTGATTTTTTATAGGGTCTATTGGAGTATACCCCGAGATCTTGCATTCCATACAAAACACGTCTGTGCACAGGTTTAAAACCATCTCGAACATCAGGTAACGCTCTAGAAACAATAACAGACATCGAATAGTCGATGTATGCGGACTTCATTTCATCCTCAATGTTAATTTGAATTATTTTCTCTCCGTCTGCCATATCTTTTTACACTCTTAAGTTAAGTTTCAAACATTACTTTTTAGTAATAACCAAATTTACAAAATAACAACCCTAGAAAACGCAATCTTTTAGGTATTTTACTAACAAAATATTCGTACAAATTGTGGATAAATAGAGCTATTTGACAAATTATTCATATTATATTTGTACAGTACCGAATTGAACACATTAAATGGAAGCTAAATTTTCACCGAGAGTTAAAGATTTATTATCTCATAGCCGTCAAGAGGCGTTTAGATTGCGTAATGAATTTGTTAGCGCAGAACACCTTCTTTTGGGCTTAATTAAGTTGAATGAAGGGACAGGATTGCGAATTGTTCATGAGTTTCAGTTGGATCTTGAGGCAATCAAACTAGAGGCAGATATACTTTTAGAGCGACAGGCTGTTGCGAAATTAGAAAATGCCAATCTTCCATTACTGAAGCAAACTGAAAACATCATCAAACAATCTTATTTAGAAGCAAAGCAATTTAAGTCATCAGTCATTGGTACGGCACATATTTTGCTCACTATTTTGAGATATGAGGATTGTGCCGCTTGTAAAATTTTAAATAAATACGGAATCATGTACGAGAATGCGAGAAGCGAATATGAAAATATTCTAGAGGAGACAAAAGGACCTAAGGCAGAATTTCCAGGAAGTAGTGAGGAAGAAGAGCCTTTTTCTTCACCTGCCTCAAAAAAGCCTACAGATTCTAAATCAAAAACACCTGTCCTTGATAATTTTGGGCGTGACCTAACGAAAATGGCTGATTTAGGAAAACTTGATCCAATTGTTGGTAGAGAAAAAGAAATCGAGCGTGTTAGTCAAATTCTTTCGCGCAGAAAGAAGAATAATCCTATTTTGATAGGAGAGCCAGGTGTCGGTAAAAGCGCTATTGCGGAAGGTTTAGCGTTAAGAATTGTGCAGAGAAAGGTATCACGAGTACTTTTCAATAAAAGAATAATGTCTTTAGATCTTGCATCACTTGTTGCGGGTACGAAGTATAGAGGTCAATTCGAAGAGCGTATGAAAGCAGTCATGCAGGAGATTGAAAAAAACCCTGATGTCATATTGTTTATAGATGAAATTCATACAATTATTGGTGCTGGAGGGGCGAGTGGTTCACTAGATGCATCAAATATGTTTAAACCAGCTTTAGCGCGAGGAGAGCTCCAAGCAATAGGAGCGACAACACTTGATGAATATCGTCAACATATCGAAAAGGATGGTGCTTTAGAGCGTAGATTTCAAAAGGTCATAATTGAGCCAACAAATACAGAGGAGACAATTCAGATTTTGATGAATATAAAGGAGCGATACGAAGACCACCATTCTGTCAGTTATACAAAAGAGGCAATAGAAGCTTGTGTTAAACTTACAGAGCGCTACATAACGGATAGGCATCTTCCAGATAAGGCAATTGATGCATTAGATGAGGTCGGATCAAGAGTGCACATTACAAATATTAATGTTCCTAAAGAAATTACTGAAATTGAAGGGCGAGTTGAAGCTCTTAAAGAGGAAAAGGCTCAAGTCATACGGTCTCAACAATATGAGAAAGCAGCAGAATTAAGAGATGACGAGCGTAAGCTTTTAGAGAAGCTTGAAGCTGCGAAACTTAAATGGGAGGAAGAATCAAAAAACAATAAGATTGCTGTAACTGAAGAGAACGTTGCTGAGGTGGTTTCCATGATGTGCGGTATACCTGTGACTAAGGTTTCTCAGTCGGAAACAGGGAAGCTAGTGGTTATGTCAGATGAGATTAAAAATCTCGTTATTGGTCAAGATGAGGCGGTTAATAAGGTGGTGAAAGCCATTCAAAGAAACCGTGCTGGTTTAAAGGATCCGAATAAGCCGATAGGCTCTTTCTTTTTCTTAGGACCAACTGGTGTGGGCAAGACGCAACTTGCGAAAGTGCTCGCAAAGAAACTCTTCGATACAGAAGATGCATTAATCAGAATAGACATGTCTGAGTATATGGAGAAATTCTCGCTTTCTAGACTCGTTGGAGCGCCTCCAGGATACGTTGGCTATGAAGAGGGTGGTCAGCTTACGGAAAAGGTAAGAAGAAAGCCCTACGCTATCATTCTGCTTGATGAAATTGAAAAAGCGCATCCAGATGTATTCAATTTATTATTGCAAGTTCTCGATGATGGACACATGACAGATGGTTTGGGACGGAAAATTGATTTCAAAAACACGATTTTGATCATGACCTCAAACATAGGAGCGCGACAGTTGGCTGACTTTGGAACTGGAGTAGGTTTTGGTACACAAGCACAAAAAGAATCTAAAGACGAGAATGTTAAATCTGTAATTCAGAATGCTTTGAAGAAAGCTTTTTCTCCTGAATTTTTGAATAGAATTGATGATATGATCATGTTTAAATCTCTTGGGAGGAAAGAGATTCATAGTATCATTGATATTGAGTTAGCGAATCTTTACGCTCGTATTTTATCTCTTGGATTCGATATTAAACTTACTGAAAAAGCAAAGGAGTTTATCGTTGATCAAGGTTATGACGAGAAATTTGGAGCGCGACCATTAAAAAGAGCGATTCAGAAGTATATCGAGGATCCGCTTGCAGAGGAAATCATTAAGTCAAGTTTCAAAGATGGTGAAAAAGTCACCATGGATTTGAATGCTACAAAGGATGGGTTAGCGGTTAAGAAAAAATCTAAAGGAGCTAAAAAAGAAGACCCGAAAGAGAAGGATTCAGAATAATGGTTCTATTTTTTTAGAACGACCTCATCGAACGGGACCCGAAAACGAGGTCCCCAAATGCCCTTTTCAGTTCCTTTCCCGACAGATATGATCATGTTTATTTCAGCTCCTCTCGGTAGATTGAGGAGTTTTTTCACCCTCTTTTTGTCAAATCCTTCCATCGGGCAGCTATGAAGACCTTCTGCAGCAATTGACAACATGAAGTTTTGAGCAGCTAATGCACAAGACTTGTGAACCACAATGCGTTGTTCTGCTTTTCCCCCTAAACGATAAAAAGGTTTCCTCAATCCTAAAGCCATACTTACGGACTTTCTCAACAAAGACGTTATACCAAAAGGATCGTTGAAATAAACGATAGGAATCAATGTTTTATAATATTTTAAAGCACTATTTTGAAGCTTCCCGGGACGTCCCTGAAGACTTTCTTGTATCTTATCATGATTCCATTGTGCACGCAATCTCCATTTGTCTTTTCTGGTAATAAAAACAACCATGTGTTTTGCTGTTTTTGCCGCAGATTGATTTAGGCAAAGTGGAGTGAGGGCCTCAAGCATTTGCCGACTTGCAATCCATTGAAATTCCCACAATTGCATGTTGCTACTATTCGGTGCAAGAACTGCATTTTTTAGTCCTCTTTCGATGGTTTCGTGTGAAACCTCAATGTTCGGATCGAAGCTTCTGTTACTGCGACGGCTTTCGACGATTTTTTTGAATTCATTTTGAAACATGAAATATTCAGTTTGGAAGGCGCCAAGGTAATAAACTATTTTAAAATCTGACACAATTTCGGGTAAATGAAAAAAAAACATGACAGCATGGCTGAATAACAATTGTGGCAGTATCTTTGACATTCCACATCAAAGAAATAACAATGGCTGTGAAAAATAAAAAAGAAGATAAAAAGGTAGAGGAAAAAGAGAAAGTTATGGATGCTAAGGCCGAAGTAAATGATGCCTCTGATGTTGAAGAGCCCAAGGCAGAACCTACTCCTGAGGAAAAATATAATGAACTAAACAATCGGTTTCTTCGACTTTATGCTGAGTTCGAGAACTATCGTAAGCGAACCAATAAGGAGCGTTTAGATTTAATAACCAATGCGAATGCTGATTTACTTAAAGATTTGGTTCCAGTAATCGATGACTTTGAAAGAGCAATTACCAACAATGAGTCCTCAGAGGATATTGCAGGGATCAAGGAGGGATTTGGTTTGATTTATAATAAATACACAAGTCTTTTGCAGGCGAAAGGCCTTAAGGTCATGGAGGCAAAAGGTACATCTTTCGACCCTGAATTACATGAAGCTATTGCGAATATGCCAACGGATGATAAGAAGATGAAAGGAAAGGTAATTGATGACGTTGAGAAAGGGTACTTTTTAAATGATAAAGTATTGCGTTTTGCTAAAGTGGTTGTTGGTCAATAAAACATGAAAAGATGAGTCAAAAAAGAGATTATTATGAGGTTTTAGGTTTAAGCAAAAGTGCCTCTGAATCAGAAATAAAAAAGGCATACCGAAAGTTAGCCTTGAAATACCATCCTGATAAAAATCCTGATGATGAGAGTGCTGAGGAGCGGTTCAAAGAAGCAGCGGAGGCATACGAGGTTTTAAGTAATGGTGAGAAGAAAGCGCGCTATGACCAATATGGTCATGCGGGAATGGGTCAAGGCTTTGGTGGTGGTGGTATGAACATGGATGATATCTTCTCCCAGTTTGGCGATATTTTCGGTGGTGCTTTTGGCGGAAGTTTCGGTGGTAGCCGAGGTGGTGGTGGATCGCGAGTAGTTAAAGGTTCTAATCTTAGGGTTAAAATGAAAATGACGCTTGAGGACATTGCAGACGGTGTAAAGAAAAAAATCAAGGTCAATAAACTTGTTAATGCCGAGGGTGTTACTTTCAAGACATGTTCGACATGTAAAGGTTCAGGGAGAATAACAAGAATGGCTCAGACGTTTATAGGAGCCATGCAAACTCAATCTGTATGTAATATTTGTCAAGGGGCAGGTAAGATGATTGATAAGCGTCCTGCCGATGCTGATCAAAATGGATTAAAGCGTCAAGAAGAAGTAATTGAGATAGAAATTCCAGCTGGAGTTGAAGAAGGTATGCAGCTCAATGTCCGAGGTAAAGGAAACGCTGGTCCTTTCAATGGCGTCCCAGGAGATTTAATGGTTGTTATTGAGGAGGTAGAACATGCCGACCTTAAGAGAGATGGAGACAATGTGCATTATGAGGCTTTCGTAAGTTTTATGGATGTTGTTCTTGGAGAGAGTGTTGAAATTCCTACTTTGTCGGGAAAGGTCAAAATAAAAATTGATCCAGGAACCCAAAGTGGAAAAGTCCTTCGTTTGAGAGGGAAAGGATTGCCAAACGTTCAAGGTTATGGCTCGGGAGATTTATTTGCGCACATTAATGTTTGGACGCCAACAAAAATCTCAAAAGATGAAAAAGAACTTATCGAGAAATTAAAAGAATCTGAAAACTTCCAACCAAAGGCAGGTGATAAAGACAAAGGTTTTTTTAAGCAGATGAGAGATATGTTCTCATGATTCAGTTTGTAGACTTCGGCAAAAAACACCCTGCAACGGTAACTATGGTTATAGCTACAGTTTCATTAGTTTTAGTTGTTTATGTGCTTGGAGGCTTTGGTTTATATTTCGATTATCAAAACACCTCAAAACCCTTCGTTGGAAATGGGCCTACAATGTCAGATTTTATTGATGCCTTAGGTGCTAATCGGGTTTTGTTTTGGTTAATATTTCCCTTTGTTCTTGTGTTCTTCGTCTTTATAGCTGCTGTAAAATGGATTCATAAACGACCAGTATTATCAATATTTACAGGTAGAAATCGTTTTGATTGGTCGAGAGTAGTTACAAGTTTTTTGTTGGTCTTTGGTGTCCTAGGATTGATGACATGTCTTCAAGTTTATTTTTCAGAAGAAATTATTTGGAATTTCAAATGGAATACATTTATTCCTCTATGCGTCATTTCCTTTTTAATGATTCCCTTTCAAACAACCATTGAGGAGTTATTATTTAGAGGTTATTTGCTACAGGGATTAAAGCGCAAATTAGGTTCAAATATTCATGCTGTCATTTTATCTGGTATCTTTTTTGGTCTCATACATTTCGGCAACCCTGAAATAGAGGTAATAGGCTATCATATTCTTATTTATTACGTTTTAATTGGTGTTTTTTTAGGTTGTTTAACTCTGTTTGACAACGGTATGGAGCTTTCTATTGGTTTTCACGCGGCTAATAATATTTTTGCTGCTCTAATCGTATCCAGTGACTGGCAGGTATTTCAGACAGACGCCTTGTTTATTGATTATGCAGCTCCAGAATTCACGCTTTCAATGTTTGTGGTGACTTTTCTTTTTTTACTCGGTTTATTCTTCTTATTTCGACGCATATACAAATGGTCTTCACTTAAAGAATATTTGAGCTAACAATACCATAGTGCCCAAGTTTTTTTAGATTTACAATACTATGATTGAGGTATCTCATGTTTCAAAGTCATTTCGACCCAAAGTAGTTCTGCGTAATGTTTCTTTCAATATTACTGAGGGATCGATTACCGGTCTTCTCGGTCCAAATGGTGCCGGTAAAACAACGTTGATTCGATTAATGAATCAGATGCTTCTTCCTGATGATGGCTTTGTTAAGTTTGAGAGTCAGTTATTGAAGGAAGCGCACCTTCGACATATTGGTTATTTGCCCGAAGAGAGGGGGCTGTTCAAGGAATTGTCAGTTAAAGCCCAACTCTTGTTTTTTGCAAAGCTGCGTGGACTTAGTGCTACAGAGGCAGAACAGGGTGCCCGTTATTGGATTGAGCGACTTGAAATGTCAGAATGGTCGAATAAAAAAGTAGAGGCACTTTCAAAAGGAATGGCTCAAAAGGTTCAATTCGCTGTGGCTATAGTTCATGATCCAAAATTTTTAATTCTTGATGAGCCATTTACAGGATTTGACCCTGTCAATATTGACTTGATTAAGCAATTACTATTTGAATTCAGGGATGCAGGAAAAACTATATTGTTGAGTACCCACAACATGCAGCGTGTGCAAGATATTTGTTCGCATGTTGTTTTGGTAAATAAAGGCCAAGTGATTGCTGATGAAACATTAGCGGATTTGTTGAAAGCGTTTGACCGTAATCATTTTATTGTAAAATATCGCGGCACGAGTGTGGCTTTTGCCAATGCATTATGGACTGACTTTGAACTTTTACAGCAAAATGAACATTCGGATGGTATTGTTGAGGCACAACTATTGAAGCGTGGAGACAAGTCTGTTGACGATCTTATTAATAATTTAAAAGGTCATGTATCTATTGAAGCGGTGCATAGAGCGCCGTTAAATATGGAAGAGGTATTCTTGAAATTGATTGCTAAAACATCTGAATTATGAATGCAGTAGTTTTAATTGCCCTTAAGGAAATCAAGCAGCGAATGCTAAATCGGTCATTTCTGTTTATGCTTTTTCTTGTGCCCTTGATGATTATTTCAATGGTTTATTTTTTGGTAAAGGCAGCAGATGAGGGTAAAAAAAACGTCCATGTTCTGATAGCAGATCCCGGGGATATATTACAAGGCGTTATTTCATCTAAAGAATCTCCTAATGTAAACTATTCGTTTGTATCAGATTATCTCGAGATTGATGAGTTTAAAAATGGAAAACGTTACCAGAAATTTGATGTATTACTAGAGCTTAACGAGAAGGTGTTGAATAATAAAAAAGTGTTTGTTTTTTATCGAGATTATATTTCTAGCCCTATTCAAGGTGCGATTCGCTATACCTTTGAGCGCAGGGTAGAAGAGGTCTTGATTTCTGAGTTTTCAGATTTAAGTATTGATGAGTTCAGACAATTAAAGCAACCTTTGAATGTGGATTTCAGAAGTATTCATAATCCAACGAATTCAAAAGCCAATAACGCAGGGTGGGTAGGGTATTTTTTTGGAGCAATCATCATGCTCGTGACCTTATTCTATGGTTTATCGATTCTTCGCGGGATTGCGAAAGAAAAGGCTGAGCGTGTTGTTGAGGTTGTGGTTTCCATCGTACGTCCTTCGCAATTAATGCTTGGGAAAATCATTGGTATAGGCGCTGCGGCCATTATTCAAATTGGTTTTTGGGTGCTTTTTGTTTTTACAGGCTTGTATGCATTACAGGATTTACTTTTCTCAGATTTCTTTATTGATCAGTCCCTTACGGGTGCACAGGTATCGGATGGAGCTGGTGAAATACTTCAAAGTGAATTCAACAGAATAAGAAATAATGAAATGATTCATTTGATTTACGACAGAATCAACTTAAGTCTTTTATTGCCTTTCTTTTTCTTGTTCTTTGGGGTTGGCTATTTATTTTATGGCGCATTTTTCAGTCTGATAGGTGCAGCGATGGGTTCAGAAGGGGATGGACAGATCTTTATTTTGCCAATGATTTTCATAGTGGTATTTACATTGTTTGCGGGTTATCTTTCTTTAAGCAATCCAGAGTCAGATTTGGCCAATTATGCTCAGTTTATTCCGTTTACACTTCCCATGTTTGTGATGATTAAGTTATCTATGGGTTATGCAGTTGGTTCTGGGTATTTAATTTGGATCAGTTTGCTAATAATGATCTTTTCGATTATTCTAATGCTTTGGGTTGCAAGCAGAATCTTTAAGGTCAGTCTTTTGTCTTATGGCCACCGTTTATCTTTAAGGGGATTATTTAAATGGTTCCTTTCCAAGTGAAGAAAGCAGTAATCGATATCGGTACAAATACCTTTAATCTCCTAATTGCACACGAAGGTATCTCGGGAATTGATATTATTGAAACCCACAAGGAGGCGGTATCTCTTGGTATGGGAGGTATTAATGACAATAGACTCACTGATGCGGCAATAAGTAGGGCAATGCATGCATTTCAAGTGTTTAAGTTAGCATTAGATGCTCACGGTGGGCTAATACCCAGGTTGATTGCTACTTCAGCAGTAAGAGATGCCAAGAATGCTTCAGCTTTTATTTCAAGCGTTAATAAGTCCTTCAATTGGGAAGTTGAAGTTATTTCTGGATTAGAAGAAGCGAAGTTAATATTCAAGGGCGTAAGTTTATGCCATGATTTTCAATCTCCTGCAGTTATTATGGATATTGGTGGCGGCAGTACAGAATTTATAGAGGCAGATTCAAAAGGAATAAAGAATGAAATCTCACTGAATATCGGCGTTTCTCGGCTTTATCAGAGTTTCGATGTATCGGATCCATTTTGTGCGCTTGACATACAAAACATAGAGGCCTATTTGGCAGCGCATGATCCAGGATTTTTTAGAAATACTACAGCTCAAACCCTCATCGGGTCATCTGGTACCTTTGAAACCTTTTATGAGCTAATGAATCGAAAACCATTTCCGAATACACAAAAAACAATAGAGCTCGAAGTAGGTCCATTTATGGAAGCCTTAGATGTTTTGATTCATTCTACACTTGCTCAAAGAAACACAAATGACTTTATCATTCCCATTCGAAAGAAAATGGCACCATTTGCAGCCGTAAAAACAAGATGGGTTATGCAGAAATTGAATCCAAAAAAAGTATTGATATCACCATACTCTTTAAAAGAAGGTGCTTTTTATTAAGTCTTAAAACGAAATTATTTTGAGTCTTTTTATTTCTTTAGATTGTTTAATTTCAATTATATAGGTTCCCTTACCTAAATCATTAATACTTATATTTTCTCCTGGTGAAATTTTTAAGCTCTTCTTAATCGTTCCTTTAAGGTCATAAACCTTAAGCTCCGCATGGTCCTTTAAGTTTTTAATTTGAAAGGTCCCAGCGGTAGGATTAGGGTGGAGGCTTATTTCACTTGCAACATCTTGTTCACTTAGTCCAAGTTCATCGCTTTGAACAATACTTCCCAATTTATTGATAATCCAATTTTCAGGATCGACCGAAATAGAGGAGGAAATAGTACCAATATTGGCCACTGTAAACGTATTTGAATTCGCGTTGATGTCAAAACGAATAAGCGTATCTCCGATACCCGGTCTGATAAATCGTATATCTAGGTCATTTGTAAAAGTTGGCGTAATATTTGGCTTAGAGCCCGTGTGGTTAATTTGAATAAGCACATCATCACCGCTTTGCTGCCATAATAACGAATAGGTCGGATAACCCTCGCCAAAGTACCATTCCTCGAATAAGGCATTAAAGCTTTCTCCGGTTGCATTTTCCATAGCTTCTTTGAAATTAATACCGTGGGCCGTACTATCTGCATAATCGACTTGAAAGTCTCTTAGGATATTGAAAAATAGAGCATCATCATTAATCATGTATCGCATAGTATGAATAATGGAGGCACCTTTATCATAAGTTAGCCTGCCGCTAAAGATTCTATTTTCATTCAGGCTGTCAAGAACCCATACACTTCCACCAGTTTGATTCATTACATTCTCATGAACATCTTCCATGTGTCCCTCACTTTGGTTAGGGTATAGGTTTTCAAGCATTAAATACTCGCTGTAAGATGCAAAACCTTCATTAATCCATATATCACACCAAGAAGCACAAGTCACATGATCCCCCCACCATTGGTGGCCTAATTCGTGAGTAGTAAGTCCTTTATTAAAAAAACCTTGTGACGTCATAGTTTGGTGTTCCATTCCGCCCGAGAAAGGAGCCATACAGTGGCCATATTTCTCATCTTCAAATGGGTAAGGCCCGTATAGGTCATAGAATAGTTCCATGAAGTCTACTGTTTCATCAATATCATCTTGAAAATTGATGAGGGTCTGAGGATTATCATAAATGTAATTCTGAATTAAAATAGGGTTGGGGGCACCTGCAGGATTTGCATAAACGTTGTACTCTACATAGCTTGAGACAGCGACTGAAATTAAATAATAATCGATAGGATGACGGTGTTTCCATTCATACCTACTATATCCATTGCCTAAATCTACGACTTGATCAAGTACGCCATTTGAACCAGCTTTGAGGTTGGAAGGCACTGTAATATAAAAATAGCTACTATCTGCTTTATCTGTAAGACTTTGTTTGCAAGGGAACCATTCGTAAGCTGAAAAAGGTTCTGACAAAGACCATACGACCTCATTTCCCCAAGTAGGTGAGTCATCTTGTGACATTCCAGCACCTCCAAGTGGATTGGTCGCAGCTGTGGGTGGTGTTCCTGCGTAATCTGTTTCGATGGTAAAGCTTTCATTCTGATTCGCATTAACCGGGACTTTAATCGCTGAATTATCTCTTGAATAGTCAATAGCAGTGCCGTTCACTCTAATTTCGGTAATCGTATACCCTGAGAAAAGTTCATAAAGTGCTGAATCTAAAGGTTCATTTGCACTGGCATCCATTCGTACTGTTCCCGACAAGGACGTGCTCATATTGTCCATATTTAGGTTTAGATGATAGAAATGAACGTCATAACGTTCTGTTTCAGAAATTTGAGCAAGATTCAGAGAGTTACTTTTAAGCTGTGCGTGCCTTCTGCTTTTTTTACCGCAAATGGTGCTCTGACAAAAAAAGTAAGAACTTAGAATTAGAAAAGATAGGGTTAGCAATGATTTTGACATGTCGTTGATTTAGGAATGTGAATGTACAAAAAAAGAGATGGGAAAAGTAAAAGGTGCCCCTTGGAATGAATCCTTACTTTAAGAATTAGTACCGAATTATTTTGTGGAGAAGACTATTTACTCCGTCATTGATGCGCACTGAGTATACACCCTTGTCAAATTTAGAAAAAGGGATGTTGAAGTTATGAATACCTTTAAGAAGTTCAGGGGTTACCTCTTTGTAAGCAATACGACCGGTTTGGTCAAAAAAATCAATTTCCAATGATGCACTTGTCGTAAGCAAAGTAGATATAGTAATGTCTTGATCACTTGGGTTTGGAAACATCGATAGTAAAACTAAGCCTTCTCCTTCAATGTTTTTACACTTTGTATTGTTGTCCTGATTTAGGTCAAGGTAGGCCGAAATATTCGCATTCTGAGCCTCAACACATACAAAGCGTTCTGTTGCATCTTGATCAGAAATGAATGCTGATGGTTGTGCATTGAAAATATAGATTTCACTTTCAGCCTGTAAGATTGATCCGGACCAAACCTCCTGTATAGGGCCGTTCTCAGGTGTTTTAAGCGTTAGATTCAGACTTTCTAATGGAATTGTACCAAGGTTTTCTATTTGTACCCCAACGGTCAGGAAACCGTTAATGTCTTGGGCAAATAAAGTTTCTAGGTTTATATCATAGAATGCTTCATTGACCAATAAGGTTTTACGTATCGTATCTCGACAGCCAAAATCATTTACAGTCATTAGAAGAATATCCACGTTAGTTCCCTTTAATAGACTTGAATGC
>JAQXCN010000014.1 GCA_029251865.1 Crocinitomicaceae bacterium | reverse complement strand
AATTTAAGCAAATGCAACTTTTATGAATTGTGATGCGTCTAAATAACACTAAGACTTTTAACTCAATCACAAGAAGAACACTTTCCTCGGAAGGTGTTTTTTTTATCCCCAAAACCTTTTATTTAGATGCGAAAAAATTAATTTTTGAATGTGTGCAACTTTTATGAATTGTGATGCGTCTAAATAACACTAAGACTTTTAACTCAATCACAAAAAGAACACTTTCCTCGGAAGGTGTTTTTTTTTGCCTAATTTAGGCATTGAACTTATAACCTACGCCTTTGATTGTTGATATGTATGTATCACCAATTTTTCCTCGGAGTTTTCTTATATGAACGTCAATAGTACGGTCACCTACTACTATTTCTGTTCCCCAAACTGTGTCGAGTATTTCATTTCTACGAAAAACATGGTTTGGTTTGGACATTAATAATGACAGGAGCTCAAACTCTTTTTTAGGAAGGATGAATTCGTCACCCTCTTTATGAACAATGTATTTATCATTATCTATATAAAAACCATCTTTTACAGCCCTTTCATCTTTAACAGTTCTTCTAAGAATAGCGTTGATTCGACTGATTAAAACTTTCGGTTTAATAGGCTTGGTTACATAATCATCCCCACCCGCTTCTAGCGCAGCTATTTGGCTGTAATCTTCTCCTCTCGCTGTTAAAAAGCATATTAGAATATCATGGTTTTTTGGGTCTGATTTGATTTGCTGACAAACCTCAAGACCATCCATTTCTGGCATCATTACATCAAGTAAAATCAGGTTGGGTTTAATTGTTTTTATTTTTTCAAGGCAATCGAAACCATTTATTGCTTCGTTTACGGAGTATCCCGACTTTTGAAGATTGTATGAAAGAAGGTCTCTAATATCTTGGTCATCGTCGACAATTAGAATTGATTTCTTTTGCATAGCACAAATATACAATTAACTGAAATTAGTCTTCAATAGTTGTATTACTTTGAAAGTAAGGGGGTAAAAAGTAGAGATTAATTATCTGCTACATAACGACTAAAAGATCGATTGATTTCGCAAAAGGGCTCTGTGAATGAGCTCTTTTTTTGTACTTTCGTTTCTATGAAATTAAAGATATTACTTGTCGAAGATGATCTAAATTTAGGATTGGTTATTGCCGATCATCTTAAGCTTCAAAATTATGAGGTGGTATCAGCTGAAGACGGTGCTGAGGGGCTTGTTAAGTTTAATGAGGGGAGATTTAACCTGTGCATTCTTGATGTCATGCTTCCTGTATTAGATGGATTTTCATTAGCCCAAGATATCAGGAAAATTAACGCGGAGATCCCGATACTTTTTCTCACAGCAAAATCTATGACTGAAGACAAAATTAAAGGATTTGAGGCCGGAGGAGACGATTATCTTACCAAGCCATTTAGTATTCAAGAGTTTGAACTAAGAGTAAAAGCGTTACTCAGAAGATCACGTCCGGAGTTTCAAGAAGAGGTGACTAATTACAGCATAGGAAACTATAACTACAACATTGAAAATCAAATTTTAACATTTAATGAGAGCGAAAAGACGCTAACTAAAAAAGAGGCTCAAATTTTAAAAATTTTGTGCAAACATAAAAATCAAGTGATTTCACGTGAGGTAATTTTAAAAGAGGTTTGGGGTCAAGATGATTATTTTGTTGGCCGCAGCCTTGACGTTTTCATTACCAAGCTCAGAAAGTATTTCGCCCAAGATCAACGAATCGTAATTTCAAATCTGCACGGTGTAGGTTTTAAGTTTGAAGTACCAGAATAATGGACGCAGTTATTTTACACATAGAAACGGCAACTAAGACCTGCTCTGTTGCTCTTTCCGCATCAGGGAAACTTTTGACAAGTCATGAAACAAGTCCCGATAATTATATCCACGGTGAACAGCTGACTATTTTCATCGAAAAAGTCTGCGCTGAGGTTACATTACAATTATCTGACCTAGATGCTGTTTCAGTTTCGATTGGTCCTGGGTCTTATACCGGTTTGCGCATCGGTTTATCTACGGCAAAAGGACTTTGCTTTGGATTGAAAATACCAATCATTTGCATTGAGACTCTTGATAGTCTATTGACTATCGGAAAGGTTAAGTATCCGAGAGCCAACTTGTGTGCGATGCTTGATGCGAGAAGAATGGAGGTTTACACAAAATCTATCAATGGCTCAGGTGAAACCTTGCGAACTTTAAGTTCGTCGGTAATAGAGGCGGATACATTTGTTCAAGATGAGCCATTTATTTATTTCGGTGACGGTGCTACAAAGCTTAAAACAATTTGGGGGCATAGAGCTGCGATTTTTGATTCTGAGCTAATACTAAGTGCCAAGGGACAAGTCGATATGGCTTATGCGCGCTATAAAAATGAGGACTTTGATTCACTTGAAAAATGCAAACCGTTGTACTTGAAACAATTTGGTTCAAATACTTAAATGGGTATTAGATCCTTATTTGAAAAAAATAAATCTTTTTAATACTTCAAAATTTAGTTACAATCTTAACTTTGTATTAAAGTAGTCTGCCATGGTTGACCATATCCAAATTCGAATTTCTGAAATTTCAGAAAAAGTGAGCTTGCTTGTTCAAGGTATATCGGCCCTTAAATTAGAAAATCAAAATCTAGAAAATGCGCTTTTAAAAAAGGAGCAAGAGTTGATTGAACTAAAAGCAAAACATAATGACGAATTGTCATCCTCCATAGAGGCTACTAAACAAAAAGTTACCGAGTCTGGCTCTAAAAATCTTGAAAAAAGAAACCAAGAGATAGATGTACTAGTTAAAGAAATTGAAATCTGTATAGATGAGCTTAAAAAATAGTAATGGCTAAGATATCATTGAAAGTAAATATTGCAGGACGAAGCTATCCACTAAACGTTAATGATAACGAGAAGGAAGGGGTTTTAGCTGCTGTTGATACGATTAATAATGCCATTGAGAGCTTAAGAAAGAATTATGCTGTTAAAGATCCTCAGGATTTAATTGCAATGACAGCACTTCAGCTATTAATGAAGAAAGATTCAAATCAGAAAGAATCAAATACCAGTCCTGATGATTTAGGGGCTATTGATCTTGCCCTTAAGGCACTCTCTGAGCAACTTGATCAGGCAAGTAAATAGGTATAACTAGCGGTAACACGATTATTAATTTTAATTGTGTAAGGATGGAAATAGTATATGTGATAGCAGGTCTAATAGGTGGTATTGTACTGGGTTTTTTGGTGCATAAAATGTTACTTAAGGGAAAAGCTGATAAAATCATTAGCAATGCCGAATTCAAGGCAGAATCAATCAGAAAAGATAAATCGTTTCAAGCCAAAGAGCGATTCTTGAAACTCAAGCAAGAACATGAAACGAAAATTAAAGAGCGTGAACGACGCATGCAGTCTTCTGAGGATCGCGCCAAGGCAAAGGAAAATAAACTTGAGCATAAACTAAATGATATCAAGCGCAAGGAAAACGATATTGAAAAGATAAAATCAGATTTTGATGTCAAGTACAAAGGAATCGAGTTAAGAATGAAAGAGCTTGATAAAACTCAAGAGAAGCGAGTCAATGAGCTTTCGAAAATAAGCGGTATGTCTGCCGAGGATGCTAAAGAATCGTTAATGACTGCTTTGGTTGATGAGGCTAAGACAGCTGCCATGGCTCAAATTAAGGAAATAACAGAAGAGGCAAAACTCAATGCCAATAAAGAGGCAAGAAAGATTGTTATTCAATCAATACAGCGTGTAGCAACCGAGCAAGCTATTGAAAACGCGGTCTCAGTTTTTAATATTGATTCAGATGAAGTAAAAGGTAGGATTATAGGTCGTGAAGGACGAAATATACGTGCTTTGGAGGCAGCTACGGGAGTAGAGATTATTGTAGACGATACACCGGAAGCAATTATGCTTTCTTGCTTTGATCCAGTGAGGAGGGAAATAGCACGTTTAGCTTTACATCAATTGGTTACAGATGGCCGAATTCACCCTGCGCGGATTGAAGAAATTGTTGCGAAAACAAGAAAGCAATTGGATGAGGAAATTGCAGAAACTGGTAAAAGAACATGTATCGATTTAGGGATTCATGGTCTCCATCCTGAATTAATGAAAATGGTTGGTCGTATGAAATATAGATCATCTTACGGTCAGAATTTATTGAAGCACTCTAGAGAGGTTGCAAATTTATGTGCGACGATGGCTTCAGAACTCGGGCTTAACCCAAAGATCGCCAAAAGAGCCGGTTTACTTCACGATATAGGTAAAGTTCCTGAAGATGAGCCTGAATTACCACACGCTATTCTGGGAATGAAAATTGCCGAGAAATTCGGTGAAAAGCCAGATGTTTTAAATGCCATTGGTGCCCATCATGATGAAATTGAGATGACAACCTTGATTTCTCCTCTAGTTCAGGTTTGTGATGCTGTATCTGGTGCCCGTCCAGGAGCAAGAAGGGAAATTGTTGAAGCCTACATTAAGCGAATTAAAGACCTAGAGTCATTAGCTATTTCTTTTGATGGTGTGGCAAGTGCCTATGCGATACAGGCTGGAAGAGAGCTAAGAGTCATGGTTGAGTCAGAGCGTGTTTCGGATAAAAGAGCTGAAGAGTTATCTTTTCAGATTTCTGAGAAAATTCAAACTGAAATGACCTATCCTGGTCAAGTAAGAATTACCGTTATTCGTGAGAAAAGAGCTGTTAATTACGCCAAGTAGCCTATTGCCTTTGAATATGCTGATTAGAAGCTACAGTAAAATTTTGATCAATCTTGTCTTCTGTCTGTGTTTTTATTTTTCAAACAAGGCGCAAGTAGAAGTTGAACGTATTCCTAATAGTCCATATCCCGCAACGACGCAACCCGACACAATTTATTTATTTCACGATGATTTATTTACACATGATGAGCTGCTTTTGGTTCAGTCGATTCAGGGCTTATGTGCAAAGATAGAACCTAAATTATATAGGGATAAAGGTAGTGGAAGTTCCATCTGGATTCAGGATTTGGAGGATAATTACGCGGTGTATGTCTCGAATCAATATGACGGAATTATCGACTCGGTATTGACCCTAGTTCCCAATAGCGTTACAGGATATATTCTTTGTAATTTGAATGACAATTCAACCAATGTAGCAAATTCGCTTTGTGGTCCTTTAAATGCGATTTCAGTTACCCCAGAACTGCAGGAGATTGTGGAGTCAAAAGGGTATATACAAATTTTAGATGTTCGGCAGAAGGACGAGCAATGGGTTCTTGATAATTATGATTCCTTGTTAAACACAAATCTTGTAACGTATCAACGAGAGGACAAGGCCTTATTTCTCGGAGATTATTCAATATTTACAAATGCATTTCATTTTTACGACGATATTCATGGGCTAACAACGGAAAATGCTTTTTCACGAATGGAAACTAATTCATTGCTCTTTGGTTGGGGTGATGATGAATATCAAACGGTTTCCAAGTCATCATCTTATTCCATTGGTGTTCTTCCCGCTGATTGGGGTTTTAACATTTCAACACTAACCAATTTCAACGCGAATACAGTACAGCAAGTTTCAAGTGAGCTTCATCAGATTGAGCCAGGAACACACACGGTGTGCTTCTTAATGTCTGATGGTGATAATATACAATGGATGCTGAATTTATTTGCTGAAGACAGTAGATGGTTTGGCTCACAAAATAGAGGTTTGATGGATATTGGATGGACGATTCCCCCATCTTTATCTGAAATTGCACCTACAGTAATGGCTAAAATATATAGTATGGCGCAATCCACGGAACTCGGTAAGGATTACTTTGTTGCAGGTCCTTCGGGTCATTCGTATCATTTCCCTGAACTCTTTCCTGAATTAGAGGCGTCTTGTTCTTTAATGAATGACTATCTGGAAAAGTCCGGTCTGAGTATTGTAAATATTTTAGGTAATAACCCGAGCGAAACTGTTTTTCAACCAGAACTAAAACAATATTTGAAACAAGATCAGGTAAGTGGTCTCTTCTATTACGATTATTCAAATTACAGTAAGATGCAAGGTCAGTTAGATTGTTATGCCTTGAAACCAGTAGTGGCAGCGCGCTACAATTTATGGGGAGGTTTTGAAACCTGTGAAAGTCTCGCTCAAAAAATCAATGCTGCTCCAAAAGATCCATTCAACCCTAATTCATATACACTTGTCGCAGTGCATGCTTGGTCAAACTCTGTAGACAGTCTTTTACTTGTAAAATCTTTATTGGATCAAGGCGTTCGTGTAGTTGCCCCCGATGCATTTGTTCAGCTTATTAGTGATGCGATATGTGCACCGCAGCAGCAAGAGACATTAATTTTAGAGGCATTTCCAAATCCATTTTCGGAAACGATTCGATTAAAAATTAAAGGGTACGAATCTTCTGATTTTGATTTAAAAATTCAAGATGTGAGTGGAAAGGAAATAAGGGCTACGCAGGTACGGCTTGAAACTTTTGATGGTTGGGTTTGTGATTTCACTTTTAAGAACAAACCAGCAGGAATCTATTTGATTCATTTTTCCACACCAGAGCACAGTGAGACTCTAAAAGTGCTTAAAACAGACTAAGGGTCTTGGTCTAATTGACGAGTCGGGTCAGGTTCTACAAATACCTTGAAACGAACGAATTCTCTTTTCTTTCTGCTATTCGTATTAATGTAGACCATACGATTTTGAAAGTAATACTTCCCTTTAGTATCAAAAATCACTTTAATTGTTCCAAATCCCCCAGGAGGTATTTTTCCGGATGGTAAGATGACCTCAGTACAAGAACATTCAGCTTCAGCGTTGTACATTTCTAAAGGTGCTTTCCCCGTATTTTTTACTTCATAACTAAAACTAAGAACCTCACCTTCAGGTGTAGGTGGGAATTTTATGGTTTTATACTTTGCAGAAAAAACCGCCGATTGTCCAAAGACAACGGCGGTTTTAAAAAGTATGATTAAAAGTAATTGAACTTTCAAATTACATCTTTGCAGGAGCACCAGAACTGTTCACTGGAGCGCCACTTTTTGGAGCTTGACCAACTTCTCCTTTGATTCTAAGAACCTTGGTAGAAGCATTTACGGCATTAGACGTAATTGTTACGCTTTTGTTGATAGGACCTGGTCTTTTCGTGTCATATTTAACCTTTATTGTTCCCGTTGCACCCGGTGCAATAGGTTCTTTAGGCCATGTAGGCACCGTACATCCACAAGAACCTTTAGAGTTTGAAATGATTAATGGTTCGTCACCCGTATTTTTAAAATCAAACGAGCAATATGGATCTCCGTTGTATTTAATTTTTCCGTAATTATGAACTTCTTTAGTGAATTCGATTTTCGCACCATTCTGAACTTCAGTTTGGGCATTGACATTCATGGCGAAAGCACCGATGAATAAGATAGAGAGAATTAGTAATTTTTTCATTGTAATTTTTTTTGTTACCTCTAAACTACGAAGAAGAAGTCTTTCAAAAAAAAAATTAACAGAACATTAACAAGAACGATTATTGCTTAGTTTGTGCCTTATGAAGAGCGCAACTATCACACGAACCTTGTTTTTTAAAACGACGGTATAATCTCAATCCCAAGAAGCTAAGGGCGCCAATTAAAAGTAGTATAGTTATAATTTGTTGCAGCATATTTGAAAGTTAGTGATTTATGCTAATATGAAATACGCAATCCAAGAAAAAACGTAAGCCATAACACCCATAAAGGTAAATTGAATGATTGGCCATTTCCAAGATTGGGTTTCTCTTTTTACTATTGCTACCGTCGACATGCATTGCATTGCAAAAACGTAGAACACCATTAAGGACATACCAGACGCAAATGTGTAAGTAAGTGTGCCATCGGATCGTTTTTCCTTTTTCATTGAATCAATAAGCTTTTTAGGTTCGTCTCCTTCCTCCTGAACAGCGTAGATTGTAGAAAGTGAACCTACAAAAACTTCGCGAGCTGCAAAGGAGGTAATCAATGAAATGCCAATTTTCCAATCATAACCTAAAGGTTTAATCACAGGTTCGATCAACTGCCCTAATTGACCAATATAGGAATGCTTCAGCCCCGCAGATGATTCAAGATTGAGTTTTTCGTCATGATTGGCTTTAGAATAGCGTTCTGTCTTTCTCGTATTTTCTTTTGCGATATGAATACTGTCCCCAGGACCATAACTTGCCAAAAACCATAAAACGATCGATATTGCAATTATAATTTTACCCGCATCAAAAATGAAAATTTTAACTTTTTCTATAACTGATGCGAAAACGTCTGGCCACCTTGGTGACTTTAATCCAGGTAATTCTAAAAGCATAAAGCCTTTGGATTTGTTTCGGATGAGGAGTTTTAAAATTAATGCAGTCAATAGTGCACCAATAACCCCAAGAAGGTACAAGCCAAAAAGAACAAGTCCTTGAATATTTATAAAACCAAAGAAATAACCTTCTGGAATAACCAAAGCGATTAATAAAGTATAAACTGGGATTCGGGCACTGCAGCTCATCAGAGGTGCAATCAGTATCGTTATCAAGCGTTCCTTCCAATTGCTAATCGTACGAGCAGACATCACCCCTGGAATCGCACAAGCCAGGCTAGACATCAACGGAACAACACTCTTGCCATTTAGACCAAGCGGCCTCATAATTCTATCCATGATAAAAACGACGCGCGATAAGTATCCTGTTTCTTCTAAGATCCCGATAAAGAAAAATAAAAGTGCTATTTGTGGAACGAAAATAAGAACACCCCCAATTCCGGGAATTATTCCTTCACTGATAAGATCATTAAGCACACCTTCGGCTAAAACACCTCTTGTCCAATGCGCCAGGTGTCCAAAGGAGCTGTCAATGAAATCCATTGGGTATGCGGCAAAGGAAAATATGAATTGAAACATCACTAATAATATGCCCAAGAAAAACAAATAACCCCATAAAGGGTGAACAAAGAATGCATCAAGACGGCTCTCTTTGGTTTTTTTGGATTTGGTTTGCACCTGTTTAATGATCGTTTCTATTTTTTCTTTTCTTGCTTTTGCTTTTTCCCTTTTAGATTCATTGTCATCCGCTTTTTCTGGTATTACGTTACCCATAAAACCATTTTTTTTTCTGGCTTTAATGGATTTCAATCCACCGAAGATTCTCTCTTTTCCTAATCCGAGTCTTGCATTGGTGGAAACAATGGTAATATCTGGAAATAATTCTCTTAGTCTTTCGATATTAATTTCTACTCCTTGTTTTTTTGCAACATCCCACATGTTTAATACCAATACAATAGGAATGTCAAACTCGTAGAGTTGTGTAAAAAGAAATAAATTATTCTCTAATCTTGAAGCATCAACGACTGCCATTATTAGGTCTGGATAGTCCTTATTTTTTGGATCTCTTAAAACCCGAGATACGACTTCTTCATCAAGGCTTCTTGGATCAAGGCTGTATGTGCCTGGGAAGTCTACTATAGCATAGCGTTGTGAACCGTCTGTGAAAAAACCTGATTTTTTTTCTACGGTGACGCCAGGAAAATTACCTACGTGTTGTCGAAGGCCTGTTAAGAGGTTGAATATTGAACTTTTTCCAGTATTTGGATTCCCTAAAAGAGCAATTTTCATCTGATTTAGTTTTGACCTATTTTTTTGACTCGTATTTTTTTTGCCTCGGATTTACGTAGTGAAAGTATAAATCCTTTTATATCAATAGCGATAGGATCTCCAAGAGGTGCAATTAATACAACTCTGGTTTTTAAGTTTTCCGTCATCCCCATCTCAATGAGTTTTGTCGCTATAAAGTCGTCCTCTATGGATAAGACTTCTACTTCCTCGCCCACCTTACAGTCCGCCAAACTATTTTGCATATTGCCGTAAAGATAATGCTATATTAAAAATTAAATGTAACTAGAATCAGGTATTTTTAATTACCGATTAACCAAGAACAAACCGGGCGGTATTCCTTGTTCTTTGCTGAAGTAAAATCTTTTTGTTTTGGCAAACAAATTCGTTGGTTTTTTCGTCGTAATGTCTAACGGTTACAAGCTCAAGATCCGTGTTGTATTTCACCTCATAGTTCGTGTTTAAAATGTCAAGAATTGAGGCTATTTTCATTGGGTCGTGATCAATTAAAAATGAAAAACTGAGGGCTGAATTTTGCATGATGTTGATTTCAGCTTTGGCTTCAGATAATTTTGAAAAGATATCACTTAGATTCGCCTCAATTAAAAAAGAAAAATCTTTGGGCGTAATCGAAAATAGAACTTGATTTTTTTTGAATATGAATGAAGGAACCATATGGTCATTTGATGTATCAACATCAATGATGGTCCCAGGTTCATCTGGAGCGGTAAATGACTTAACCAGAAGCGGTATTTTTTTGTTTTGAAGCGGCTTTAATGTTTTGGGATGAATAACACTGGCTCCATAATAGGATAGCTCAATAGCCTCTCTAAATGAAATCCGATCCAACTTTATCGTATCCTTAAAGAATTTTGGATCAGCATTGAGCATTCCCGGTACATCTTTCCAAATGGTTACAGATTCTGATTCAAGAGCATGGGCAAAGATAGCGGCACTGTAATCAGACCCTTCTCTTCCAAGTGTCGTCGTTTTTCCATTTTGATTTGCTGCAATAAACCCCTGTGTAACAAGTATTCCATGCTTTTCTAGTGCAGGGAGGCATTGTTTGCGGATTGCTTTTATTGAATTTGGCCATTGCACATTTGCCTTTTGAAACAAGTCATCTGTAAGGATATTGGTTCTTGTATCGATCCATTTACTAAGACCTAGGTCCATTTCAATTTTACATTGAAGAATTTTACTTGAGATCAGTTCTCCGAAAGAAATGAAGCCATCATAAAGTTGTGCCCTTGGAATAGTAATATCTTTATTAAAATATTCAGCAATTTGATTAAAAATAAGTTGAAGTTCATTTCGAAGCTTTCCGGCCTCTTGAGGCTTGAAAAGTGAATTTATAATTTCCGTGTGGTAATTATTTAAGACTGTCAACCGTTCTGTAAAAACATCAAGATCCCTTTCCATAAATGCATCAAAGGTGTGCTCGAGATTGTTTGTCGTTTTACCCATTGCGGAAACGACAAGTAATATATTGTGAGAGTTGTAACGCTCGAGAATACGCACCACGTTTATAATTGCATCGCCATCTTTTACAGATGCACCTCCAAACTTAAAAACGAGTATAGGCTTATTCATAGCTTAAATTAGTCGAGCTGATTCGTTAGGTTTTTCAGCTCTTTTTTAGAGTTTTTTCGATTATATAAAATATTGTAAACGGTCTCGAGTATAGGCATTTCTACATCAAACTCTTTTTTTATTTCATGTAGTGATTTTACGGCATAAAACCCCTCGGCCACCATATTCATTTCGAGTTGTGCGGCTTTTACAGAATAGCCCTTACCAATCATAAAACCAAAGGTTCTATTACGTGAGAATTTGGAATAGGCCGTGACTAAAAGATCACCGAGATATGCGCTTGTTTTTGTGTCTCTATGAATGGGGTGGATGGCATCAATAAATCTTTCTATCTCTCGGATTGAGTTTGAGATAAGAACGGCCTGGAAATTATCACCATATCCCAATCCAGCACAGATACCTGTCGCAAGTGCGTACACATTTTTTAAAATCGCTGAAAATTCAGTGCCAAATAAATCATCCGATATGGAAGTTTTAATATAACGACATGCAAGCAATTTTGCCATTTCATTTGCGATTTTCATATCTGAGCAAGCAACAGTTAAATATGAAAGTCTTTCCATTGCAACCTCCTCTGCATGGCATGGGCCACAAATAATACCGATCCTTTCATAAGGAACACCGAAGGTTTTATGTAAATATCTTGCAGGAATGGCTTTCATTTCAGGAATCATACCTTTTAAAGCGGAAAAAACAGTTTTTTCTTTCAGCAATCCCTCAGGAATAGACAAGAACGTTTCGTGAACAAAAGCGGAAGGAACCGCGATAATTATGATATCCGCAGTTTCGATAAGTCTTTTTAAATCAGAAGAGATAACAATTTTCTTTGTATCGAATTGCGCAGATTGCAGATATTTTGGATTATGAGAATGGGCCTTTATATGGTCTATGGCACCTTGATCTCGCATCCACCATGAGAGTGGCGAATTGTTCTGGCTTAAAATTTTTATAAGTGCAGTTGCCCAACTCCCTCCGCCAATTACAAGGATGCTTGAATTTTGTTCTCCTTCCATGCTGCAAAAATAGTATAAACTAGATTGTAGCGATTAATTAAAATTTATAAGGTTACCAGCCTTAAGAGATTCCGCCATTTCATCTCTTATTTTTTCAAGTTGTAGTTTAGAATGTGGGTCACCACCATACGCAAGGTCTTTTAGTCTATAGAGTGTATCAATCGAACGTCCAAATAAATCTTGTTCAAGCTTTCCTTTAATCTCCATTATTTTTGAATTGACACCAATAAGATAGTGCTCAATTTCACCTAGTTTCTTGCGTTCTTCATTATTCAATGAATCTTTTTTCAATAGAAAATGATAATGAGGTAAGAGTTGATTTAAAAGTGTGATAAACCTCTCTAATTCATCATCCAGTTCATTTCGGCTTTCTCCAAGTTCTTCCATAATCAGGGTGTATAACTGAAAATTAGATGTTTTCAACGCCTTTAAAGTCACCTAAAATAATTTTTTACCATACTACATTGTTAATATCTATAGGATTGCCCTTACATTTGCAGTATAAAAATCATCTAATTCTAAATTTAAATCACTCATGAAAATTTATTTCCTTTCTGCTTTAATTGTCCTTCTCCAATTATCTATTTCAAACGTTGCTATTGGCCAGGTTCAAACACCTCAGCTCAGTCCTGTATGTGAAGTAAACCAAACCGTTGGTCTTACCGAAATCAATATTTCTTACAGCCGACCATCAAAAAGAAATAGAGTGGTTTTTGGAGAGGTTGTTCCCTACAATGAAATGTGGAGATTAGGGGCTAATAAAAATTCGATGATTACAATCTCTGAGGAGATTTATTTTAAACAGGATACGCTACCAAAAGGAACTTATGCTCTGTTTGCAAAGCCGTCAGAAGATAAATGGGAGCTTGTTTTTTATAGTGAATATTCAAATTGGGGCACACCTGAAAACTGGGAAGAATCCAAAGTGGCTTTAACATTAAATGCTGACGTATCACCTCTTGAATCATCCGTAGAAACGATGTGTATTTCCATAGAAAACATTGGAACTGCTGCGGCTTCTTTGTGTATAACCTGGGACCAGGTTCGTGTCGCGTTCCCGTTTCAATTAATGACACAAAAACAGGTAGTTGAAAGTATTGAAAAAGTTATGTCAGGACCAAGTGCCTCAGATTATTACAATTCTGCGAAATATTATTTGGGTGAGGGATTAGATCCTGAGCAAGCACTCAAATGGATAAACAGTGCAGTGGAGATAAGAGGCAAGTCAGCATATTGGATGACACGTTTGCAGGCTCAAATTCATGCAGAGCTCAACAATTATGATCTTGCTATTGCTTCTGCAAATCTTTCTATGGAAGAGGCAGAAAAAGCTGGAAATACCAACTACGTTAAAATGAATAAACAATCTATCGAAGCGTGGTCTAAAAAGAAGTAAAAGTTTGATTACAAAGTATAAGTATCATTTACTCCTCCATTGTATTATTTTTCTTTGGGGTTTTACTGGAATCCTCGGTAAACTCATTGATTTAGAGGCATTGTACATTGTTTGGTATCGTGTTGGTATTGCTTCGTTTGTCATTTTTTTGTTTTTACTTTTTAAAGGGAGCAAACTTTCGATTCCTAAATCACATATCCTAAAAGTGTCGTTTGTTGGTTTAGTTGTAGCCGCGCATTGGGTCACCTTTTATACCTCTATTCAGCTTTCAACGGCCTCATTAGGAATCCTTTGCCTATCAACAACAACACTTCATGTCGCTTGGCTGGAGCCGATCATTATGAAAAAGAAGTTCTCATGGATAGAATTCTTATTAGGCCTGTTAGTGGTAGGAGGGATCTATTTTGTTTCAGGTGATTTTTCTCCAGACGAATATTGGGCTGTTTTAGCGGGTTGTGTTTCGGCCTTTCTGGCTGCATTTTTTGCGGTGAGTAATGCTCATTTTGTTGAGGATATTTCTTCTACGCACATAAGTATGTATGAATTGGCCATGGGGTTTGTTGGTTTAACCATCTTTCTTGCACTTACTGGTAAAATTGACGCTTCGATGTTTTCAATGTCTTTATCAGATATTTATTGGTTGTTATTTTTAGCAATCGTTTGTACATCTTTTGCTTTTCTTGTAACGATAGATATTGTTAAGAAACTAGGTGCTTTTACCGTGTCTTTGAGTATTAATTTGGAACCGGTCTACACCATAATTTTGGCCATATTTATTTTAAAAGAGCATGAGCAATTAGGATCAAACTTTTACGTGGGTTCCGTGTTAATCATATGCATTGTAATTGCGAATGGGATTATAAAAAACCAACAGAAAAAAAGAAGTCTGCGTTCATTACACTGATTTAATAAAAAACAATATTTAAATGGATTATAAAAATTTAGGTAAGTCGGGACTTCAAGTGAGTCGATTATCACTGGGTTCATGGCTTACTTTCGGTAAATTTATCGATGATCAGGTGGCAGAAGAGCTAATGCATTATGCTTACAATGAGGGGGTTAACTTTTTTGATAATGCCGAGATTTATGCGCGTGGCCAGAGCGAGGTCGTAATGGGGAATATATTGAAGAAAAGTAATTGGTCGCGTGATAGTTTCATTGTGAGTAGTAAAGTTTTCTTTGGTTCCGGTGGTCAGCTTCCTACACAAAAAGGATTGAATAGAAAACATGTTTTTGAAGCTTGTCATCAGGCTATGAAAAGATTACATGTGGATTACTTAGATTTATATTTTTGTCACCGCCCTGATAAAAACACACCCATAGAAGAAACGGTTTGGTCCATGCATAATCTTATTACGCAGGGTAAAATTTTGTATTGGGGAACCTCAGAGTGGAGTGCGCAAGAAATTATGGAAGCACATATGTTTGCAAAGCAAAACCATCTCATAGGACCCGTAGTAGAGCAGCCAGAGTATAATATGTTCGCAAGAAAAAAAGTAGAAGTAGAATTCAGTCAGTTGTACGAGGGTGTCGGATTAGGAACAACCATTTGGTCGCCGTTGGCTAGTGGTGTGCTCACTGAAAAGTATTTGGCCAAGTTCCCGGAGGGTACCAGGCTCGGAGCAGATGGTCTCGAGTGGTTAAAAGAGAAAAATTTGACAGAAGAACGACTGAATAAAGTAAGGGCTCTTAATGGATTGGCCAAAGAAATAGGTTTGTCTTTGCCAAAAATGAGTTTGATATGGTGCCTAAAAAATCAAAATGTGAGCACAGTGATTGTCGGAGCCTCAAAATTGGCTCAGTTGAAAGAAAACTTATCATGTATTGATGATTTAGCTTTAGTGAATGAATCCGTGATGGATAGGATTCACGAGATTATCGACAACACCCCTGAAAGACCAATGTTTTAAAAGTAACAGCGTTTAAAGATCGTAGCTTATTTAGAGGAATTCTTTAATTTTACAATCTAGAATATATTGGATATGATAAAAACAGACATACTAATTATTGGAGCAGGGCCAGTAGGATTATTTACGGTGTTTGAGGCAGGTCTCTTAAAACTCAAGTGCCACCTCATTGATTCCTTACCAATACCTGGGGGTCAGTGTGCTGAGATTTATCCTAAAAAACCAATTTATGATATTCCTGGTTTCCCATCCGTTTTGGCTGGTGATTTAATAGATAATTTAATGCTTCAGGCAGAACCTTTCAAACCTGGTTTTACATTGGGAGAAGCTGCAATGTCTATTGACAAACAAGAGAATGGGGATTTTATTGTGACTACAATAAAGGGGACAAAACATGTGGCTCCAGTCGTAATTATAGCCGGAGGCTTAGGTGTTTTCCAGCCAAGAAAACCACCGATTACGAACATTGCAGAATTCGAGGACAAAGGCGTTGAGTATATTATTAAAGATCCTGAATTCTATCGTGGTAAAAAATGTGTTATCGCCGGTGGCGGTGACTCAGCGTTGGATTGGTCTATATTCTTGGCTGAGAAGAAAATTGCAAAAGAGGTAGTTCTCGTGCATCGCAGTAGTTCTTTTCGTGGGCATTTAGACTCTGTACAACGTGTTATTGACCTTGCAGAACAGAACAAAATCAAGCTAATCACTGAGGCAGAAGTTGTTGGAATTCTTGGTGATTCCAAGCTTAAAGGCCTATCCATAAAGCACCAGAAAGAAGGTGTTTTTAATGAACCAACAGATCATTTTATTCCTCTATTTGGTTTGAAACCATCTTTAGGCCCAATAGCTGAATGGGGCCTAGAGATTGAGAAAAACGCCATAAAAGTAGATACCACTGATTATACAACCAACATTCCGGGTATTTACGCTATTGGTGATGTCAACACCTATACCAACAAACTCAAGCTTATCCTTTGCGGTTTTCATGAAGGGACGCTAGCCGTTCAATCCGCATTTGCTCGAATTCATCCTGAGAAAAAGAATATCTTGAAGTATACGACCGTTAATGGCGTGCAGGGTTTTTAAACCTTTTGAATTTTATATCTTTATTGTATAAGTCAATCTCCAATGAGTCGATATTCCCTTAATACTTTAGTCCTTTTTGGTGTTTTATCCATTGCAAGTATACTCGTTGTGCAATTGGTTTGGGTCCGAAAAACAATGGAACTCCAAAACACAAATATTGCGATACAGGAAAAAGAGGACAGCTTAAATATAAAGGAGTTTTCCGAGCAAAGTCATGTGGCATTGCGTAACGTTTTAGCGGAAATTAATACCACCTTGGCAGATAGCTCAGAGTTGTATGGTGCGGTAAAGCAGATTCGTTCGAATCGATTTATGGTTGATATTAATGAGGAATTACAACCGTTTTATTTGGAAACACTACTAAAGAAAGCGTTTTACGCCCAAAATATAAACCAAGATTTTGTTTATGGCATATATGATTGCTTCACAGACTCTATTGTTTATGGAAATTTAATTAAGTTTTCGAAAGAATCTCTCTATGAGCCGGCCTCAAAAAACGAGGGTGGAGTCACTGCTGAAAATGTGACTATTGAAAATGATGGTCATTACTTTACTGTCTTTTTTCCCAATATAACTGCAGCTCCCATTGTTCCAGTAAGATTTATTTCACCTTGGATTTACATCGGTATTATTGTTTTGTTAGTGTCTTTCTTCTTTATTTATTCTTTGGTAATTATTTTTCGCCAAAAAAAAGTTTCAGAGGTTAAGAATGATTTTATCAATAATATGACACATGAGCTAAAAACACCTATATCAACAATTAGTCTCTCAGCGGAAATGTTACTTCAGAAAACAGACGTACCAAAGGAAAGTGTCCGTAAATATGCACGTATTATATTCGAAGAAAACAAGCGACTTGAACAACAAGTAGAGCGCGTTTTAAATGTCGCTAAGCTTGATAAAAATGAATTAGAACTCAATAAAGAGACCATAGATATAAGAGAGATACTACTCCAGTTAAAGGAGAATTTTGAAACCTTTCAAAAGGCACCTAATAGTGAATTGCACCTTAGGCTTTCTGAGAAATCTCATAAGCTTGAGGGAGACCCTGTGCATCTGACAAATGTCCTCTATAATTTAATGGACAATGCAGTTAAATACAGTGCAGGAGCAGTACAACTCTCAGTTAAGACTCAAATTTCTACTAATTTTCTGTCCTTAGAGTTTACAGACCAAGGCATTGGTATTAGCAAGGAACATCAGAAGTCGATTTTTGATAAATTCTATCGGGTTCCTACAGGAAATGTACATAATGTTAAGGGGTTTGGGCTAGGATTGTATTATGTCAAGCTAATCATTGAAGGGCACAGCGGAAAGATTACTCTAATAAGTACTCCAAAAGAGGGTACCACATTTACGGTTAAACTTCCTATTAAGGTTTAATAAGTGTGCAGTCGGGTTGGGGGAATATACCCTTTCGATTCATTTTTTTTTCTTTACCTCTCAAAATGAATGTTTCTTCTATTTGGCTGTTAGGCGTCGTAAAGCTTATGCGGTAGTCTCTTCTTTTTGTCTTTTTCACCAAGTACAATCCTTTGTAGCTTTTCGTTCCAATATCAAGTCTTAAATGCTCTTTACTTAAAGTGACTTGAATTGTGCAGGCCTCAACGTCTAACAATTGTTTTCCATTATTAATCTGATAGGCTGCCAAAGTTCCTTGATATATACCTAGATCTCTTTTTTTTATTTGCGCTGAAAGTTTCAAGGTGCAGAATACTAAAAAACTAATGAGAACATACTTCATGCTTTTAAAAGTAACATTAATCTTTGTGTTTTAATAGTTATTAACTTGTTAAAAAAACCTTCTGCTTAGATGGATTGTCAGTGGCAAAAAATTCTATTTTTGACTTATGAGACAATATCATGATTTGTTACAACATATTCTAGACAAGGGAGCGGTCAAAGAGGACCGAACGGGCACAGGAACACGCTCAGTTTTCGGGTATCAAATGCGTTACGATTTGAACGAAGGATTTCCTTGTGTTACTACAAAAAAGCTACACTTACGTTCTATAATTCATGAATTGCTTTGGTTTCTTAAGGGGGATACAAATATTGCCTATTTAAAGGAAAACAAAGTTTCTATTTGGGATGAGTGGGCAGATGAAAATGGTGATTTGGGGCCTGTTTACGGTTCTCAATGGAGAAGTTGGCCAACTCGTAATGGAGAAAGTATTGATCAAATCAAAGGCATTCTAAAACAAATTAAGGAGACTCCTGATTCTCGAAGAATTATTGTTTCTGCTTGGAATGTAGGTGAATTATCAGGAATGGCCTTGCCGCCTTGTCATGCGTTTTTTCAGTTTTATGTGGCTGATAATAAGTTGAGTTGCCAGCTTTATCAGCGCAGTGCCGACACGTTTTTAGGTGTTCCATTTAACATTGCATCGTACGCTTTATTAACGATGATGATTGCTCAGGTATGTGAATTAGAACTTGGTGATTTCGTGCATACATTGGGTGATGCTCACTTATATTCAAACCATTTAGATCAAGCTAGGTTGCAGCTTCAAAGAGATTTTAGACCATTACCAGTGATGAAAATAAATCCTGAGATTAAAGATTTGTTTGCTTTTAAGTATGAAGATTTTGAGCTGTTAAATTATGATCCACATCCACATATTAAAGCAGCGGTAGCCATATAATGAAGGTATCTCTAATTGTTGCAATGGATAGGAATAGAGGCATAGGTCGGGATAACGATCTTATGTGGCATCTTCCGAATGATATGAGGTTTTTTAAGGAGACCACTGAAAATCAAATTGTGGTTATGGGAAGGAAAAATTATGATTCTATTCCCGAAAAATACCGACCACTGCCAAAAAGGGAAAATGTTATCCTTACAAGGAATATGGCATTTCAGGCCAAAGATTGTCAGGTTTTCAATTCATTGAGTAATGCGATTTCAAACTTTGCGGAGGGTAATGAACGTAAGGTTTTTATAATAGGTGGTGGTGAGATTTACAAATTGGCATTAGATAAGGGTGTTGTTGATGAAATGTTTATCACGCACATAGATGGAGATTATGATGCCGATACTTTTTTCCCTGATTTCGATCAAGGTTTATGGAATAGAGAATTAATTATGACTCAAGCAGTGGATGAAAAGCATAAACATTCATTTGAAGTCTTCCGTTACACGTTACTTAAATAAAAAACGCTAGTAAGTGCTGCTGTTTCTGTCCTAAGCCTGTTTTTACTTAGCTCAATTGAAGTATAACCTGATTCTAGAGCTATCGTGACCTCTTCTTGAGTGAAATCGCCTTCTGGGCCAATTAAAAAAGGTAAGATTTTTTCTATTTCTTTTGCATGTTTTTTCTCACTATCGTAACAATGTCCAATAAACCCTGTGGGGAATGATTCTATGAATTTTTTAAATGGAATCGGTGCATTAATTATTGGAAGGTGGTACCTTTTCGACTGTTTAAGTGCGGAGATTGCTATTTTCTCTAATCTTTTTTGATTTATTTTCGTTCGCTCACTATTTCCACAGTTTATAAGTGATAAGGTTTGAATGCCAAGTTCGGTGGCCTTTTCTAGAAACCATTCTAAACGCTCACTGCTTTTTGGAACTGCCATTGCAATGTGAATGTCATCCTTTGACTTAGGATATTCACTCTTCGCCTCAATTTTTACTTTGCAACGTTTGAAATGGGGATCAATAATTTCACATGAAAAATGACCTCCTTTACCATTAATGAGCTCTATGTGGTTTCCTAATTGTTTTCTTAATACTTTAATACAATGTTTTGATTCAATTTCAGACAGTGTATAGTCCTTTGTATTCATCGTACATTGAGGCGCATAAAAAATCATGGATTCAGAAGTTTAAAAATCAGTTCTTTCATCAAGTCAGCTTGACTTGAGGTAGTGTTTCCGTAACCTTTAGATTTTAAATCATAATCTTGGAGAACTTCCATATTAAAAGCTAATTTTTTTGGGCTGAATTTGGATTTGGCTTTTGACAATTCCCCTGCAACAAAAGGATGAACACGAAGTTCTTTTGCAATGGCTTCCCGCGCACTAAATTTTAGGAAGTGAATCTTTAAAACATTTGAAAAAAAAGTAAATAATGAGGACACAATCTGTGGTAAATGAACTGCTTTAGGATTCAATTCAAAGTAGTGAATAATTTTGTATGCCTTATGAATATCCTGAGCTGCGACAGCATTTGTAAGCTCAAAAAGATTATAATCTTTAGAAATGCCAATATTCTCCTCGATATGTTTTTCATCGATTTGAGCGCCCTTCGGATAAATTACGCCGAGCTTTTCAACTTCATTAACGATTCGGCCCAAGTCGTTGCCTAAGAACTCTCCAAGGAGCATCGTGGCTTTTGAATTAAGTGTAAATCCTTGGCTTGTAACGTAACGCTGGATCCATTCATTAAGCTGATATTCTTTAATTTTTTCAGAGAGAAAAATCTGCCCTTGCTTTGCAATTAATTTAAGTGATTTTTTACGAGAATCGTATTTTTTGTATTTGTGACAGATCACAAAAATGGTCGATGGGTTTGGGTTTTCAAAATAGGAGCAAAGGTCCTCTATTTTTTTAAAGTCTTGTGCTTCTTTTAGAACAACAAGTCTCTTTTCGCTTCCCATCGGAAAGGACTTAAGTTCATTGATGAGAACCAAATGGTCTGTACCTTTGCCATATAGAACACTCTGATTGAATTCCTTTTCATGTTCCTCAAGTGCATTTTTTATTAATGCATTTGAAATAAGGTCAATGAAGTAAGGCTCTTCACCATGAAGGAAATATACAGGTTGAAAGTTTTTGTTTTCAATTTCCCTAAGAATTAACTTTTCATTCATGTCTTTGCTCCCAAATTTGAATTAACTCAACTAAGGTTTTTACAGATTTTTCCATATCCTGCACAACAACGTATTCTTGACGAGAATGGATCGCCATTTCTCCTGTAAAGATATTTGGACAAGGCATACCCATAAAAGACATTCTTGATCCATCTGTACCTCCTCGGATTAAATCAAAAACAGGTTTTATTCCAGCCTTTTGCATTGCTTCACCTGCATATTCGCAAACTTCAGGATATTCATTTAGAATTTCTTTCATATTACGATACTGTTCAGTGATTTCTATGTTAAAGGTGATTCCTTTGTTTTCGTCGGCAATAGTTTTCATTGTATTAGCAATAAGGCTCTCGTATTCTGATAGTTTTGAGGTGTCATGATCACGAATAATGAATTCTACGCTTGCCTTTTCAAGTGCACCCTCAATCGAATAAGGATGAATGAACCCTTCGCGATGGGATGTTGTTTCCGGAGTTAGGTTGTTTTTTGGCAAGGAATCTACGAGTAAAGCTGCCATTTTAATTGCATTCACCATTTTTCCTTTGGCATATCCTGGATGCGCACTAAGTCCTTCAATAGTAACTTTCATACCATCAGCAGAGAAAGACTCGTCCTCAATTGATCCTTCTGGTCCACCATCAAGTGTGTAGCCAAAGTCAGCATTGAGCTTTTTCATGTCAAGGTGATCAACACCTTTTCCAATTTCCTCATCGGGCGTGAATAAAATACGAATATCACCATGTTTGTATTGCGGATGCTCAATCATATATTTTGCGAAATCCATAATAATTGCAATTCCAGCTTTATCATCTGCGCCAAGTAAAGTTTCTCCACTAGCGGTAATAATATCGTCACCTAGTTTTCCTTGAAGGTACTTTTGCTTTTCTTTGGTAATGATTTGTGTAGGATCGTCAGGGAGAACAATAGGTGCACCTTGATAGTTTCTATGAACAAGCGGTTTTACATTTGTCCCGCTGCAATCAGGAGCAGTATCCATATGGGAACAAAAGCAAATAGTAGGAATATTTTCTTTTAAAGAATTTGAGGGAATAGTCCCAAAAACATAACCCCATTTGTCCATTTCGACATCAATTGCACCAAGGTCTTGAAGTTCTGAAACAAGAAGTCTTCCGAGATTTTTTTGTATCTCAGATGAGGGAAAAGTTGTTGAGGTCGGATCGGCAGTGGTATCAATTTTAGCGTAACGTATAAAACGCTCTTCAACGGTATGTTTATAATTCATACCTCAAATATACGAATCCTAATCCTTCGGATTTAATTGCCTTGAATGATGTCTCTCAGAATTGTGAGTTCTTCAACTTTTTCAGAATTTCCTACGCGTTGAAAAGATGAAATGAGATTGTTGAGCATTCTTTTAATTATTGCTGAGTTAGAGCAAGGTTCAAAATATTCTCGGCGATGCGGACGTTTAATTTCGTCAAGAAATTGTTTTATTTCATTTGTGTTGAAGATTACACCATTTGAAAATGCGTTAATATAACAAAGGACGCCATATTCATTATCTTCATTAATCATCGAAACCGACCCCTTGGTGTCAATATAAGCGAGTACAAAGTGATTAGGAAGGTTTACCCCGTATATGGGTAGGTCTAAAGATTGTGCAATGATACTGTACAGTAGACAAATACTCAGCGGATTCCCTTTTTTACTTTCTAAAACGGTATTAATATAAGAGTTGACAGGCGAATGGTAGTTTTTACTATCTCCATGAAACTTATGTACCTTGAAGAATATTTTGTTAAAGACTTTTACCTGTTCAAATGCTGTAAGGTGGTCGTTTAACTCGAGCCATATATCCTGCCTTATGGTCTCAATGAAGCTTTTTATTGAAGCTTCGTCTAATCCTGGATACTGATACTTGGCGATTATAATTGCACCTTCTAAAAGATCTTTTTCAGCACAGTCGTTCCAATTTTCTAGACTAGTTTTTACTTCGTCAAATTGAATATCATGAATAATATTTTCGATTCTACTTTGAAAGACCAGGCCATAGTAGTCTTCTTCCCAAGATTTTTCGAGATAAGGAATTGCCATGCTCCCGCATTTAATAAGTTCGTCTCGAACATGTGAGAAAACATTTTCATCAGGATCATCTATTAATTTGACTAATGCTGAAATTGAAGGTTTGTCCTTTGGCATACAACAAATATATTGATGCAGAGTAATACATGGGAGACCTTACAAATAGTTTATCAATGCTAAAATGTTAATTTATTATTGAAACTTATTTTAATTTCTTCCGTTAAAGGCTATTGTATTTAGATTAACTTTGCTACAGGTTAATAAAATCAAGGGGACTTCGGTCCCCTTTTTTATTGTTTTGCAGTTAGGGACTTTAGCTTGTCAAATGCCGTTTGATTCTCCTGGCTTGAGAAAGCAGCTTCTATTTTTTGCTTTTCTCTTTTTGTTAGGTGCCAAGACAATGATATGCGTTCGTTATAATCTTCTCTTAGATTAAAGGTGACTTTATCCACAGGGAAATTGAAGCTTGTCTCGCAAAGTTTAGTTAACTGCTCTTGATCAAGGTCTTGTGTTCTCGTAAAGTTGGTTAATAGGTTGCCGAACGGCAAGAACAACTTATCCATTAGTGATAATTCTCTGTAAACCTCATTACTCATAATTCTTTTGGTATCCCTAATTTCTAAAATCACCACACCTGATGTATTCTCTGCAATCCATTCATTAAGCGCAAATAAATAGTCAACAGAAACTTTTCCGCCATAATTATCTCTTATTCCCGCATCCATGAGCTGTATTTCTGGTTTGGTTGGAAGCGCCATCATGGGCATAATCATTGGGAAGGTAGCATTCGCTCTTAGCACGGAAGAAAAACGCATATGGTTAGGTTCATTATTTTTAAAGAAAGATTGAAAGTCGATATTTTCGTAGGTTGTTTTTTTGTCGTTGCCAATCATGAAACTCAGATTTTGAGACGAGATAAGAAGACGTCTTCCGTCATTGACGATGGTTGGACTAAAAATCATTAAGGGGATACTACTTCTTTTTTCATATTCTTTATAATATCCTAAGGGGTGTTCGAGATAATCATTTAAGTTTTGATGAAGTTCTTTTTCAAATTCACAACCTCTTTCTTGCGTGTATTTTTTATCATAGTAAACGACCTTTTTGTAGCGCATAAAGAGGTCGCTTGTAGAAGCAGAAAAAGACAATCTATTTAAAAGATCTTTACTCAATCTCTCTTTGAATATTGCTGTATTTCCATCTATTGTTTTAAGCTCTTTTCTCAGTTGAATTTCTCTGAAATAAGCGGCCCCGACCATACCCCCTGAGGCGCCGGTAATCATTTGTAAGTTTTGTGAAAGCTTGGCATCAAGTTTTTCATTAGCATTCGACAACACTGTAAAGGTCCATAACGCACTTCTTAACCCGCCACCAGAGGTATTTAAAATGACAAGCTTAGGTTTTTCCTCCCCTGTTTTTTTCTTCCAGTTTTCGAGCATGCCAATAATATTTCCTTTTGATGGATAAGCAGACTCACTGGTTTTATGATTACGTCTAATGTTTTCAGGGCTGTATTCGATGATTTTTTCTTTCGCATAATTTAAACCAAGCGCATAACTTGTATAGCGAAAGAGCCCTGTCTTTGACGAAATAGCGGACATTCCTAAAAAAACAAAAAAGATCAATGGATAGGTCCATCTGTGAAACCAAGAGTTTAAAGCACCAATAACCATAGATAAAATAGTTAGCAGCATGAGAATGCTCATAGCTGCCGGCACCTCAAATAATGAAAAGTTTCGAAAAAAGCTCAAACTTATAAAAGCACCAATTGTAAGTATTTCAAATATAAACGCATTGATTCTCGTTTTCGAAAAAACGCTTTCTACGACATTTTTCTCTAAATGTGAGACACTTCGGCTTTTATGAAGTTTAAATCTTTTGCCAATGTAGTAAATGGGACGTGTCCGTTTTTCCCTGAAATAGTTGTACCACTTTTGACCAATTCCTTTACTTGTGATGGTTGAAACTGGATTGGACTCAGTGAATGTGTCATCTGCATCTTTATTCGTTCGTAAAGGAAAAAAATATAAGATACTGAATAGGATGAATAGAAGGAAGCCTGTAAGAAATGAGATGTTGTAAATCAATACATTACTTTTAGAAGCTAATTCCTCAGTGAGTTGAAACGCCGTCATTTTAACAAGGTATATTGTGATGTAGGCCAAAGGAATGAGGAAGTTGTTGATGCAAAATCTAAAAAAAGGGGTTGAAACAACTACCAAAAAGGGAAATCTAGGACCTAATTTGATATAACTATATACATTGAAAGCCATCGAAAAGCCACCAACTGAAAAACCTAATAAAGCAAATGACCATAAGCCTACCTCACCAAGATACTCAGGTGAATAAAACAGAAATGGAACTCCAAAATTCGCACCGAAAAGGTTACATAAAATACTGAATAAAAGTGCCCAATAGAGCAAGCCAAAAAAATTGTATTTGATTTGTGCTTTTAAAAGTACAAAAGGAAAGAAGTCCCTTACAAGTTTGATGTTTTTCAGCATTATAATAAAGTACTAAAGAAAAATTGAATTCAAAAATCTTGAGACCGAAATTTAAAGTCGGTTGGAAAGCGCTTTCATTGTTTGAATAAAATTATCTTCAATTTCTGTCTGATTATTTTCCTTATTTATTACTTTCCATTCGCCTCCAACTATTGTCCCTTCGATCATACTTGAGTCGGATGCGTAAACAATTGTATTCGTTAAATTCTTTATTCCTGTCATCTGAATCAAGGGATGCTTGTCTGTGATTACCACAGCATCAAGTGAACTGCCAACTTTAAAATACATTTCATTTTCTACCCCCATGGCTTTTCTCCCATTTATAAGTGCACTCTTTATTGCAATTGCACCATTATCACCCGAGCTCACATTTCCGAATGTATTTCTGCTATGTGTGGTGAGCCTTTGTCCATAGTCAAGGAGTCTTAATTCTTCAAAAGGGTTTAATCCAATATGACTGTCTGTGCCAATAGACCATTTACCTCCTTTTTTAAGATAAGGATCAAGGGGAAAGATACCATCTCCGAGATTCCCTTCGGTTGAAGGGCATATTACAACATTTGCAGCACTTTTCGCGAGTAGAGAAATTTCATTTTCTGAAAGGTGGGTAGCGTGAACAAGGTGAAAGTTCTCATTAAGCTCAATGTTATTTGCAAACCATTCAGTTGGCCTAATTCCTGTGAAGGCAATGCAGTCTTCGATTTCTTTAGTCTGTTCAGCGATATGAATATGAAATGGGGTGTTTCCTGTTCTGTGTTTTGCCAGTTCAATAATATTCTCAAGAGCCACACCACGCATTGAGTGAATCCCAAAACCAACTTCACAATTTTCGTATTTAGTAGCCATTGTTTTTACGGCTGCGTTCAGTTCAAGGTAATCCTCAAAAGATGAAGATAAAAATCTCCTTTGTTCCTTTTGAGGAGGCAAGCCAAAGCCACCTTGTTCATAATAAATAGGAATTATTGTTAGCTTGATCCCAACGCTTTGGGCTGCTCTCGCAATACGTTCACTGAGTTCTGCTTTGTTTTCGTAAGATGATCCATTGAGATCTCTATGTATGTAGTGGAATTCAGCAACATGTGTGTAGCCATGTCTTAGCATTTCCTTGTATAACATGGCTGCAATCGCTTCAATATGCTCTGGTTGAACTTTTAGTGCCAACGCATACATCGATTCGCGCCAACTCCAAAAGTCATTTTTTTTCATTGTTGTAGGGTGGAGCTCTGCCAGCCCAGCCATGGCATATTGAAAAGCATGAGAATGCGCATTTTGAAAGCCCGGCAATGCGAATCCAGTGCACTTTTCAGATTCCTGAGCATTTGTAATTTGAGTAATTACGCCTTTAGGATTTACTGAAACCGCAACATTTTCGTGCCAACCATCTGATTGAAGTATCCCCTTAAAAAAGAAATCATGCATTTAATTGATGTATTAAATGATTGAATGTGTTTTTTAGCATTTTTTTTATCGTTGCTGCTCGAGAAACATCATATATCGTCTCCTTTGACGACATATATAAATCCTTGCACATTTCAAGTTGAAGTGCATGTATGTTTTCTGCTGGATTCCCTTTTGACCTTGTAATATAACCACCCTTGAATGGCGTGTTGTGTGTGATTTTATATGGTCCCGAGCCTAAGTGTTTAAGCGCCGTATCTACATAAGGTTTGTTTGCTGTTTGCAGATCATTATTTCCTAAAATTAAATCAGGGAATGCCTTCTTTTGAATTGTTTCTACATGTCTTCTAATGGAGTGAGCATCCCAAAGTAATGCTTTCCCAAAACTAGCCTTACAGTCTTCTAAAAGCATATCAATTTTATTATGGTAAGGCCAATAATAAGTTTTCAAACGTCTTTGTATTTCTTCAGCGTTTGGTTCATGTTCTTTAGAAAGATAGAGTGGTTTTCCTAAAAAGTCTGTGGTTGGGCATAATGATGTGATGATACGACCGTCATTATATAGGGATTGATTCTCAGGAGTCCTATTTAAATCAATCACCCAACGAGAATACACGGCTTTTATTATGGTTATACCCATATCTTCAGCAAAATCGTAAAGAATTTCCAAAAACCAATCTGTATCATCGGGTGCGGAAATTAAAGACTGGTTATAGGTGTTTTTAAGTTCGTTCGGAAAAGCTATTCCACAATGCGGTATGCTTAATATAAAAGGCGTTTTTTTAGTTTTTGGAACAATTAGTTCAAAAGGAGTTGTATTTGAAGGCATTATTTTATGTCGTTTTCATAAAAGGTTAAAATTTCATCGGGTGCATTTGTAGGTTTCAATGAATTGGAATTTACAAAAACCAGTTCTGTATATGCAGTGGCAATAAGTACATTGTTTTGATTTCGAATTTCATAATTGAATTCAATTCGTGAACCCTTTATATTTGTTATTTCAGTTTGGATAGATAACAAGTCGTCATATCGAGAAGGCGCAATGTACTTAATAGAAAAATTTCGGACTGGCAATAAGATACCCGCATCCTCGAGCTCTTTGTAGGAAATCCCTTGACTTCGCAGTAATTCAACGCGAGCGACTTCTAAAAATTGCGCATAATTTCCATAATAACAAAAACCCATTCTGTCCGTTTCTCCATAACGGACTCTGATTTCAGTAAGATGTTTTGTTTTTCGTTCCATTTTCTTTTAATAAAGCTAAAAAATTATTACATTAGGTAAGCTAAACTATCACTTTTCTGTAAAGAAAATATCTCTTAAGAAAACATTTTAAAAAGTCAATACCCCTAGTGGTTTTTTTTTAACTTTTTTATGAGAACATTTGTACTGTGCAAAAGCGGTCTAGAAAGCAGTACTCTAAATCGCTGTTAATGAAGACCAAACTATTAATTTTCAACTATGAGTAAAAACCACGAAGGTGCATGGGATTCCTGTCTTAAAGTCATTAAAGACAATATTTCATTACAAGCATTTAAGACTTGGTTCGAACCGATTGTTCCGGTGAAACTTGACAAGGATGTTTTAACCATACAAGTACCTTCATATTTTTTTTACGAATGGTTAGAAGAAAACTACATAACACTTTTGCGAAAGGTTGTTAAAAAGCAATTAGGTGCTGATGGTAGTTTAGAATACAGTATTGTTATGGAAAATAATAACAAATCTTCAAATCCTTATACGGTCAAGATTCCGGCACACAGCTCGAATTCATTAAAGAATTCCCCAGTGAATGTTCCGATCAGTGGGAATGAAAAGCAAATTAGAAATCCTTTTGTTATTCCTGGTTTGAAAAAACTCAATATTGAATCGAACTTAATTCCGGCCTTTACCTTTGATAATTTTGTAGAGGGAGAATATAACCGTTTGGCTCGAGCTTCAGGGTTTGCTGTCTCAAACAAACCTGGAGGTACAGCATTTAATCCACTTCTTATTTACGGGGGAGTTGGGTTAGGAAAAACACATCTTGCGCACTCCATTGGAATCTCTGTAAAAGAGAATTTCCCAAACAAAACAGTATTATACGTTCAGTCCGAAAAGTTCGCACACCAATTTATTGACGCGATCAAGAACCAATCAACTAATGATTTTGTCCATTTTTATCAAATGATTGATGTGTTAATCATTGATGACGTACAATTCTTTGCTGGTAAAGAAAGAACACAGGATGTATTCTTTTCTATTTTCAACCACTTACACCAGAATGGTAAACAAATTGTTTTGACCTCAGATAAAGCGCCAGTTGAAATGCAAGGAATGGAACAAAGGTTGTTGTCAAGATTTAAATGGGGTCTTTCTGCAGATTTGGGAACACCTGATTTGGAGACACGAATCGCTATTCTTCAGAAAAAAATGTACGGAAGTGGCATCGAACTACCTAAAGAGGTTGTCGAATATCTAGCGTACTCTATTAATACAAATGTCCGTGAAATTGAAGGGGCATTAAATACTTTATTAGCACAAGCGTCTCTTACTAAAAAGGCAATTACCTTAGATTTAGCAAAGCAGATGGTTGATAAATTCGTAAGAAGTACCGCTAGAGAGGTTTCGATTGAATATATTCAAAAAGTAGTCTGTGATTATTTCGATCTGCCTATTGAGATGCTGAAGTCTAAAACTAGAAAAAGAGAGGTGGTCCAGGCACGTCAAATTTCAATGTATTTCTCTAAAAAGATGACAAAGTCTTCATTAGCAAATATTGGTGCACATTGTGGTGGTAAAGATCACGCAACAGTTCTTCATGCTTGCAGAACAGTCGTTAATTTGTCCGAAACTGATAAGCAATTCCGACACTATCTTGAGGAACTCGAAAAGAAGTTAACTATTCAATAATAAATTTTTATGTCTGTACCCTACGAAAGCCTTGCCCTCATTGTTGTCCTAATTGTTCTTTTTTTAAAAACATTTATTGTTGTAAAAGAGGCCTCTGCAGCTGTTATTGAAAGGTTTGGTAGATTTCAATCGATTCGAAAATCTGGTTTATCTTTGGTCATTCCATTTATTGACAATCGTACAGCAACAGTCAATCTTCGTGTACAGCAACTCGATGTAACTATTGAAACAAAGACATTAGATAATGTTTTTGTGAACCTTCAAGTTTCCGTTCAATATCGGGTTCGAAAAGAATTTGTAAAGGAAGCTTATTACTCTTTAGAGGATGCCAAAAGTCAAATTGCGTCATATGTCTTTGATGACGTTCGTGCTGAGGTTCCAAAGCTTGAGCTTGACGATGTTTTTGCAAAGAAAGAAGATATCGCAATAGCTGTTCAAAATAATATCTCGCAAAGTATGGCTGAATATGGCTATGCCATTATAAAAGCCTTAATCACTGATATAGATCCAGACCACAAGGTTAAGGATGCCATGAACAGAATTAATGCAGCCAAAAGAGATCGTGAGGCCGCACATGAAGACGGTGAGGCGAAAAAAATCATGATTGTAAAACAAGCGGAAGCAGAAGCCGAATCTAAAAGACTTTCAGGTGAAGGTATTGCACAGCAGCGTTTAGAGATCGTTAGAGGGTTTAAGGAATCAGTTGAAGATTTTAAAAAATCATTAGATACAGTCACCCACGAAGAAATTATGCAATTTGTGTTGATGACTCAGTATTTTGATACTATCAAAGATATCGGCGCAAATTCAAAGAATTCCTCCATTCTAATGCCGCATTCCCCAGGCGGTATGCGAGCATTCCAAGACCAAATCATCTCAGGGACATTTGTTGGTAATAAATTAAATGAGAATGAACTAAAGTCGGAAGCGGAATCGAAGGAAGCATCTGATTCTTAATTACTAAGGGCTATTAACTCAGTTGGTTTAGAGTGTCACCTTGACAGGGTGGAAGTCACTGGTTCGAATCCAGTATAGCCCACTTCTTTTATTTACTTGAAGTTTATCTTTTTAAGTCCAGATGAAGCCTTTTCTGCAATAACTGTGAGCTTTGGGTGATGCACTGTAGCTGGGTTAGGATCGATATAATAAATTTCTGTTCTTGGCTCAGCATAATTAATCAAATTGGCAGCAGGATATACTTGCATTGAAGTTCCAATAATAATCAAAACATCAGCCTTTTCACATATTGAAATGGCCCTAGCTATCGCAGGGACCTCCTCACCAAACCAAACAATATCGGGTCGAAGTTGATGGCCTTTTGAGCACAGATCACCAATATTTAAGTCATTTTTCCATTCTTTTACATCGCTAGAATCATATGTGCTTCTTACTTTAAAAAGCTCACCGTGCAAGTGTAATACTGATTTGCTCCCTGCTCTTTCGTGAAGATCATCGACATTCTGAGTCACAATGGAAACTTTAAAGTCGCGCTCCAGATCGGCTAAGTATTGGTGACCACTGTTAGGTTTTACTTCAAGAAGTTGTCGCCTTCTTTGGTTGTAAAACTCGAGAACTAATTCAGGGTTACTCTTAAATCCTTGAGGTGAAGCAACACTCATAACATCATGACCTTCCCATAGACCATTGCTATCTCTGAATGTTTTGAGTCCGCTTTCAGCACTCATGCCTGCGCCACTTAAAACTACTAAATGTTTCATTGGGTAAATCTGATTAGTGATAAAGAATCGTGAACCTCGTTAAATTTAAAGATATATCTTTATTTAAAAAGACCAAATAATGTTTTTAAGAGTTGTTACATGTCTTACGCTTTTATTTTTTTTAGGACCATGGGCTTTGGCTCAACAAGGATTTGGAATTTCGGCTGGGTTAAATAGTTCTCGTATTCATATTAAACAATCAGAAACGTCGAATACATTTTATGAAGGATATCATTCAATTGTTAATTTGAACTTTAGTGGCCAATATGAATTTCAATTGTATCAAAATTTAGATTTGAGACTACGTTTTGGCTATTCAGGTAAGGGGTACGGCTATACATCAGAAAATTCAAATGTCTATATGGTTGGATCTGATGAGTTTTCTGAATATTCAAGAATCGAAAGTAAGGTTAGGCTAAGTTATTTGCAGTTTACCCCGACACTTACTTATGACATCAGTATTGGCGCAAAGACCAATTTATATGCTCTTTTTGGACCGTATTGTAGCTTTGCTTTTTCTGGTTCTTCAAGATCCTTACAAACCTATGCTTATAGTAATCCATTTTCAAGTAGTGAATTGACTCAATTAAATCATGAAACAATTGATTTTGGTGCAGCAGGAGATGGAATTGATGTTATCGATTTTGGTATCACATCTGGTATAGGTATTTCAATTCGACACTTTTTTATGGAAGTCTCTTATGATTTTGGTTTAAATAATATAGACACCTTCAATGCCCCTGATTTTAGAGTTGCGAATAGGATACTGTCCATTAGACTTGGATATATATTGTTTTAAAGCTGTATCGATTTTCAAAAATGTAACAGTGAAATTTAAAAGTAAATTAATCTCTAATACAACGAACAGAGAAAAATCCCCAATATTCATCCTCGCTGTATAGAATGGGTGAATTGAAAGATAGCCCCCAATAACTCTGAGAAATACTCCACCAACTGCCGTGATAACCAATACCACGGTAATCCAAATAATCCTCACGACTGCCACCTGGCAGAGCTGAAAAACCACTTTCGTTGGTTCCTTTATAATCCTTATTTCTACTTGATCCTCTTTTAGGTTTATCCCGTTTCCAGCCCTTTTTGTTTTTTAATTTTATACCAACTTCATTCCCATAGATATCAACCTCTTCTGATTCTTTATCGCTTAGATAGAAGATGAGACTTGTCCATTCCTCATCTGTAGGGATGTGCCATCCTTTTGGAGCCAAACCGCGCGGGTCACTCACTGCATGCCAATTGTATAATTTGCCGTAGTTAACTCCGTTTTTCGAGTCATTTTTATAATAACACCATGCAGGTAATTCATTGCTATCTGCTTCGTCCCATTCTTCTTCTGTTTTGGAATGCATGATGGAGTCGCCATTTCTGAAAGTATCCACATCGAGATTTTTGACCATCCAAACTTGATCACCTATTTTTACTTCATCAACAATGGAAGTAATTTCATTTAAAGAAGTATTTGCCTGGGGTAAAATTGACATAGTTAGTGATATGGCGCCTAGGAACAATGCTAATTTTCTCATTTTTTATGTTTTGTTGCTTTCTACTCTTTAAAGATTAAACTAAAGGCTATTGGCGAAGTTAATATTTTTGATTCATTTTTTTTAAAACGAATTGGATGTTCAGTGTTCCCTACTTAATGAGTGTAATATGACCTGTGAGCTCAAATGCTCTTTGATCGTACCACCTGAAGTTGATTTTCCAGGTGTAGGTACCGTCTTGAACTGGGTTTCCTTGATAGGTTCCGTCCCAACCTTGATTGAGGTCTGTAGTTTCAAACATTCGCTCTCCCCAACGGTTGTAGATGTCTAAATTATAGCGTTTTAGATATTGCGGGCTTGAGAATATAGGTATCCAAACATCGTTTAAGATATTGGCATCTGGGGTAAATGAATTCGGAGCGTATAGGAAGGGGTCGTTCAAAAAGGCAACAAATCCTTGCGTTGAATCTACACATCCCTCATCTGTGTAAGCCGTCAGGCTCACATAAAATGTATCTGTAAGATTTGGACTGTAGGTGTAAGCACCTGGTTCAAAGCCCATGAAATCAAGTGGCGTATCTCCCATATTCCAAACATACGCGTCTCCGCCTATAGATTCGTTTAAAATATTAGTTGTAGGAATATCGGGGTAGAGGTAAATTGGATCAATGTTCATTTGAGCCGAAGGCGTTTGATATACCGTAATAAAATCATTGTAGGTCACATCATTAAAGCATCCGTTATCGTCATATGCTGTTAGTGATACGTCGTATATTCCACCTTCTT
>JAQXCN010000005.1 GCA_029251865.1 Crocinitomicaceae bacterium | reverse complement strand
AATATTAAATGTTTTATTTAAAACTTAAGATTCCTATTGTTTAGACTTTGTCTAAATAAGTTGTACATTGCGTTCCGAGAAATAATGTTTTAATACTGTTGCTGATTGAATTAGCAAATATTGTTTAGAAGTAATTGGCTTCAATAATTGAAAACAAAATGAAACATTTTATAAAATCACTCCTACTTTTATCGTTCGTTTTTTCCGCATCGAATTCTATTCATGCCCAGCAATACCAGTCTATTTTCGGCAATGAAAGTACAAAATGGAAATATCCATTCTGTAATCTTGATGTAGCAGAGGTGCAAGAAAAAATCTCAAACGAAACAATTACTTTGAATAGTGTGCAATATGAAAAAATAGGCACACCCTATCAGGGAACAATCAACTACACCCTTGTCCCTAACTCAGGAAATGCCTTAGCTCGAGAAGATCTTCAAAATGGACGTGTTTGGTATACAAGTGTTATTGAGACCATACAAGGTTACGATACGGTAGAATTTTTAATAATGGATTTATCACTTCAAATAAATGACAGTTTTGTTATTCACGAATTATTTGGCGATGAAGATATAGCCATTGTTGATTCAGTTTATTATTTATCAGGGCTGAAACATGTAAGGACTACCTATCAGCACTGGGCAAGTGATTTCCCACTAACTTTTATAGAAGGGATAGGCACAAACTATGGAATAGCATACATGCATGATCACTACAACATGTGCTCATGTTTACTCTCTGTTGACAAAGATTCTGAAGAAGTTTATTTAAATAACGCTTGTAACCCGGCTTCAGCAGGGATAAAAGAAGAGCCTATAAAACAACTTTATTTATTCCCAAACCCGGCTTCTAAGACAATAGTAATATCAAACTTAACAGGAAAGGGAACTTACACAATTACAAACATTCTTGGCGAAACCGTAAGGAATGGAACGTATTTTAATACAGATTTAAATATTGATCTTAGCGCACTTAAAAATAATATCTATTTTATTGAAATAGAGGGTGAAATCATGAAGTTTATAAAGGAATAAACTTCAGCATTAAGATCTTAATCTTCATTGAACAACTTTTTATCTAATCGTAAGCAGTTTCATTTTAAAACCATTACTCGCTCATAAAGCGAAAGATCGGCAAGTTGAATCTTTAAAAAATACTTCCCGGGTCCTGTAAAAGAAGCGTCGATGATTTTCTGTTCCTTATTTATTTTTGCCGCTACAACACGACCAGCCAAATCAAGTAATTCGATATTGTCGATTTGACCATCATAATCTATTGAGAAAACACCGTTTATTGAAGGATTGGGATAAACAATGAGAATTGGATTTGCAACAGCCCTATCTATCGCTGCAGAACCGCATCCTAATGCATAGACTTCTTGACAAATTGTATCACACAATTCTTCCTGATCATCATAAGCATACATACACACGGTGTATGTCCCTTCTTCTGAATAGGTATAAATCACACTTTGACCTGTACTCCCTGAATTGCCATCACCAAAATACCATTCATAGGACGAAGCACCAGAGGCCTCAAAGAAAAATCCACAAGTGCTATCCGCATATGAAATAAAAGAAGCATCGCAAGATGAATTTGAACCACACTCCCCAGGCGTATAGGAACTAACACCAAAATAATTAGTCGCAGCACAAGCATTTGCATATGTTACTTGATCGCATCCACATACCGGGTCATAAATTTCAGCACAGAAAATCTCAGGATTAACTAAAGAACTGTCAATACACCCTTGACTGAATGTTTGATTTGAAAGGGTTAGAATAACCAAAAATAAAAGGGATTTAAATTTTTTCATATGGAATAAGATTTGTTTCTAAATATAAACGACTCAAGGAATTTTTAAAGGGGGGGCAAATTAAAAAACTATTGGTTCTTGATATAAATCAAATAGGACTAGCAATAGACATTTACATTATTTTAGGTATTTTAGACACCTAATTTAAAAAATAAAAAATGAAGAATATTTTAGTAGCATTATCGCTTTTTGTCGGCATGTTTGTTCATGCAGACGAGGGAATGTGGTTTCTCATGTTCCTTGACCGTTTAAACCAAAGAGACATGGAGAAAATGGGACTTCAGCTAACATCAGAAGAAATCTATAGCATTAACAATTCCAGCCTTAAAGATGCAATTGTTCAATTCAATGGAGGATGCACAGCTGAACTCGTTTCAAGCCAAGGACTTGTTTTAACAAATCACCACTGTGGCTACAGTGCAATTGCAGAACTTTCCTCACCGAAAAATGATTACCTCACAGATGGATTTTGGGCAAGCAATAAAGAACAAGAGATGAAACCTAATTCGCTTTTTGTTCGCTTTTTCGTTCGTATGGACGATGTATCAAAAAGAATTCTGAATCAGCTAAATAATGAAATGACTGAGGATGAGAGAGCTAAAGCAATCAAAGAAGAAACAAAGAAAATTGAAGAAGAAAATAGTGAAAATGGAAAGTACGTGGTAAGTGTCCGTTCTTTCTTTCAAGGAAATGAATACTATTATTTCGTTTATCAGGATTACACTGATGTTAGACTCGTTGGAACCCCACCCGCAAGTGTTGGTAAGTTTGGTGGTGATACAGACAACTGGGAATGGCCGCGTCACACGGGAGATTTCTCCATGTTTAGAGTATACGCTGACGCTGAAGGAAACCCAGCTGAATATTCTAAAAATAATGTCCCTTTAAAACCAAAGCACCATTTACCTGTGAATATTAATGGTGTTGAAAAAGATGATTTTGCTATGATTCTAGGTTATCCAGGAAGGACAAACCGCTGGTTGCCATCAGGAGGGATTGACCAAAATGTAAAATTCGCATACCCAGCATGGGTTGAAGCTTCCAAGAAGGCAATGGATGTAATGAAAAAACACATGGACACTGATGATGCTATTCGCTTGAACTACGCATCAAAATATGCGGGTGTAGCCAATTATTGGAAAAACCGTCAAGGTATGATTGATGCTTTAACAAAATTCAAAACCGCTGAATCAAAAGCAAAAAATGAAGCCAAATTTGACAGATGGTCCAAAAAGAAAAAGAACGTAACATATACTGGTATTGTTAAAGATATAAATGATTATTATGCATTAACCAACGATAAAGCAAGACACGACAACTACCTTAGAATGATTTTTAGGGGTTCGAAATTATCCACCATTTCAAGATCTTTAGGAAGAACCTTATCCAAATATTCAGATGACCAAGCGGATAAAGACCAAACGAAAAATAGTATTTCTAACTTTCTTGCAACCACAGATTTATCCTTAGAAAAAGAAATGCTTAAGGAAATGCTTTTGCTCTATATTGAAAAAGCCAATTATATCCTACCTGAATTTATTGATACGTATTCTATTGGACTAAACAGAGAATTGGATTTGTACTTGGATGCAATGTTTGAGCTTAGTGTCTTTACTTCTAACAAAAGATTAAATGCCTTTATGACTTTGCCTAGCAAGGAATTAATTGAAAATGATCCTTTGATGATTTTATCTAATAACTTATTGAATCACTATTTCGCGAGCGACACTAAAATAGATGAGGCAAAAGATAAGTTTGATAGAGCTTATCGGATGCTTGTAGATGGGATGAGAGCTTCAGGCCTAAGCCCAGTTATCTACCCAGACGCAAATTCCACATTGAGATTAACCTACGGAAAAGTAAGTCCCCTTCCAAGCGACCCAAGGAATGACGCTAAAGAGAACTATTACACTACCCTTAAAGGAACAGTGAAAAAGTTTATTGATGACGACCCTGAATTTGACTTACCACAGGGGCTTATTGATCTTTATGAAGCTAAAGATTTCGGCCAATATGCAGATTCTGATGGCTACATGCCCGTTAATTTCTTAACCAACAATGATATAACTGGTGGAAACTCAGGTTCTCCCGTTCTGAACGCAAAAGGGGAATTAATTGGGTTGGCATTTGATGGTAATATTGAAGCAATGGCTGGTGATGTCATCTTCGATAATAAACTTCAAAAAACAATTAATGTTGACATCCGATACGTATTGTTTTTGATTGATAAATATGCTGGAGCCAAACATATTGTTGATGAAATGACAGTGATTAAATAATCACCAAAAACACTAAAAATTAAAGCCTCGCGATGCGAGGCTTTTTTTAGTTTGACGAAGCAGACAACATAGATAAATATCGTAATGTCTCTTGAATCTCAACCTCATTCAATTCATTGCGAAAACTCGCTGAACCAATGGAGTTAATAAGTACAGATAAAATTTTACCATTTTCATTTTTTTTATCATTGTACATTAAGGCAATAATTCCAGTAACCGCCTTTTCATTAAATTCAAGAAAAGGATACGTCCGAACAAGCAAAGCCTGAATATCCTCAAAAGCATCCTTTGAAAGCAGTCCCCGCCGCATTGATATATAGCTTTCTGCACACATACCTATACCCACAGCATGACCATGTGAAATTGGCTTTGATTGAAGAAAATAACCTTCAATAGCATGACCAAACGTATGACCAAAATTGAGCAACATTCGTTCGCCTTTATCACGCAAATCATTGTCCGCCAGTGCTACTTTAATTTGAATGCACTTCTCAATATTCTTGGATTGATTAAAATCTTTCTCTGATTGATATGTTTTCAAATCAGTATATAGTTCTGCATCACGAATCAAACCATACTTCAACATCTCTGCATAACCATTGTAAAATTCTTGTTCAGGAAGGCTTTCTAAAAATGCAGTATCAACATAAACATTACGAGCCTTAATAATCGTACCCAGCTGATTTTTAAAAGGCCCTAAATCAATACCATTCTTGCCTCCTATTGCAGCATCAACCATAGCCAGTAAACTTGTAGGAACATGAATGAAATCCATTCCTCGTTTATATATAGAGGCAATAAACCCTCCCATATCCGTAACAACACCACCACCAAGGTTTACAACTAGATCATGTCGTCCAAAACCATATTCTGTGAAAGCATTCCAAACTTGCATACAAACTTCCATCACTTTATTTTCTTCACCTTTCGGAAGAAGGATTACCTCTGCCTTTTCAAGACTAGGAAATGATGTGATAAGGTATTCCAGGCAAGTGTCATGGGTGTTTTCATCAACAATGATTATAATATTTTGATTCTTGTATGATGTAAGAACCTCAGAAAATGATGAGGACAACAGCGGGCCAATTTCAATATTAGAATCCTGACTTTTAATCTTAAGCATAGACAAATTTAATTGTCAAATATACAGATTATTGAACCGACGATAGCTTATATACAAAAAGACATTATTTTTGCATCGTGCTAAGTTTTGAGAATACTAAAATCGCATTTAGGCTTAAATCAAATTTTGATTTGAAAAGAGCATATTGGCTATTCAGGGTCATAGGCTCACCGGTAATTGTTAAAATTGGAAAAGCATTCACCTTGTTTGCATTAAAACTTAGACTCCCCATACACTTCATTATTAAACGTACTATATTTAAACAGTTTTGTGGTGGTGAAGACATCGAAGAATGTAGTAAAACAATTAATGCGCTTGCTACTCAAGGAGTTGGGACGATATTGGACTATTCTGTTGAAGGAAAAACAAAAGAAGATGATTTTGAGTTAACGACTCAAATTATTATTGATACGATTAAGAAAGCGGATTCTGAGAGCGACATCCCTTTTGCTGTCTTTAAAATTACAGGAATCAGCAATTTCGGATTACTCGAAAAAGCCAATGAGGATGAAAATACGTTAACTGCCGATGAGAGAAGAAAAATAGAACAAATTAGAGAAAGAATATTACGAATCTGTTCTGCTGCGTATGATCGAAATGTACCTGTATTCATAGACGCTGAAGAAAGCTGGATACAAAACACCATAGACATCTGGGCCTTTGAAATGATGTTAAAGTTTAATAAGGAAAAAACCATCGTATACAACACGATTCAAATGTACAGACATGACCGTTTGTTATTTCTTAAGCAAGCTAGAGAAGCAGCACATAAAAACGGTGTGACCTACGGTGTTAAACTCGTTAGAGGCGCCTACATGGAAAAAGAAAGAGAAAGGGCAGTAAAAAATGGCTACCCCTCACCTATTCAAAATGATAAAGAAAGTACTGATAATGATTATGACGCTGCCCAGGATTTCATCTTACAACATTTAAATGATTTTGCACTCGTCGCAGGAACGCATAACGAGTTGAGTTCTTTGAAACTCGCAAATACCCTAGAGAAGCATGGTATTACTAAGGATGATCCGCGTGTGTATTTTGCACAACTCCTTGGGATGAGCGACCATATCTCTTTTAATCTTGCCAACGACGGATTTAATGTAGCCAAATATGTTCCGTTTGGTCCGGTTAAAGAAGTAATGCCTTATTTATTGCGTAGAGCTGATGAAAACACTTCAGTTGCTGGACAGACAGGACGTGAACTCGGGTTAATTTCTACAGAAAAAATAAGGAGACGCGCTAAAGCTTGATAAGCTTATTAATCTCATTGTTAATGTGAATATAATATAGACCACTATTAAACAACGATATATCTATCAAGACACCTGGATAAACTTCACGCTCTAACATCAAGTTTCCAATATTATCATAGATTTTCATATACCTAGGGGACCCATCAAATGCTAGGACAAATGAATCCTCACAAGGGTTTGGGTGAAAAGTAACAGATTCAAGTTTTAGGGATTGGCCTACACCAACAAAAGAATCGATAGTGTAATACTCCGCAGTATTCGGAAAGTCGTTTTGTTCAGATGCTTTTAAAATGAAGATATTACTGCCCCCGCTTAATGGGTATGTTGTTTGTCCAACAGCAATAAAAGATCCATCTGATGTTGGTAATAGTTGATTTACTTCATCCAAACCAAGATAATTAATAGAGGTAAAATTATTCATCCAAAGAAATGATGATTCATTAAAAAATCCAATATTCGAATCATAATCGTCTTGAAAACTAAAGGCATTAATAACTCGAAAACCAATAATATTTTTAGTTACGGCCGGAACAAATGCTATTTCATCCATAATGACATCACTTTCTCCATTTGGGTCATTCTCTGTTTGTTCAAATAAAACATCACCCTCGAAGTTTAACTTCAGTAAATACGAATCATGATTTTCAATCGTCACCTCCCTAGCTCCCACTGCATTGATTTTATCAACGGCAATTGCAAGGTCCTCTATGACATAAGCCCCTGACTCACTTCCTACTGTGTCACGCCATAATACTGATCCTTGATTGTTAATCTTCATTACAAAACCCTTCTGAATTAATGAATCTGAGCAATAAAATGTTCCTCCGACCGCAAAGAGACTGTCCTCAATATTCACAATTGAGGTGGCATAGTCAGTACCTGAATTTTCAATCTTAAGATCCCATAAAACATCCCCTTCTTTTGAGATACGCGCCATAAATATATCCTTGTCACCATCCAATAGACTCTGACTTTCACCAACACAAATAATCGAAGAATCCTCTACAAAAACAGCATCGTGAAGAAACTCCCAAGCATTATCTGAACCAAGCTTTGATTCCCAAACAAGAGCGCCGTCAACTGACATATGCATCACGAGACCATTATAATCTCCAAGTCCTAAAGAGTTTGTGTAACCAATAGTAAAGAGGCCAAGATTTTCCTTATACAAGACTCGAGAGGCACCATCTGATTCAGGTCCACCATAATCAAAAGTCCATTGTCGATCACCTATACTGTCTACTTTCATTAAAAAGGCTTGGGCACTACCCTCCCAACTTGTACTTGTTCCACAAACAACATAAGATGAATCATTCAATTCGGCAACGCCTTTACCGACATCATAACCTAAACCAGAATACACCTTATAAAAAGCATTCTGCCCGAATGAAACACAGGAAAGCAACAAAAAGAATATAAAGATGGTATTTAAAATTCGCATGTAATTTTTATAATTATCGACTCACCTGTTTGACTGAATAAATTCTCAGATGCAATTCCAATACTAAAATGATCAAATTTAAAATCAGAATACATACCCCATCTAAGGTTAGAAAACCCTCCATAACTCGCCTGAAGACCTAAACGATACCATTTTAATGGGCGTATATCAGTACCAACAAAAAACATCGGCATAAAAGAAGAAGAAAGGAAGGCCCGAGCACCATAAAAACCTTGAAACTTCTGCTTTGAATTTCTATCTATAAGCTTTGTAAATTGAAGCATTGCAGGAAGAACTCTCCAATTCCCTTTGGTTGAAGAAGTATCTGAGAATGATGCAATGGTTTCATCCGTATCCTCAAATACAGTTTGGGCATTTAATAATTCATCGACCGTGTAGGTATCAAAAGAGAGTTGTCCCTGGATTTCACTGTGATTCACATTAGGCATGTAAACGAGGCCCAAATTCCTAGCCAGTAATTGAAAATATATTGATTCAGAATCATTTTTTGGCATATTAAAACGGTAATCAATATCAACTGCTGCACCGAAACCACTGAAACGATTAGGGTTAGATAACTTGTAAATAGCATCGATTTGGAGATCGATTGAGTCTAAAGACGCACTTTGATATAAAGCAGCATTATTTATCACTCCTGAAAACGCGTTATTTACACCGACAGCATTCAAGGTGATACTTGATTTCGAATACTTATCAAACCAACCAAACCCAATCTTCTGAAAGGTATATGAACTAAATTGACTCCCTGATAAAACTGCTGTATCTCCAATGAAAGCAGAATTTCCAAAGAACAATAAATCAAAAGCATCTGCCGTATATTGAATTCCAGAAAAGTTATACGCCCCATATTTCAAAGAAAATCCAATTGTGGAATCTTTAAAAATGGTGCTTTTATGATTTTTATATTCTATCTCTGTGCTGATATCAATCCCAAACCTATTGATTAATTGCTGCCTTCCACTCGTAACCCCTTTCATCTCATCATCAATAAAGCCACCATAAAAAAAGCTTTGAACGATGTCTTTACCTATCGAGGTCGATTGGTAATCGGCTAAACCAGAAAAAACAATTTCATTCGTGCTTGTCAAAGCTGATGTGTCTTGATGCGCAGGCAGCATGGACTGCCCAATCAATAAAGGAGAAAATGAAAGAAACAAGAAAACGATGAGTAAGTAACGCTTCATTTTATTGTGTTTTTCGTTGTTACTTTTAAAAATGAATCAAAAAACAAAAAAGCATCACTTGGAATGGATACAATCTCTGGTGATAACATTGAATTGCTATTTAGTGTTGCTTCAATCAAAATAAAATGTGTTTCGGGAATTAACGATGTTGCAGTTTCATCGAGGGATACCACAGACTTGCCGTAAACTTTATATAAATTATCTGTAACATCTAGTATACCACTCAATGCCGATGAAATAAATTCAGCGTCATAAAAAGTGTGAATGACATTTAAATTCTCATCAAGCAACTTTAGACGTAAAGCACCTTGTAATGGAAATGCGTTACAATAATTTAAATGAAGTTCTAAGGACTGAGCCTGTATGATATTATTTATTTGAAGCTGAGAAACCTCAAAGTTCAAAGTGTCAGAAACAACCAATCCATTTATTCCTAATTGCAAAGGGAATTGCGTTGAAACATCAACCCTGACCTTACTTGTCGGGAATATTTCATTATACGCACCAGTACCAAAACCAAGCGGGTTCATTTTAAAATCATATCCAATTCTATGCTTAGAACCCAAATGCTCAATATAATCAGTTAAATTACTATTGTCCTCATTTACTGTAAATTCGTAGTTTCCAGGAACTAACGAAGACCATGAACCAGTTGCGGGCGCAATAAAATGGTTTGTATTAAGAATTGAGGAGGATAACTGAAAGTCCTCTTCATTTTGATTCGTGCTTTCTAATAATGTCAGTTTCGCTGACGCCGGTATTTTAGCTCCATTGGCTACATTAACTCGCAATGGGGACTCAGGAAGGTCGAGCATACCTGACTGAATTAAATCAAGGTATGGGAGCTCCACTTCGGAAGTGTCTGAAAAAGAAAGCTCCCCAAAATAACCCATAGCATAAGCTATTTTTACATTTTCAAACTTTGCATCAAGTTCAAACACATCGGATGTTGTAAGACTCGAGTTTTCTCCTTCAGGATCAGTAGTAATCGACAAGGAAGTTTGTAATATATTAAATGCGGAAACATTAGAAGAACCCATTACTCCTGTTCCTTGTAAATCAAGTTCATACCCGTCTAGCATTATAACCGCTTCACCGAGAGCAGGGTTTTCCTGCGTTCCAGCTTCAACAAAAAAAGTCTCCTCAAACTCCAGACCATTAAGTGTTACTCCTGGCATTGTGATAGTATAATAAGCAGCCGTTGCTATAGGGTTATAAACCGAGAGCTTAATCGAACCCTCGGATACTATTATCTTTTTTAACTCTACATCGGGGATTGAGAGTTCATGCGTCTCAACAGCATTATAAAAGGTAAAACCTGCAGGAATATTTCCGATACCAATTGTCGGTGAGAAAGATTGATGAATGGTCGTATCTGGAAGCTCAAGATAATCTTTGAGGTAAGCATCTAAAATTGTTCTATGAAAATCAACGACATAATATGCATTAGAGTTATCCAATGTACTATCGTTGTGATAATTCGTTAAATCAAGTGTATCACTACATAAAGGGAGAACCCAGTCTGTATTCCATTCTGTAGGCTTTTTTGTACATGAAAACACTCCGATTAAAAGTATCGTAAGAATAAAGGCATCAAAACATTTTAATTTTCTCAAGCTTTTTCTAGAATTGTGGCATAACCCTGACCTACGCCTATGCACATCGTTACTAAAGCATAACGTTTATTAGTGGCTTGGAGTTGTCTTGCAGCAGTAAGTAAAATACGAGAACCAGACATTCCTAAAGGATGACCCAAAGAAATTGCACCGCCATTTGGGTTAATTCGAGGGTCATTATCTTTCAGCCCTAACTCACGCGTGCAAGCAAGTACCTGTGCAGAAAAGGCTTCATTTAATTCTAAAACATCCATATCATCTAAAGTCAATCCTGCTCTCTTTAAAGCTTTACGTGAGGCCATTACTGGACCAATACCCATAATCCGGGGTTCTACGCCAGCTACCGCAGAAGAAACTATTCTCACCAAAGGTTTTAATCCATATTCCTGAACTGCTTGACTTGAGGCTATCAACAATGCTGCAGCACCATCGTTTAATCCAGAGGCATTTCCAGCTGTAACACTTCCATTTTTCTTAAATGCTGCCCGCAATCCACCAAGGGTTTCTGCTGTTGTATTGCTGCGAGGAAATTCATCCTTATCAAAAACCAATGGATCCATTTTTCTCCTGGGGATTTCGATAGAGGTTATTTCATCTTTGAAAAAACCTGAAGCTTGTGCAGCAGCAGTTTTATTTTGAGACCAAAGTGCGAATTCATCCTGATCTGCTCTGCTTATTCCATATTTATCTACAAGGTTCTCAGCAGTAACACCCATGCCATCTGTTCCATACGCATCGTGAAGCTTTGGATTTACAAATCTCCAACCAAAGGACGAATCATGCATCTGAGCATCTCTACCAAAAGCTTTTGAAGATTTTGAAATTACCCAAGGTCCTCTTGTCATATGTTCAACTCCTCCGGAAATAAAAAGATCACCTGAATCTGCTAGGATTGCACGACTTGCATGAATTACTGAGGCCATTCCAGATGCGCAAAGACGATTTACCGTTTCTCCAGCAACCTCATAGGGCAATCCTGCAAGCAATCCTGCCATACGCGCAACATTTCTATTATCTTCTCCGGCTTGATTAGCACAACCCAATATAACGTCCTCGATTTTTGAATAATCAAGATTTGGATTTCGATTCATTAACGCCTTTATGACATGTGCCGCCAAATCATCTGTTCTTATTGGTGAAAGTGTTCCTCCAAAATTCCCAATTGCTGTTCGAACGCCATCAACGATATAAGCCTCTTTTTTCATGAAAGTGATTTAATATAAAAGTACAATTTTAGCTTAAACGAGTATCAAATATGATGATATTGTTATTTTTGAAATGTGTTAGAACAAGAGGCGACTTTTAGAAAGATTAGACAAAAAGATATTGCGTTTTTTACAGACCTCTTAAAGGAGCGCTGTAAATATAAGACAAATGAGCTAGAGCCTTACAGTCATGACGAGACAGAAGACCTTGTCTTTTTCCCTGCGATTGTTCTTGTTCCGATAAACCCAGGTGAAATATCAAAAATTCTTAGCTATTGTAATGAAAGATCTATTCCTGTTACACCTGCTGGTGCACGGACAGGTTTAAGTGGTGGTGCACTGCCTATATTCGGAGGTGTGCTCTTGTCCACAGAGAAGCTCAATAAAATAATTGAAATTGATGAAAAAAACCATCAAGTAATTACGGAACCAGGTGTTATCACACAACAGCTTCAAGATGCGGTAAGCGCTAAAGGACTTTTTTACCCGCCAGACCCTGCGAGCAGAGGCTCATGTTTTATTGGCGGTAATGTTGCTGAAAACTCCGGAGGTCCGAAAGCTGTAAAATATGGTGTGACGAATGAATATGTCCTCAACCTTGAGGTCGTTCTCGCCGATGGCTCCATAATTTGGACGGGCGCAAATGTGATCAAAAATGCTACTGGATATAACCTAACACAGCTTTTAGTTGGCTCAGAAGGAACACTAGGGATCGTAACAAAGATTGTTTTGAAACTGATAACGCATCCTACGCATGACATGCTCATGCTTGTACCTTTTTACAAAGCATCCGATGCTTGCGCGGCGGTTTCAGAAATATTTAGAGCCGGTATAGTTCCTAGCGGTCTAGAATTCATGGAAAATGACGCACTAAAACTTGCGCAAGATTTCACACAAGACTTTTCCATTTCAGTAACTAAAAACCACGAAGCACATCTGCTTATTGAAGTTGATGGGTTTGATCCAGAACTACTCATGTCTGATTGTGAAAAAATCCTCAGTGTTCTTGAGCAATTCAAGACAGATGAGATTTTATTTGCTGAAGCTGAAGCACAAAAGCAAACACTTTGGAACTTACGAAGAAAAGTAGGAGAAGCTGTAAAAGCAAATTCAACTTATAAAGAAGAAGATACCGTGGTACCACGACATAGACTACCTGAACTGTTAGATCACGTCAAAAAAACAGGTTCAAAATACGGATTCAATTCTATTTGTTACGGTCATGCCGGCGACGGCAATCTTCATGTAAATATTCTAAAAGGAAATTTATCTGATGAAAAGTGGAACAATGAACTACCAATTGCTATTAAAGAGCTTTTTACTGAAGTTGTAAAACTAGGCGGTACTATTTCAGGCGAACACGGTATTGGACTTGTTCAAAAACAGTATATGCCCATTGCTTTCCCCACGGTGACAATCAATTTAATGCGAAGTATTAAAAAAACTTTTGATCCAAATGGAATACTAAATCCAGGAAAGATCTTTTAGCATTATTTCATCCAAGTTAGATGACGAGAATAGAGGTATACGAAAAGTAAGGAAACCGAACCATTTGTAAGCATTACATATATCGGTATTTCAGAAGGGGAAACAATAAAATAATACTGAATTAGACACAAAAAAGAATACGCAATATACATGTGAAAGCCCTTCTTTAACCCACGAAACATGGTCAATGCCCCATATAAACCGAGTCCTGAAAATAAAAGCATCAAAAAGCTCATTAGCTGAAGGTTTTCCAATGTTGCCAATGTAATGACCTCCATCTTGCGTATCACCTCTAACATATCCTCAGATGAGCCCATGTCTCGAAATGATTTAATAAGTCGTGCATTTTCAAACTTCACTTCTTCCATTGCTGCCGAATCAGCAGAACCACTAAAAACACCAGCAACAGAACTAAGCAATTGAGTTGAGGTATTAATTGCAGTCAAGACAAAAAGAATTAAAAGACCTCTTGGTCTTTCATTTTTTACTTTATCTGACTTTTCATGCGGATTGTGGATACTAATCATTTAAATAAAAAAGAATTGGACTTGTAAATGTCATTAGATAAAACCCTATCTGACTCAATAAAAGAAACCTCCTCTCTGAAGGCAGTAAGTAATTCCTCGTTAACTTTTGAAGATTGCAATGGTCTCCTAAAGTCAATAGCCTGAGCGGCGCTTAATAGTTCTATACCTATAATATTCTGAACGTTCTCAATGACTCTCTTACATTTGGTTGCAGCATTAGCCCCCATACTGACATGATCTTCCTGGCCATTGCTAGAATCTATTGTATCGACTGATGCAGGTGTACAAAGCTGCTTATTTTGACTTACCATTGATGCACATGAGTACTGCGCAATCATAAGCCCCGAGTGAAGCCCTGGATTCTTAACAAGAAATGGAGGTAAACCTCTTTCTCCTGAAATTAATTTATAGGTTCTTCTCTCAGAAACACTACCCAATTCTGCAATGGCTATAGCTAAATAATCTAAAGCGAGTGCCAAAGGCTGGCCATGAAAATTACCTGCAGATATAATCTCATCTGATTCAGGAAAAATGGTGGGATTATCCGTAACGGCATTTATTTCATTTTCAATGATTTCTCGACAAAAGTCAAGCGTGTCTTTACTCGCACCGTGAACTTGAGGAATACAACGCAGTGAATATGGATCTTGAACGTGTTCTTTTGGTTCATTCATTAGAGCACTACCTTCTAATCTGTCTGAAATAATTCTAGCAACTTCAATTTGACCTTTTTGATTACGAAGAGCGTTTACATTCGCTTGAAAAGGGGACTTTAATCCTAAAAAAGCATCTAGAGATAAAGAACCAACAGTATTAGCAGCATCAAAAATGCGAATTCCCTCATGCACACAATGACTTAAAAAAGCGGCCATGAATTGCGTTCCGTTCAGTAACGCTAAACCTTCTTTAGCATGAAGATGAATCGGATTCACACCAAGCTCCTTAAGAACCTCTTTCGCTGCTCTTATTTCACCTTTATAATGAACTTCTCCCTCGCCTATTAAAGGCAATGACATGTGTGCAAGAGGCGCAAGATCTCCAGAGGCACCCAAACTACCCAATTCATAGATCACAGGGATAACATTATTGTTATAAAGCCATAAAATACGCTCAATGGTTTCAAGATATACACCTGAATACCCTTTGCATAATGCGATTGCTTTCAATAAAAGAATTCGTTTCGAAATGACTATAGGTATTTTCGCTCCTGCACCACAAGCATGAGAACGCACCAAATTCACCTGTAGCTCTTCTAATTCGTTGTTATTTATTACCGTATTACACATAGAACCAAATCCTGTGTTGATTCCGTATATGACCTCATTGCCTCTATTTAACTTGTGCTTTAAATAATCTGCACAAGCTGATACTTTAATTTTCGATGCTTCGCTAATCCCAATTTTTTCAACCGAGACAACAAGCGCGTTGATTTTTTCAACACTGTAAAAATCATCTGTAATGTAATGCATGATTATTTGATTTGATTATTCTTTGATGAGCTCTGCAAAATCCTTAGCGAAGTATGTCAATATACCGTCCGCTCCTGCTCTTCTTATGCTGAGCAACATCTCACTCATCACAGCATTGTAGTCTAACCAGCCCTTCTGTGCCGCCGCATGCACCATGGCATATTCACCACTCACATTGTAAGCCGTCACTGGAACTGCAAAATTTTCTTTTAGCAAATGAATGACGTCAAGATAGCATAATGCTGGTTTGACCATAATCATATCTGCTCCCTCCTCAACATCCAAATGCGCCTCTGTAAGCGCCTCAGATTTATTGGCAGGATTCATTTGATATGTTTTCTTATCACCCGATTTCGGTGCAGACTTCAAAGCATCGCGAAACGGACCATAAAATGCACTTGCATATTTTGCAGTGTAAGACATAATTGATGTATTAGAATATCCAGCAAGATCTAAAGCCTCCCGAATTACTCCAACTCTGCCATCCATCATATCTGAAGGACCTATAATATCAATACCAGCTTGTGCTTGAGCAACTGACATTTTAGCCAATATAGGAAGAGTCTTATCATTGATTATTTCACCTTTTTCAACGAGTCCATCGTGACCATCAGAAGAATAGGGATCCATTGCAACATCGCTCATCAATGTAGCCTCTGGAAATCGTTCTTTAATTTGACGAATGGCACGAAGGTAAAAACTGTCATCATTGTAGCTGTAGGTGGCCGTTTTATCCTTAAGACTTTCTTCCACAGCAGGAAAGATATCAAACACACGAATACCTAAGTTTAAACAAACTTCAATTTCCTTAAGTAATACATCAATTGAATATCTATAAATATTTGGTAATGAATCAATTGACTCTTTTACCCCTTGACCATCTTTTAAAAATACGGGGAAAATTAAATGTTCAACCCCGAGCTGGGTTTCTTGCACCATATCTCTAATGGCTGCATTTTTTCTATTTCTTCTTGGACGTGTATTCATAGCTTACATTAACATACCCCCACATACATGAATGGTTTGACCTGTTACATATGCTGACATTTCGGAAGCTAAAAATACTGTAGCATTCGCCACATCTTTTGGACTGCCTCCTCTTTTCAATGGAATACCATTTCTCCACTCTTGAACAACTTTCTGATCCAAGGCATCTGTCATCTCCGTTTCAATAAACCCTGGAGCAATTGCATTGCATCGGATATTACGAGAACCTAATTCTGCCGCTACAGATTTTGTAAAACCAATTAATCCTGCTTTGGAAGCCGCATAGTTTGCTTGACCAGCATTTCCTTTTACACCTACTACAGAAGACATATTTACAATCGAACCTGACCTTGCCTTCAACATTGGTCGCTGTACGGCCTTAGTCAAATTGAATGCAGACTTTAGATTGGTATTGATAACTTCATCCCATTGCTCCTCCGACATACGCATCAATAAAGTATCTCGGGTAATGCCTGCATTATTTATAAGCACATCTACAGTTCCAAATTCTGAAACCACATTGTCCACAAGTTCTTGGGCTTCATCAAATTTTGAGGCATCTGATTTATATCCTTTGGCGAAACCTCCATTTACGGAAAGCTCGGCCTCTAAAGCCTCTGCTTTTTCTTTTGAGGAAAGATAGGTAAAGATTACGGTAGCACCTTGGTTTACACACTCCTCGGCAATAGATTTACCTATACCCCTTGACGCTCCGGTTACGATAACGATTTTATTTTCAAGTAATTTCATAAGCTAATTTGTGGGACAAATGTAATGAATCCCTTAAAACAGCAAGAAAGAAACAATAGATTTAAAAGGCTAGACTATTTAACAAAAAAAGAATTGGCAATCCCCTGATTTACCTTATAATTTGAAATCAACAATTCAATAGTACCCGTTTTCCGTTTATTCGCTTTTGATTTGTTGGTTTTATGGGGGTTTGTAGAAAAACTTTTGGGCATCTTAAATTCTTTTACGTCAACTGTGAATTTAATTCTTGATGGTAAATCAAATGATTTGTTTTCAGCATACTTGTAATCTATTTTTACGTTACCGCTGCTTCTCGTCGTGATTTCAGAGGCCATTATTAACTTTCTCGAAGCGTCAACCCAAAGTTTTACAAGAATAATTTCGGCGTCACTTTCATTTGCAATTACTGTAAGTAAAGTTGTCTCAACACTTTCAATCATCTTCTTTCCTGCAAATACGACCATATAATCGTCAGGTTTCGATAGAAATAAATTCATATCGGTAAAACCTTGCTTAGGTAATATGGCGATCCCTTTCGATACCACTTTAAATTTGTCAGGACCTTTAAAATAGATTTTAGCTTTCGACGGTAAAATTTTAATTAAGGGTATGTCAGCGGTAATCTGAACATTTGCAGAGTAATCTTTAACAAGCTCTATTTTGTCTACGACTTGACGCAATAAAACTTGGGCGTCCTGTGCAAAAATATAGTTCCAACCTAATAATATACTCGTAAGTAAAAATGCTTTTATCATGTGTTTATATCCTTTTTATTAAATCTCCAAAACGCAATACCCGCAAAGGCAATAATATGAAAAAGTAATATATAAATTGAACTTAAAATATCATCAACAGGCACAGGCATTTCGAACAAACTACGCCATGAAGCCATGTGTGTAGTTAAAAGAAAAGGCTGTATCGAAACAAAGCTAGCCACATCTAATGAACCTATAATTGTAAAAAGTATAATTACTGCCATAGTACTTACAATAGGACCTATAGAATTGTCTGAAAAAACTGAAAAACAAATAGACATTGTAGCGACTGCTAGTAAAGATAAAAAGGCGAGACCAAAACCGTAGAAATAGCGCCACATAATATCATCAGCAGGTAAAACAACGAGACCATCACTATTTAACACTATCAAATCACCCACACCGAACATCCACTGCCCTACTCCATAAGCCATAAAAGCCATCCAAAGTGTTAATAAAAAAGTGTAAATCGCTCCAGCCAAAAGTTTAGAACCTAAAATTGCAGATCTCGAAATAGGTTTTGTTGCCATCATACGCAATGTACCCATTGCCGCTTCACCCGATACCAAATCTCCCGTGACTAAAGCAACAAGCAGAGGCACATGTATGATTAGCATTTGTAAAATCACAAAGGCCATCAAATTACCGTTTAGGATCTCACCATTAAAACTTAGAGTTTGTTCAAACGATGCTGTCACAAATGATATAAAACTTTTACCATCAGCCTTCATAGCGAGAAGAATAATTCCAATCAATAAAGTTAAAGCCCCAAAACCTATATAGCTTCTGGAGTAGG
>JAQXCN010000057.1 GCA_029251865.1 Crocinitomicaceae bacterium | reverse complement strand
ATATGGTGGTTGCTCAACTCTACAATGTCTTTAATTTTTTTATTTAATAATTCCCAATTGTTTTTATTTGGTTCAAATTGTTCTATCCATAGACTTATTTCAGCAAGTTCTTTTAACTTCAACATTCTAAACGAAGACTTTATTTTATGTCCTATTCCGTTTACAGATTTCACATCCTTTGCCTGAACAGATTGCGTTAATTGATTGATATTTTTTGGGAAATCATCGACGAACGCTGAAAGTATTTTCTTCGCAAATTCCTTATCCCCATCAACTAAGTTGAGTGTTTGTTGGATCAGTCCGTTTGCATATTCAATCTTCTTTTTGGGCCTCTCGTTGTTTCTGATGCTCAGATTGAGTGATATCTTTTCAATAAGTTCATTTATTGTAAAAGGCTTTGATATGTAATCAGACATTCCTGCCTTAAAGCAAGCATCAATGTCTTTTTGAACCGTATTTGCGGTTTGTGCTATAATAGGAGTGGAGATACCTAATTCATCTCTTAAGATTTCTGTTGCTTGAATACCATCTAAAATAGGCATTTGAACATCCATCAAAATTAAATCAAAGCTTTTTGTTTTACATGCCTGAACTGCCTTTTCTCCATTTTCAGCAAGCATCGTTTCAACCCCCTTTGATTCCAGAATCGATTTAATATAGAAGGAATTTACTGTATTGTCTTCAACAATGAGTACACTCAGTCCTTGAATTGAATTAATTGCTTCGTGCTTGTCAATTGCTATTTCACGCTCTGTTTTCTTCAACGTAAAAACGAGTTCGAAACAAGTCCCTTTTCCTTTTTCACTTTGGACGTTGATACTACCATTCATTGATTCTATGATTTCTTTTGTGATCATTAAGCCGAGCCCAGTACCCCCGTAATCACGAACAATAGAGTCATCCTCTTGGTAAAACCCTTTAAAGATAAATTTCAGCTTAGACTTATCAATTCCAATACCTGTATCTTTTACAACGAGTTGTATAGTTTGTGTATTCTTTGTTTGTTTGATTTTATTTAATTCTAGACTTACAGAACCTTTCTTTGTGAATTTAATTGCATTGCTCAATAGGTTGTTCAACACCTGAGAAAGGCGAATAGAGTCCCCTCGCACATTCGCATGTATGGACTCGTCCATCTTCAATTCAAATGCTATACCCTTTTCTTTTGCTTGAAGTTCATGTGGCTTTGAATTCGTTATTAAAAAGCTTTTAAAATCAAAAGGGAATTCAACCATTTTAAAGTCTTGAGATTGAATTTTAGAAATATCAAGTACATTGTTAATAAGCCCTAGTAGTAATACAGATTGGTCATTGATGATATTTACATACTTCTTTTGGGATGTATTGAGGTTTGTATCTTCAAGAAGTTTTGACATTCCAATAATACCATTCATTGGTGTTCGTATTTCATGGCTCATTTTGGCAATGAAATTTTGCTGAGCCTCACTTGCTTCTTTTATTCGATTGTATGAAAGCTCAATATTTTTTAAATAATCCTTTTCGGATTCTAGGAAAATAATATTAGAAAACACATTTCCCGCGAGTCGACATGCAAAATTTAAGATGTTCACATGGTCTTCGGTGAAATAGTTTTTCTCTTGGCTTGCAAAACCAAAGGCTCCCAAAGATCTGGATGTGGTTGTAATAGGGACCCATAGTCTTGATTTTACTTTAAAAGAGCGTTTGCTTGAATTCACAAATGAAGGAACTTCTTTTGCATCCATATCTGGAATATTCAAAGGTTTTTGATTTTTAAATACCCAACCTGGATGCCTGTCTAGTGCTGTTCGTTCTATTTCAACCCTCTCTTCGGTTGTAAAACCTTTGGAGCCATATAGCTTAAGTTTTGCTGATTGTGTATCCCATAATAATATAGCACTATGAGGTGCTTCTATAAACCCATCGACAATTTTATATAATGCATTTGAAATAGATTGCGCATCATTAGATGTTGATAATAGCTCCGCAATTTTATTGTAAAAATGAAGGTTGTTCTTTATGCCCTCGTCCATGTGTTAGAGACCGTTTAAAGCCGCGTCACAACATGCCTCATCTTGCGTGTAATGACCACCACTTACGCCAATGGCACCTACCAGCTCATTGTCTATATAGATTGGTTTTCCACCACCTAAGAGCATGAAGTCGTTAATGTCGTGTGCGCCAGCATTTAAAATAGGATCATCTTTTATAAATTCATGCCAATCTTTCCCTGTCCCCATGCCGAAGCCAACGGCCGTGACAGCTTTTTTTCTTGAGATATCAGAAGCGATTAATGGCGCGTTATCCATGCGGCAAAATATTTTAGTATTACCGCCTGTATCACATATGGTTAATGCGATTTTAAAACCAATTTCATCAGCTTTATCAAAAGCAATTTTATACATTTTAATACACGATTCCAGTGTGAGTTCCTTTTTTGAGAAAGTATTCATATTATGTGTAAGTTTAGCAGAGTTTAAGGATAGGTGTTAGTTGTTAGTTAACGATACAATATAAAGAAAAAATATGATTTACGGCCTTTGTTATATAAGTAAAAAATCTGCTGATCTAAAAAAAGATGATGTGCAGAACATTGTTCTTCACTCTCAAAAAAACAACGCTTTAAATGAAATCACAGGTGTTTTAATTGCTTACAAGAGTCATTTCTTGCAATATATTGAAGGTGATTCTGTTGAAATTTATGCGCTTTACAACAAGATCAAGGAAGATAAGCGTCACTTGGCTGTTCAACTTCTTCAATATTCACCTATAGAATCAAGGCTTTTTTCAGGCTGGTCTATGGCATTCAAACAACTTTCAAAATCTACTAAGGTAGATTTGCCTAAAAGCGAGGCTGAATGTATAAATGGAATTGAACAAGTCGTGAGTCATAAAGCATTTTGGAAAGGTGTTGAGACAATAGAAGTTATGTCGAATCTCATGAAAGGATGAGTCTGAAAAGATACTTTTGATTAGGTTAGATAAGTTTTTGATTTTTTACTGAAATTAAAAGGGATTTTGAAACTAAATTATCAACCCTACATTAAAATCTCAATGCAAATACAAGGTGTGCTTGAAGCCAAGGCCCTTTTATCAATAGCATAGTTCACCACAGATATTATTTTTTCGTCATCAACCAGAACACAAATGTCTTTCCTTTTAACTAATGGAACCTTTGCGTCCTTCAATATTTGAGAGACAAGCTTTGATCCTTTAATTCCAATGGGCTGTAGGCGATCTCCTTGGGCGGTATTTCTAATTTTTAGTTGGCCTTTTATTTTCGTCTCATCCAGAAACAACACGGATTTGGAAAAGGTCTCTGGTAATAAGTCAATCGCATATTTTTTGAATTTAGGTATAGGTTTTAAAGTCTGCAATTTACCCCCAAAAACCAGGTGGTTTTTTTCCTTCCATACGACGCTATAGTGTGACTTTTCGGAGGTAAAATTAATCCTTTTACCATTTGGTCCCGAATGTAAATTTAAGATTGCTAATGCTAATGATTTTGGTATGTAAAGAAGATCAAGTAGTTCAATCCATTGTGTCGAGTTTAACGTGCTGATTTTTTTAAAAGTCAAATTAAACTCCGCTCGTTTTTCCGGTAATAGTCTAAGAACTACATCTCGATCCTCACTTGATAGACGTCTGAAAACAGTCTGTAATAATTTTGTTGCATTAGCGAGACCTATTGTATTCATTTTCATATAAGGGAGCAATACATTTCGCCATATATTTCTGCTGTATTTATTACTTCTGTTACTGCTGTCCTCTCGCCAGGTTATATTTTCTGATTTGGCATATTTATATAGGGTCTCTTTCGAAAACATGAGTAGGGGACGCAAGTAGGGTTTAGTATAGCTTTGCATCCCACTCATCGCTCTTATTCCTCCGCCTCTTGTCATCGTAAGCCAAAAGTTTTCTTCTTGGTCATTATTTTGGTGTGCTAGGCAAATGGCTGACAGTGGGATGGTTTTAAGCTTTGTTTTAAAGAAAGCGTATCTGATTTCACGTGCTTTATTTTGAAGGTTGCCTCCATTGTTGAGCGAAGTTTCTAAGTCGCAACTATGCATATGAAAAGCAATACTTTGTTTTTCACAAAGTTCGCGTACAGTTTCACAATCCTGTGTGCTCTCAATTCCTCTTAAATTATAATTTACATGAAGAACTGAACACGGAAGTTTGTGTTTAATGAACAAATGTAAAAGAACCATAGAGTCGCATCCGCCACTTACAGCTAGGAAATAGTGCGAGGCCTTGTTCTTATTTATCTCGTTTAAAAAAAGAGCTTCAAAATTATCCAGAGACACCATCTAGTAATTTTTGAATTTTAACGGCGCATTCCTCATATTCGTTTTCTGGTATCGAATTGATTGTAATTGCGCTTCCCACGGCACAACTCAGGTTTTTTAATTTTTTATTGTAAACCATTGTTCGGATAACAACATTCAAATCAAAATCACCGTTGGGAGCAATGTAGCCTATTGAACCAGAATAAAGACCTCGTTTGAAACTTTCATGTTTTTCAATGAGTTCCATAGCACGTATTTTCGGAGCACCCGTCATAGAACCCATTGGAAAAGTAGCTTTTAATATGTCATTAAAGTTTGTACCAGATTTCATTTTACATGATACCGTCGAGATCATTTGATGCACGGTCTTAAAGGTATATACCTTGCATAGTTCATCTACTTTGACGCTGCCTTTTTGGGCGATTTTAGATAGGTCATTTCGCATCAAGTCAACAATCATTATGTTTTCTGCACGTTCCTTAGGATCGTTTTTAAGTTTTTCTTGAAGCAAGTTGTCATCCGATATGCTCAACCCACGCTTTGCAGTCCCTTTGATAGGCTGTGCGATTAGGTTTAAACCTTTCTTTTTAATGTAGCGTTCAGGACTTCCACAGAAAACCTCGAACTCATTAAATTTTAAATAACTAGAAAACGGCGCATCGGTTATATTGTTTATGTTTAGGTAAGTGTTTTTAACATCTTCTAAATCAACTTTTTCTGCGATATATTCTTGACAGAAATTAACCTCATAAATATCACCGCGTTGAATGTGGTTTTGTAATGTTATTACTGAATTAATGTAGCTTTCTTTTTTAATTCCTTTTCGGAAATTAATGTTATTTGTCTCGCCATTTTGTTGTTTTAGTCCTTTTAGAAGTTCTCTGGCCTTTTTTTTATTTACTTCATTTGATGGGCCTTGCACGATTTCAATATGGTCTCCATTTATTTTTGCTACACAATCAGGACTCCAAAGCATGGCTGCTGGGAATTTAATACGATCTGTGTTTTGGGAGTAAAGATTTTCAATATGGTTTTTTAAATCATAAGACAAGCAAAGAAATATGTATTTACTATGGTTTGAATCAATAAATGATTGAATTTTAGAGGTCACATCACCGGTATTAAAAGTTTGAAGGTTCTGGCCACCAAAACCTAGAAGTCCAGTCCCGTCGTTGCTGTTAAGAAAACAAATATTACTATCCATACCAAAGCGTGCTTAAAAAGATATTGACTCGAATAAATCCAATCGTTGCAGTTTTAACAAATATTGGTATAAAAATAACACCATTAAACCTTTTGTGCCCTAATGTGTTCTTATCTTTACAACTTTTTATCAATAATGAGACCAATTTTAATTTTACTTCTAGCATTCACATGTGGGAATTTTTATGCGCAAAAACCAACCAAACACACCATTAGTGGTTACGTGTCAGATGCGACCAACGGTGAAGCGATGATTGGTGTGAAGATCTTTGTTTCCTCTATAAATAAAGGTACAATTACGAATAATTACGGTTTTTTCTCTCTTACACTCGATGAAGGCAATTATCAAGTCCAATTTCGTTCTGCTCTTTTTCCAACAGAGGTCAAAGCAATTGATTTAACCAAGGATTTAGACTACAATCTAGAATTAGGAAGTGGTTTTCAGGATCTTGAAGAAATTGTAGTGAATGCTAAAAAGGGTGAAAATGTAAAATCTACTCAGATGGGTGCTATTTCGCTTGACATTGAAAGTATAAAGGCTTTACCAGCGTTTATGGGGGAGGTTGATGTTGTCAAAACGATTCAGTTGCTACCTGGAGTTTCATCCGCCGCGGAAGGTGGGCAAGGTTTTTATGTACGCGGAGGCGGTCCTGACCAAAATTTAGTTCTTCTAGATGAAGGTGTAGTTTACAATGCAGCACACTTGTTTGGTTTTTTCTCAGTATTCAATGCTGATGCTGTTAAAAGTGTGAATTTAATTAAAGGAGGTATGCCCGCCAATTATGGGGGTCGTATGTCTTCTGTTCTTGAAGTAAACATGAATGAGGGTAACAATAAGAAATTCAAAGTAAAGGGTGGGATAGGAGCAATCTCTTCAAGACTAACCGTTGAGGGGCCTTTGAAAAAAGATAAAGGTTCTTTTATAATTTCTGGAAGACGAACCTACATTGACTTAATAATGAAGGCCGCGATTCCTGATACTTCACCATTTGCCGGAACGAGTTACTTTTTCTACGATGTCAATGCAAAGTTTAATTACAAAATAACAGATAAAGACCGCATATTTTTAAGCGGGTATTATGGAAAAGATGTCTTTTCATTTGCTGATACTGAAGGTGGCTTTAGTGTCGATATGCCATGGGGTAATGGTATTGGAGCATTGCGCTGGAATCATTTGTTTAGCAAAAAATTGTTTATGAATGTTACAGGAACGGTTTCTGATTACATGTTTCAATTTGGTTCAAGTCAAGATCAATTTAGATTTAGCCTAGCATCAGGTGTTAGGGATCTCGGTTCCAAAGTAGATTTTTCTTATTTCCCAAATCCACGCCATCTTGTGAAATTTGGAGCAAATCACATTTACCATACCTTCACACCAACAAGTGTTTCTGCAGAGTCAGACTCCGTTGTTTTCGATACTGGTGCAGCCCAGCGACTGTTTTCTCATGAGACTGCTTTTTATCTAATGGATGATTTTGAGTTGAACGACAAGCTTAAAATCAATGCAGGTTTACGTTACAGTATGTATCATCATGTTGGTCCATTCACGAGATATGTGAACGGTGGTATCAGTGCTCAAGATTCGACTATTAATTACCCATCAGGAGATGTTATTAAGTTCTATCATGGTTTGGAACCAAGACTTTCAATGCGATGGCTTTTGCCAGATAATAGTTCGATTAAGGGAGGATTTTCATACAACTATCAGTATGTTCATTTAACCGCTTTAAGTGCTGTTTCATTGCCGACGGATATTTGGTATCCAACTACGGATATTGCAAAGCCTCAGATTGGTTGGCAGGGAAGTATAGGGTATTTTAAAAACTTATTCGATGATAAATTTGAAACGTCAGTAGAAGTTTACTACAAGAAAATGAACAACATGATTGAATACAAGGAGGGAGCCTTGCCAGGAGATAATGTTAACGACAACACGGACAATCTACTTGTTTTTGGAGAAGGATGGTCTTACGGGATAGAATTCTTTTTGAAAAAGTCTGTTGGTGATTTTACAGGTTGGATTGGCTACACATGGGCGAAATCAGACAGAAGATTCCCTGATCTAAATTCAGGTGAGATTTATCCTGCGAAATATGATCGACGCCATGATCTCAGTGTTGTAGGTACCTACAAGTTGAATGACCGTTGGACTTTTAGCACAGCATTCGTCTATGCAACAGGAAATACACTTACCCTGCCGTCATCCTGGTATGTCCAGGAACAGAATCTTTTGTTTAATTATGGTAATAGAAACTCAACACGAATGGCTCCGTACCATAGATTAGACCTTTCAGCAACACTCTACAGTAAAACACACAAAATCAAAACGGATATTGACGGCAATGAAATAAAGGTTAAGAAAAAGTTCAAAAGCAATTGGGCCTTCTCGATTTATAATGTCTACAACCGCGCTAATCCTTTCTTTATGTATGTTGACAATGATGGGGACTTTTTAGCTGGTGATTTTCAACTTACGGTTAAGCAAGTTTCCTTATTTCCTATAATACCAAGTGTGACTTGGAACTTTGAATTTTAATATGAAAAATAGATTATATTTTTTTGCGGCTTTACTTGTTTTGTTTTCTTGTACAAAAGAGGTTGAAATTGAAATACCTGGATATGAAGAGCAGGTGGTAGTTGATGGCGTTATTAAAACCGGAGAGCCTGCTATTGTGTTACTTTCTTCAACCGCAAATATTTATTCACCTACAAATTTAGAGGCCTATCTAAATGGTTTTATATCTGGTGCTGAAGTCATTGTTTCTAACGGCTCAATAAGCGATACGCTCATTGAAATATGCACAGACAATCTTCCTCCAGGGTCAGAGGCAATCGCTGCTGCATTTTTTGGTATTCCCGTTGATGAGTTGGTTCAGCTTAATCTTTGCGGTTATTTTTCGACGACTGTTGTTGGTGAAGTGGGGAAAACATATGATTTGGTCGTTAATGTCGATGGTGCTACTTATACCTCATCAACATCCATATTAACTCCTACAGCTTTAGATTCCTTATATTGGAAACCAGAGGCGCCTTTAGAGAACCATGGTTTTTCATGGGCAACCTTGTCTGATCCTGAAGGTTCTTTTGATGCCTATTTGTGGGAGGTTCAACGGTTGAATCAGCTTGAAGATGGTTCAATAAATCCATTAACATACAAAACCTTCAATCCCTTTTTCGATGACGTTTTTTTTGATGGCTTAACTTTTGATTTTGCTTACGAAAATCCGATCAATTTTTTCGACGAGGATACTGATCCTGAATTCCGAGGTTATTATGCAGAAGGTGATACTATATTGGTCTCACTCTCAAAACTAGGAAAAGCAGAATTTGAATTTTTTGAAAAAAAATACAATCAAATTTATACTGCAGGAAACCCGTTTGCAACACCGACGAATATTCCTTCGAATATAGAAGGGGGGGCACTAGGGATATGGGCTGGCTTTTCACCAACAGTGGATACATTAATTTGTCAACCCTAGGGCGTCAAACGCGTAATAATTTCATGAGCTTTTGGGAATTTCTTCAAAAGATCCTCTCGAGAAAATAGCTCGAAATCCTCGAAGTTGAAGCCAGGTGAAACCACGCAGCTTACCAATGCAAATGAATCAGGTTCTAACACGGCACTTCCAAATATCGTATTTCCTTTGACGAGTTGTTGAGGTTTACATTCTTCACCGAATGAAGCACCTAAAATCAGTTCCTTATGCTCTCCATCTTCGAGCAGATGAATCGCGATAGGACTTCCTTCGTGATGAAACCATAACTCATCGTGTGAGATTCTATGAAAGTTAGAAACATGCTCTGAGGTGAGTAAAAAATAAATAGTAGTCATTAAAACATCCTTGTTGTTCTTGGTTTTTTGACAAGACCGATAGGTTTCACTGTAAAACCCACCTTCAGGATGTTTAATTAATTTCAAATCACGAACGAGATTGTCTATTCTAATCAATGGGGCCTGGTTTAAATGGTGAACCGATACTTTTCGTAATCGGAAAGAAATATTTTAAATCCAAAGAAAAGAAAGAACCATTAACGCTATCAATGTCTGTAATTTCATATCCTTGATATTTATACATCCCTGCAAGATAAAAGAGGGGCTCCAATGGAATCTGAACTGCGCCTCCAAGATAAAAGAAGCCAGAATTTTTGCTTCTAAATTCAAAACCTATATTTCCATTAAAGTCGGCTGTAAACTTCTTTTTATAGTCAACATATCCGGTGTGAATAAATGAATGACTGCCTTCAAGGTTATTTACGCCACCGATAGTAGATGGTTTATATACCGCAGATAATCCAAGAGACGCATTCGCATACCATGTCTTGTTTAGTTTAATGTAAATTAAACAGTTTAATGGAATGTCATAGGTAAGAAATCCAAGATCCCGTTCAGCATACTGATTAGAGTCAGCAACGCTCATTTGTAAATTAAAGTTGCGATGAATAAGATTGATTCCTGTTTCAAAAGCAATGAGATTAGTTATTCCCGCGCGAACGGTTGCCCCAATTGAATAACCTCTTTTTTGAGTACAAGTACTTGTAAATTCTTGGTTGCTCAAGGTGACGGTTTTACTACCAACAAAGTTATTTGGAAATATTGATTTGTAATGGATTCCAAAATAAGATGGTACTTTATTGGATTGGGAAAAACTAAATCCGCAAAACATAATAAAAATCAGTAATAAAGCTTTCATTTAACCTGTTCAGTTTGTTCGTTTAAATGATCCATGTGCTTGTAATAACTCAAAATAGAAAGAAGTAGTATGCCTAGCCCGAATAAAAGTACGAACCATCTCAAAGTAAAAAATGGAATTAAAGGCTTTTTGTGCTTTCCTTCGACTTTGAAATTCATTCGCATCGTTTGTTTGTAGAATTTCTTGTGAACCGCGAATAGCGTATAGGATACTTGTTTTTTATCCTGCGTATCTTCTTCGAATTTTATGTTGTTTTCGTTGAGTTCTCCTCTGAACGAGTTGGCTTTGTCTATATCCGTAAAGCGATACACCACATAGTCAGGATTCGTTGGGTGCTTTGTAAAGTTTACAAGTCCTAAATCGAGATGTTCTATGGGGTTTTCCATATCGTATTGTATTCAATTGGTTTTCGATGTGATTTTGGCCATTCTTCTCTTGTGTATCCGAGATAAATTAAACCGAGACATTTGTCCTTCTCTTTTATATTTAAATAGGTATTCATTCCGGAGGTGTAGATGAGTTTTGGCGTTGACCAAAAAGCTCCAATACCATATGCGTTGGCGGTTAATTGCATATTTTGTATTGCGCATGAAACCGCTTCAATCTCTTCAATCTCCGGTATCTTTTCTTCTATTTGACGAGACATATTTACAGCAATAACAACTGAAGAAATTAATGGACGTCTAATAAGCTTTGCGAGCTTTGTATCATTTTGGAGTTTATCAGGTGTAGTTTCCATGTAGAGGCGGCCAAGATTTTGACTTAACGCATTACGAGATGCTTCTGATTGAAATACTTGAAATCTCCAAGGTTCCGTATGGCCGTGGTTCGGTGCCCATTGCGCATTGTTTAAGATGAGTTCGATTTGGTCCTTTTGGACTTTTCTTTCCGTAAACTGTTCTGGACGGATTGTTCTCCGTGAACGTATTAAATCATTGACTTCGGACAGGTTGAATTTCATGAAAATATTTTCACAAATTTACGTACTTCCGATGAGTTAATTGCAATATGTTTTACTGTAAACGTGAGCAGCTTCCATACCCAATGCAATTGCTCTTTTTAGGTCTCGGCAGCAACCTTTCTCATCACCATTCATTCTTTTCACAAGCGCACGCATGTAGAAGTAATTTGGGTTTTCAGTGTTGAGGACAATCGCATGGTCTAAATCATAAATGGCAAGATGAAAACTTTCTGCGGTAAAATGAATAAAGGATCGAATAGAGTAGAGATGGGATATCGTTTCTTTGTCCTTGGGAATACTTGTTGTGATTCGAATGCCATCATTTAGTAGCAGCAAAGCTTCATCATAATTCCCTCTCGTAATGAATACGTCCGAAATCTTGGCGTAGGCATCGGCAAAAGCGCTATCTGAAGCGATAGCCTTATAATAGTTGTCTAGAGCTAATACAGTATCACCTTTATGAAGCTTTTTATCACCTTTTTCAGTTAAATGAAAAGCTTTTTTTTGTGCACTAGCGTTAAGACACAAGCCTAAAACAAAAACAAATACAAATCTCACTATTTCAAATTTAATTGTTTTTGAATAAACTTCACCTAAGGATTATTATTTGCTTAAATATATTTATCTTTGCGCATATATTGGCCCCGTAGCTCAACTGAATAGAGCACT
>JAQXCN010000041.1 GCA_029251865.1 Crocinitomicaceae bacterium | reverse complement strand
TTCTCCAGGACCAGTCCCACAACCTGCTTTCTGACGCCTATGGATTGAAAGATCTTGAATTTGTCGGTGTTAAAAAAACCCTCGAAGAGCAAAGTCAAGCGGAAGAGATACCCGCAATTATAGAAATGAAAAAGAAGCCAATAAAGGCGGCAAGTAATAATCGAAAGCAATTCATAAAATATGCTGCAGCTGCCTGTTTGCTTCCGTTAATGCTTTATACCTTTTGGATTCCATTTAAATCGGATTTTTTTAAGTCTGGTTTGATATCTTATTCTGATTTTAACCCGTTTTACAATAAAGAGAAAGGTGCTTACCTACCTAGTGGAGCACAATATGAATTGCAAAATGAACCTTTTCAAGAAAAGAATGAAGAAATCAATGAGATTGCAAACCAGAAGTTGGTTTTAGATGAGGACGTACAAGCAGATGAGATTCAAAGTGAAGCGCCTGTCACAATTAAAGCAAAATCACTATATTCTAAGCAATTCATTGTAGGCTGTTTTTCAGTAGAGCAGAATGCAATTAATTTTAAATTAAAAATTACCGCAGATGGGTTTTCACCGCGTATTCTATCTGGGGGAGAGTTACATAGGGTTTCTATGGGCTCCACGTATTCAGCGGCAGAATTTAATAGTCTAATAGCCTCAGCAACCGAAAAAGGATACAGTGGTTGGACTTTAAAACAATAAAACCCTTATGAAATCTATTATTACACTGACGCTGTGTCTCGGCATTGCTGTAGGCGTAAACGCCCAAGTATTTAAAAACACAAAAGAGAGTAAATATCAGTTCAAAGAAGTTGTCAGATTGGACGCGTCCCCTGTTGAAAGTCAGGGGAGAACGGGTACATGTTGGAGTTTTTCAGCACTTTCATTTTTAGAGTCCGAAATTATGAGAATTAATAAGTTGGAGGAGCCTATCGTTCTTTCCGAGATGTTTATAGTTCGAAAAGCATATGAAGCGAAAGCAGAAAAATATATTCGCATGGATGGTCGTACAAATTTCGGAGAGGGTGGAGCTTTTCATGACATTCCATTCGTAATCGAAAATTTTGGAATCCTACCTCGTTCCGAATATACGGGTAAGGAAAAGAAAAAAGATGTGTACAACCATGGTGCTATGTTTGAAAAGTTGGATTCCATAGTCCAAAAAGCAAAAGCTGCAGGAAAGGGTTTGCAGGCCGATTGGATTACTGCCTATAATGATGTCTTGGATGATGATATGGGTGCTTTGCCTGAAAGCTTTAAGTATAAAGGGGTCGAATATACCCCTGAGGCCTTTTATAATTCTTTGAATATAGATATGGGAGATTATGTGTCACTAACGTCATTTACCAATCATAAATTGCACAAGAGCTGTCTGCTTCAGATTCCGGATAATTGGCTTTGGGAAGAGAGTTACAATGTGACTTTGGATGAGTTGTTTAATGCTACTTTGAATGCGCTCAAGAGCGGTTACAGCGTTGCTTGGGGAGCAGATGTATCTGAGAAAGGTTTTAGTTTTAAAAATGGAATTGCGATTGCTCCCGCAGAGGATGCGCAGATTATAATTGAGGGTCAAGACAATAAGAATTTTTCAGATGGAGGAGCCGATAAGTATTCTGCAGCTTTTAAAAGTCCAGTAAAAGAATTAGAAGTTACACAACAAATGCGTCAGCAGGGATACGATCATAAAGAAACAACTGATGATCACGGTATGCATATCGTAGGTTTTAATATTGATCGAAAAGGAAGGTATTTCTTCTTGGTTAAAAATTCTTGGGGTACTTCAAATTATCCAGAAGGATATCTTTATGTATCTGAGGCTTATTTTAAACTCAAAACAATTAATGTTTATTTGCACAAGGATGGAATTCAAGACCAACTGCGTTCTGTACTCGGTATATAATTTTATGTCTTAAATGTCGTTTTCAGAATTACTTAGTGTCAAAATTACACTATCTAGAAAAAAACAATTACATTTGTTCCGTTGTTGTTAAACTAAGAGTGCTATGAGTGTGAAAAATAAAATTGGAGTTAATGGTTTTGGTAGAATCGGTCGCTATTTAACGAGAATGGCCGTTTTAGATCCAGATGTTGAAATCGGTTTAGTTAACGATTTGGCAGATATTGAAGCACTCATGCATCTTTTTAAGTATGATAGCGTTCATGGTAAGTTTGAATTAGATTTTGAAATATCTGGCAATACAGTAGTTTTTACTAATGGTAAACAACTTACTTTTTCTCAAGAAAAAAATCCTGAGCTCATATCATGGAGCGCTTTTGATGTTCAAACTGTAGTAGAATGTACTGGGTCGTTTTTGACAACCGAATCAGCTTCTAAGCATTTAAAGGGTGGGGCGAAAAAAGTTGTGCTTTCTGCTCCTGCAAAAGAGCAAGGGATTAGAACCGTTGTCTTAGGTGTTAATGATCACTTGTTAGAAGATACAGATGTTATCGTTTCTAACGCATCCTGCACAACAAACAATGTTGCCCCGATAGTAAAGGTTATAAAGACCTTAGCTGAAATTGAGCTCTGTTACATTTCCACGATTCACAGTTACACCTCAGATCAGAGATTACATGATGCGCCGCACAAGGATCCGAGAAGGGCAAGAGCTGCTGCAAATTCAATTATTCCTACTTCAACGGGAGCTGCAAATGCAATAGTGAAAATTTTCCCAGAACTTTCTGGTAAGATTGACGGAGGCGCAATTCGTGTGCCTGTTTTGAATGGCTCAATGACAGAAATAACATTTAATCTTTCCTCAGAGCTATCAATAGAAAAAGTCCATGAAGCAATGCAAACGGAATCGGTAAATGCCATGAAAGGTGTTCTAGGAGTTATTGATGAGCCGATTGTTTCTGTTGATATTATAGGGTCTCCATTAAGTTCAGGTTACGACAAACTTCTTTCTAAGTCGTTTGGTAAGATGATAAAGGTTATTGCCTGGTATGATAACGAAGCAGGATACTCCAACAGGTTATTAGAACTTTCAAAAAGAGTTAATAAATAGCAAGAATACGTAGTTCTACGTAGTCTAAAAAAGAAATCACGTAATACGTCTTAGGTATTGGTTTCTATTTTGAAACCGCAATCATTAAAATTCATGGATTAGCACTTTTCTTATTTGATATTTGGTGTATACAAAAAAACAACGCCATGAATACGAACAAAATTTTTACAATATTATTTTCACTTTCTCTTCTTTTCGTATCTACACAATCATTTGCTAAGAATGATGATGATCCTACAAAAAAAGAAAAGGTAAAAGTTATAACCTCTTCAATTCAAAAAGGGGACGCAACCATTAAGTGGTTTGATCAAGAAATCGATTTTATCGAAATAGTTTCAGATAATAATCAGTTTATGCCTTCAGTTCCGGTCTTAGATGCGGACGCATTGCATTTACATGATTTGATGAACGGTACATATTTAATTCATTTTAAGTCTAAAGGAGAAATTCTTTATACAAAACAAATTATAGTGCAAAGGTGATTGAGTATACGCACAAAAGAAAGGGAGCTTCGGCTCCCTTTTTTTATTGCCCTATTGCCGCAACACCAGGAAGCACTTTGCCTTCAAAATATTCTAGAAGTGCACCGCCACCCGTACTGACATGGCTAATTTGACTGACGACATCGAATTGCTTTGCGGCGGCGGCTGAATCACCGCCACCAATTAGACTATATGCTCCATTTTGGGTAGCCTCTGCAACCGCATTAGCGATTGATCTTGTTCCGTTCTCGAAGGCAACCATCTCAAATACGCCCATAGGACCGTTCCATAATACTGTTTTTGATGCCTTGATTATAGCAGCAAATTCAACAGCAGCCTCAGGACCAATATCAAGTCCCATCCATCCATCAGGAATTTCAGCGCTACTTTTTAAAGCCGTCTTAGCTTCTTTGCTGAATTCATTAGCAATTATAGAATCCACAGGTAAATGTATTTGAACTCCTTTTTCACATGCATTTTCTAGGATTTTCTTGCAAGTTTCTATGCGTTCATCTTCGCAAAGAGAGTTACCGATATTTCCGCCAAGAGCTTTTTTGAACGTATATGCCATACCTCCACCAATAATGATGTGGTCTGCTTTTTTCATGAGATTTTCTACAATTAATACTTTATCTGAAACTTTTGCTCCTCCCACAATTGCGGTGAAAGGCCGCTTCGTTTCTTCCATAACTTTTTTTGCGCTTTCTATTTCTGCGTTCATTAGTAATCCACACATTTTATTTTCACTTTTAAAGTAAGAGGCGATGTGAGTTGTGCTTGCATGAGCACGATGTGCTGTTCCAAATGCATCATTCACAAAGCAATCTCCTAGCCTTGAAAGTTGTTTTGCGAAGGGTAAGTCACCGTTTGTTTCCTCCTTGTAGAATCGAACGTTTTCAACAAGTAAAATCTCTCCAGTTTTAAGATTTTCTGCCGCGTTTTCTGCCTCAATACCTATACAATCAGGGGTGAAATTCACTTTTGCCTCAGAAATTTTTTCTAAGTGAGTACACAAATGCTTTAATGAAAAAGTGCTTTCTGGTCCGTTTTTAGGTCGTCCCAAATGGGATATAAGAACAACTGCGCCGCCATCGGAAAGTATTTTTTTAATTGTTGGAAGCGCTGCGCGCATTCTTTTATCGTCGGTAATTTTGAGTGTTTCCTTTGAAAGTGGCACATTGAAGTCGACACGAACTATGGCTTTTTTACCATTAAAGTTGTAAGAACTGAATGAGGTCATGAACTGTTATTTTCCACAAAATTAATAAGTAGAATCGAATTTGAAATGAATTAATATCAATTACAGTGAATAATTAAAATAATTTGGGCAGTTTTGTAGGTGTTAAACCTATTCATTATGAAGCTTAAACTCATCGTTTTAACGTTTTCAAGTGTCGCAAATTTTATGGCTTCACAATTCGCAAGTGTTGAACATAATTCTGAATCAATTAATGCATCTCTGCCAATAACTGAAGCTCAAGATGATTCGTTGAAGGTCAGGAATATTTACAATTCGTCTAGAACTTTATTGACCGATTTAATTCACACCAAACTTGAGGTTTCTTTTGATTGGTCCCATTCTTATTTAATGGGACGTGAAACCTTAACAGCAAAACCTCATTTTTACCCATCGGACTCTCTTATATTGGATGCAAAGGGAATGGAGATTTCAAAGGTTTCTATGAATGGGTCAGATTTGACTTACCAATATGACGATGCCTTAACGCTCAAGATTAAGCTTGACAGAGAATATACGTCTGTTGAAAAATACACTATAATTATAGAGTATGTTGCAAAGCCTGATGAGCGCGAAACTTCGGGTAGTGCAGCTATACTATCTGATAAAGGGCTTTATTTTATAAACCCCAAAGGAGAAGATCCAACGGTGATGCCTCAAATATGGACGCAGGGAGAGACGGAGTCAAATTCAGTGTGGTTTCCTACAATTGATGCGCCAAATAGCAAAACTACACAGGAACTTTTCATCACAGTCAAGGATAGATATGTTACCCTTTCTAATGGAAGTCTAATATCCTCCAAGAAGAAGGATGGTATGCGCACGGACCATTGGAAGCAAGATTTGCCTCATGCACCTTATCTTTTCATGATGGCTGTGGGTGAGTTCAGTATCGTAAAAGACTCCTACACTAGAAAAGATGGTTCTAAAATCGATGTTAACTATTACGTTGAGCCAGAATATAGAGATGATGCGCGTGCCATTTTTGGAGAAACTCCCGCTATGATTAAATATTTTTCCGACTTGCTCGGTTTAGAATATCCTTGGGATAAGTACAATCAGATTGTAGTTCGGGACTACGTTTCTGGAGCAATGGAGAATACGGGAGCAGTGATTTTTGGGGATTATGTTTATAAAGATTCTAGTGCGTTATTAGACGAGAATGATCAGTCAACAATTGCACATGAACTATTTCACCATTGGTTTGGAGATTTAGTTACTTGTGAGTCATGGGCAAACCTTCCTTTAAATGAGTCTTTCGCAAACTATTCCCAATATCTATGGGATGAATATAGATATGGTGCTGATGAAGCAGATTATCAGGCTGAAGTTGAGGTAGAAGGTTATTATCAGTCTGCGGCTTATCAAGGATATCATGATTTGATTTGGTATGATCATTTAGATAAAGAGGATATGTTCGATGGGCATTCTTACAATAAAGGGGGGCGAATTCTCCACATGCTTCGCGCTTATCTTGGTGATAAAGCTTTCTTTAAAGGGTTAAATAAATACTTAACGGACAACAAGTACACTGCGGCAGAGGTTCATCACTTAAGAATGGCCTTTGAGGAAGTGTCTGGTGAAGATCTAAACTGGTTTTTTAACCAATGGTTTTTAGGTAAAGGCCATCTCATTCTCTTTGCGGACTATGAGATCGATAAGAATAAAAATGAGGTAACAGTTGAGGTTAGTCAGCGACAAAATAAAGAAGATTTTCCAGTTTATCGTATTCCTACCGAGATTGCGATTTGGACTGAAGGTAATCCCATAGCACAAATTCATAAAATAGAAATTGATGAGGTTTCAGAGCGCTACACTTTTTCTTTCAATGGGGAAATTGCAAATATTCAAATTGATCCTCGTCAGGTACTTTTAGCAAAAGTTTATGAGGAGAAACCGGCGGCTTTCTTTAGACATCAGTTTTATAACTCAAGCAAGTATAAATCTCGTAAAATAGCCCTAGAGCGCGCTCTAAGTTTGCATTGCGAGCATCCAGTAGAGCTATTGTCTGCGGGATTGAATGATTCATTTTGGCATATTCGTGCATTGGCATCAGATTTATCAGTTCGCTATGGATTAATTGAAGCCAATACTAAACTTCAAAAATTGGTCACTGAAAAACTGGAAAACGATTCAATTTCGCAGGTGCGTTCTGCGATGTGTGAGGCCTATTTAGAAACTGATTTTACAATGCGTGAAAAGTTAGAAAAACTTGAAGGTATAATACTTAAGGACGCGTCCCGCATGGTTCGGTCAAATGCATTTTCTAGTTTGGTTGATTTAGATCAAGATGCAGGTTTAGCTATCGCAAGATCTATTCAAAAGGATGCAGGTGATGATCTTCTTTTAACTATTGCTGAGGTGTATAGCGCAGTTGGTGAAGAGCAAGAGCGCTTGTTTTTTGAAGATATGATTTTTAATCAAGGCGAAAAATGGAAAAATGAAGGTGAGATTAGAATGATGTTTTATTATATATCATATACCTTACGACAAGACATTTCCCTTAGAGAAAGACTACCAGAAGTACTTAAACATTACAAAGAGAATGGAGGTTCTTATATTAAAATGTACTTTGCACGGGCCGTCCAATACTGTATTTCAACCCTGGAGGAGGAATTAGAAGCTCTAAAAAGTGATGCCGATGATGCGGATAATTCTGTAAAGTTGCTTGAAACTATGCTTAAGGAATTGGGAACTATGTCTGGGAACGAATAGTCTAAAATAGATTTCAAACTTTC
>JAQXCN010000029.1 GCA_029251865.1 Crocinitomicaceae bacterium | reverse complement strand
AGTTGATATGATCAAATTAGAGAGGGAATCGGAGATGAACCACTTTGGAAAATAGAGGAATATTGGCGTGGTTACCAATAATTATGTGCGATTTTTGATTGAGAATTATAACCATAATTAAAATAATTATTACCAACAACGCATAAAATTCATTGAATAATTTATGTTTACGATTTCAAAAATTAACACTCAATCCTTTCCTCATTGCCCTCAGCATCTGCAATATCAATGTAATAAGACGAGAACTGCCCTACGGAAGCAATATGGTTTTTAATCATATCAACTAGGTCAAGAGGCTTGTCTGTTTTTATAGATTTGGCAATGAATTCGGCAGTGTAATTTTCAACACCCATTTCTTCTAATTTGGATTGAATTTCATCTTCACTTAACTCGGAGTTAATTGAGGGGCCAATGTATTCCAAAAGATAGGCTTCCGCATCAATAAACATGGTGGTCGATGAATCACCAGGTGATAGCTCTAAAAGATAGTCTGAACACTTATAGCTCTGATAAATTGTGTTCAAATATTTTAAACAGTCTAGATATTCAAAATTATATCTAAACTCAGAGGTAGTCAGACTACAATCTTCACTACCTTGTAGTGCGTTTTTAAGTAGTATCATAATTTAAATTGACTCTAAAAAGATTACTCAGTAAATGGCCCGATTTTGTATTTAATATATTTATCAATAGCTGTTCTCAAATTTTCTTTCTCTTTTTCTGTTTCACAATCATCAAAAAGCCCAAATTCCCACATGAGCGGATCACAAATCTCGTCCCATACATCTTCGAAGGTCCATTCACTATTTAATCCTTTTTGACTGATCGTATTATCAATAAATTCCATGGCCCCTTTAGTTAAGGGATGGAATGAGGGTTGTTGGCTTGGGGCTTCATTCGCCGCTCTGGCTGCAGCTGCATTTTTTAATACGTCATCAAGAGAAACCATTTCTTCACTTTCATCAGAGGATGATTTTACAGCATCACTACCTGATTTATAATTTGAGAATTGAAAAGGCTTGTCGGCTATTTCAATTTGGATGTCTTCGATGGATCGATAATTGATTGAGGTCTCCTCGTTGTTTCTACCATCTCCAATAGTACATTCTTTCAGTGTGCCGTCCTTAAAAATCATGATACTCCAAATGTATGAAGTGTCTTCATTTTGAATAACAGTCAAAGGGTAGGCATCGTTATAAGAACAATCTCCTTGAATGCCAGCTTCTTGCATCCAATTAAGTAAAATGTAAAGTATGTCAAATTTTGAGCTCGCTTCATACACATTTTCAGGGTAACGATCGTGCTGTTTTAAGCTGATGTCATAAGCAGTCAATGAAAAATCTTCATCGTCATAATCTTTGTACTCATTTTCAGTAAACTGAACACGTTCTCTTAGCTCTTTAATACCATCCGTGACTAAGGAATATAAATCGGGTTCTTTTTCCAGTGCATCCAAATATGCATAAAAGGAAGATAAGGGGTTCCATTTGTCATCTTCTTCTGCACTATCGGTATTTGGAGTGGACTTTTCTTGAAATTCACTCATATAGCTATCGAACATCGCTTTAGGATCGAGGTCGGGACTAGGCGTTTCAGTTGTTGCACTTGGTTCACTTGAGTCGTTATCCTTTTGACTCCTTCGTTCCTCCATAAAAGCAGCACCGCCACTGTTTATGGATTTATTAAATAGAATGGTTGAAGTATAATATGAAGCCATGATTATCGGTCTAATTTATTGTGAATCTCGTTGATATTTGCAATGAAAGAAGTATCATTTGAGTCAAGAAATTGTGCTTTGCTTTGAATTGAGTCCGCCATTGATGTCCATGCATTTTTTAAGACAAGTTTATGTCCATAAGTACCTTGTGTACCAGCAAATTTGTCCATTTTCGATAAAGGTATTCCATTGGATTGGGAAGTGCTGAACGTCATAAATTCGATTAAATCTTCTTTATTTGAAGGTATGGGGAAGTTCTTAATGATATTTGCCTTGGCGTTGTATATCTTTCTTTCATTATCAGTTTCTTGATCGACCATGGCCATTAATTTACCGAATAGTCCAGTTGACTTTTCTTGAATGGCATTAGTCTCTGCTTTCTCAATTTTTTCTTTAAACTCAGAAATTAAGTTCGATAAACCTGTATTTCTAAATTCGTGTCCGCATTCACCACATGATAATTTCATAGAATCGGCAGTAGCACCACATGCTGGACAAGTCATAATATCACCAACTTTCGATGACTTTTGTTTTGTGCTAGGTGGTGGCATGGAAGGTGGAGGTGTTGATGGAGGAGCTGAGGCTGCTGTCTCTTTATTTTGCATAGCCAGCTTGACATCCAATATCATCTCAGCCTCATCCGGATCCTCTCCTAATTTTTCTGCTTTCTTTCGAATGATTTCTCTTTCTTTGTCAGTAATTACTCCATCTGCAAGGGCAAATTCTATAAGTTTTTCAAGTTCTGGATTCATGAAATAAGATTTTTATTTTAAACAGTCATTTGCAATATTCATGATTTTGTCTAATTCAGCCTCATCTTTTATACCTAATGTAGCCTTTGTTTTACATTGTTCTATCAGTGTAATCCAAGCATTTTTAACTTTTTGATTTGCGTGAAGTAGTTCCTCATCATATAACTCATCGTCGTCAGAGTCTATTCTTTTTTGTATATCTCTAATTTCATTATTGTAGCTCGTAATTTGACTTGAAGCGTGTGTTAGGTGATCTAATATTTCTTCTTTCGAATTTCCAAAATTGTGATTTCTTATAAAGTTAGATTGGTTTTTCAGCGAGTCACATAGTTTTTCTTCTTTGTCTTCACCAAATGTCTTGGCAAACCATTTTCCAATTTTTCCTCCCTCAGGGTCGGCCTCCATAGCACTCTTGTGAATTTTTTTGATTTCAGATTTCAAATGTTCTATACTGTCAGATGAATTCACATTTCTAAATTCATGCCCACATTCTGAGCAATTGAGTTCCATGGCATTTACCGTTGCTCCGCATGCCGGACAAGTCATAATATCACCCACTCTCGATGACTTTTGTTTTGTGCTAGGTGGTGGCATAGAGGGCGGAGGAGGAGAAGTTGGAGGTGCAGTAGCAACAGGTGGAGGTGTTGGAGATGGTGGAGGAGCTGATGCTTCTGCGTCTTTATTTTGCATAGCCAGCTTGGCATCCAATATCATCTCAGCCTCATCCGGATCCTCTCCTAATTTTTCTGCTTTTTTTCGAATGATTTCTCGTTCTTTGTCAGTAATTACCCCATCTGCAAGGGCAAATTCAATGAGTTTTTCAAGTTCTGGATTCATAATTCTTATAATTTGGCTCCACAATTTCCACAAAATTTCATAGTGGCCGCATTTTTATGACCACACTCCCCACAAAATATTGTGGCTTCCTCTTGAGCGGGTTGTTCAGTCTTTTTCTCAGTGCCAGTAACACTCTTTACGATATCTACCATGGATTCTTGCGTTTTTTCCATGAAAGCACGCATTTCTTCACTTTGTTTTTTAGCATCTTCGGCGCGTGTGTCATTTTCTTTGGCTTTGGCTTCAGCTTTAAACTTTTCGGCTATAGCTTGAGCTGCATGAACAGTGAGGTCTGGATTAACTACCATTATTTCTTCCACAGACATTCCTTTGTACATCTGAATCTTCTCAAGATCAATATCTGCTTTAGCTCTTTCGCTTTGTAGTTTTTGCTGATGTTCTTGATCTCTTTTTTGCTGAGTGAGTTTGGCCGCTTTTTCAGCCAAATCCATTTGCTTGAGCATTTCCTCATGCTCTAAATCAGCATCTTTTCTTTTGGAATCTCGATCGGCTTCTTCTCTTTTTCTTTTTAATTCAAGTTCGGTATCGATCGTCTCTGTTTTTGCAGCGAGATTTCTTTTCTTTATTTCGATTTCGAGCTCTTGTTCCATTAATTCCAGTTCCTGTCTATTTCTCTCAGACAAAACAGATGTGGAGTGGTTGAATTGTACGTCTCCCGTTTCTTTCTCACGCTTTATTTTTGTCGCAAGCTGGTCAATCTCATTTTCACGAAGTAATCCTGATTTAATGAACTCAACTTTGGCATTTTTGAGTTCTTCCTCTGTATTGGCTTGTCTTAAAATATCCTCTTTAGCTATTAGTTCAGAAAAAATCTTCTTCTCTTGCTCAAATTTTAATTTTTCTTGTTCTGTTTGCCATATGTTCGATTCATGAGCTAACCTCTGTGATGCTTCCTTAAATTCTTGCTCATTTTGAATCGTGAGTGTTAAATTGTTGATTGTATTTTGGTAGCGTACATTTTCCAATTCACGCTCTTTTATAATGAGTCTTTCCTTTTGCGAACGTATGCTTTTTAGAGCGTCATTATTAATTTCTATCCCAATTACTTTTGCTGTAATGCTCTGAAACGAAGATTGAATTTCATTGGCAAGGTCGCTTTGGAAAGATTCGGATGCACTAAGTTCATCGACATTTAAGCTTTTGAATTTTGACTTTAACCAAAATTCAATTTCGTTGTGCAAACGATCTGTAAATTGAACTACGCTTATGCCGCTATTTGATTCGACCATAAAATCGGATAGAAATCCAGCATAATTAGTGATATCAATTTTTAGTCGTAATGCAACACTCGATGTCAAATCACTGAATGAAACATCATCGAAAACTAAATCAACATTGACATTCCGACTATTGTATAAATAGGTGGATATAACAGAAACGCGTTTTGATAGTATTTTTTTGATTGCTTTAGACCGTTCTTCTTTGAGTTCAGTATTCTGTGGTTGTTGCGTTTCTATTTTTTCGTCTTTATGACTAAAGAGCGAGAGGCCTTTAATTATTTTTTGAATGAAATTCAATTCTTTTTTGGCAGGAGCATCAATGTTTGGTTTTTCACTCTTGACGGCTTCCTTTATTTTTTCAAGCTTTTCCTTGTCCTCTTCTTTGAGCTCGGTTTTAGGAAATTCGTACTTACCTTCATCCAAGACTCCTCCGAGTTCTCCGTTGCTGTCTATGAACATTAAGGCCTTTGTTCCGGGCATGACATACATCCCTTTGGCATTTTCATATCCTTCTACCTCGGTAAGAGAAATTCTTCTAACAAGTTCAGTAGGCATAACAGACCAGTTGTAATAACCAGCATATTCATTATTTGAATTTTCTGTTTTTTCACTTTTTTCTTGAGTATTCGTATTAGAGGATTTAACCTCTCGAGATTCACCACATTTGTTACAAAATCTTGCTTGGTCCGAAACTTGGTTTCCACATTTTTTACAAAACGCCATTATTGTATTAATTTTAGTTGTTGAGTTTATAACTAATTTATAGAAAATAATGAAATATTGTCCTGTTTGCAACTCGGAATATAATGATGAGTTTTTCTTTTGTGAAAATGATGGGAACAAACTAGAGGAAAACTTTGAGTCTTCTGGTAATTTGAAAATAGGAAATAATAATATTATTTCGGGAGAAATAAATATATCTAATTCCATGTCGCAATCTGGTGGCGAAAACCTCGGAGGAGATACCAGTCTTTCACTAGGCGATAAAAATATCATTTCAGGCGACATCAATGTAGAAAACACAACAAACATTGATAAGGTTGTCATTAATAAGGACGACACGAATCAGGTTGTAAAGTGTTCTGCCAGTGGTAGAAGTGTTCGAATCATTGAGAGCTTTCAATGCAACACATGTAATCAGGTTTTTCACAATGATTATTTAGAAAAGAATTCAGGTAAATGTCGTTTTTGTGAAGATTTAGATAAAGATGTTCATGAGGGAAGATTAAAAGAGATGATTTCTGAACGTCTTTCCGATATGATTATTGATGAACAAGAGTTAAACGAATTAAATGATTTTGCTAAATCTATAGGGTATCCTCACGAAAGACTCGGAGTTTTAATTTCTGAAATCAAGAAAGATTTAATTGCTAGTGGAAGATCTAATCTATCTGAATATGATCAAGAATTACTCAAATTATCAAGGGTATATTTTGATTCCTTCAACATGAGTAAATTAAAAGAATCAATAAGTCAACTTTATCCAAAATTTAAATCTCAACCGGAAGTTCGATGGTATTATTTTCTCTCCTATGCTATAGTTGATGCATCGGAATTCCAAAAAATTCAGGATGCAATCAATTATGATGAAGTTGAATTGTTTAAGGCAGATTATTTCAATGGTATTCATAGGCTAAATCTTAATGGTGCGTCAAGCGCACTCTCCAAATTAAACACCTCTTTTTCTGCACATCCTTTTCCTAAGCTAATGCAATTTGATCTTGAGCTTCATAAGTTTTTAGGAAATCCATATTCGGAGGATGAATTTGTAAAACTTCAACAGGTTTTGCCCGGTTTTTTAAAACAGCGGGTCAAGTTTGAAACTTATCCATTTGAAGAAGGCTTACAACGATTTTTTCAGGGATTGTATGTTATGCTCTTTAAAATGCCATTAAAATCTCTTTTTGATAAAAACGTTTTGACTGGTCTTAAACAAACTTCTGAATTTGGATACAATCGCTTCATTGGAGGTGAATTCTGGAAGGACAGTTTAAAAAGTCAGAATGAAATTTATCGAATACTTCAGGTTTCTGAAAATGACCAAGAGGTCATTGGACTTTGCACAAAGCCTTTGCTTCAGGCACTCAATGAATTTCAATCAGGAAAACTAGATAAAATAGTAAACTCTGATGAATTTAAACTAAAGGAACTTGATCCAAAAATTAAAAATTCATTTGAACAATCTTTTATTGAATCGAAAAGAATATTCAATCTTGAAAAGACCATACCTTTCACTGATATTCTTATTGATAACGCCAATACTGGCTGGCTTAATTCTTTACACCAGCAAATTGTTTCGCCGTATGAGCGAAAAAATGCAGTCATCTATGG
>JAQXCN010000016.1 GCA_029251865.1 Crocinitomicaceae bacterium | reverse complement strand
GCAAACTCTATTTCGAATAAAAATTATAAATATCATTCTTTTTGCACTATTCGCTCTGGATTGCAAGAGTCAAGTTGACATCAGAGGCTCGGTCTCTTATGATGGCAAAGCAATTGAATTTGCTAGAGTTTCTCTTTATCCGCTTTCAAAACATGTGCTATCCAAGAAAAATGGTAGTTTTAGTTTTCATGATGTTCAAATCGGTAGATACGCAATAGAGTGTTCTTCTATTGGTTTTCAAACGATAAAAGATACCATAGATGTTACCAAAGAATCGCGAGATATCTTTCTACCCATTGTATTTACACAACAGATAATGGAATTGGATGCAATTGTTGTTACGGGAACTAAAACCTATAAACGAAAAACCAATTCTAATGTAATTGTCAACGTATTGAGCGGTGAGAGTTTAGAAAAAGTACAATCCTGTAATCTTGCTGAGGGTTTGCGTTTTCAACCTGGCTTACGCGTAGAAACGAATTGTCAAACATGCAACTATACCCAGCTTCGAATGAATGGTTTGGCTGGCGGTTATTCGCAAGTATTAATTAACGGAAGACCTATATTTAGTCCATTAACAGGTCTATATGGTTTAGAACAGCTACCAGTAAACATGATAGATCGATTAGAGGTCATTCGTGGTGGTGGTTCCTCTTTATATGGTTCAAGTGCAATTGGAGGAACAGTTAATGTGATAACGAAATTACCAAAGAAAAATAGTTTTGATTTGAATTACACCTATCAAAATATAAACAGCCTCAGTAACGATCATATTTTAAATGGAAACTTCACCGCTGTTAATGAAAAGAAGAATATGGGGATCTCACTCTTCTTAAATGGAAGAAGACGTGAATTTTACGACCATAATTCGGATGGCTATTCTGAACTTCCGCTTTTAGAGAATAATTCTTTTGGGTTTACATCTTTTTATTTGCCTAAAAAAAATCATAAGCTTGAGTTAAGTGTAAGTAATCTTAACGAGTATAGATTCGGTGGCGAAATGCGCGAAACGGAATCCGCTTACTTAAGAGATCAGGCCGAAGAACGCACTCATCGTGTTTGGATGATAAGTTCAGATTATCAAATTAACTTTAATAACGAATTATCATCTTTTATTGCGTATGCCGCATTCCAACATACCTATCGCAGTCACTATACGGGTGTCACTCCCGATGATTCATTAGAACTCATCGATTTTAATAAAAACCCGCCATATGGTTTGTCTGATGTTTCTACTCTGAATATCGGTATGCAATTCAATCATAAAATTGAAAGCTTCCTAACTTCGGGTTCAAATGTTTTTACCTTTGGTACCGAGCTTCTTTTGGATGCTGTTTTTGACGAGATCCCAACATATAATTATCTGATTAATCAAGAAATTCAAGATCTGGGTATGTTTCTTCAGAGTGATTGGGCTTTATTGCCGAAGCTAAATCTTCTTTCTGGTTGCCGTTTGGATATAAACAACACCGTTGACATTCCTATTTTGAGTCCCCGTATTTCTTTGCTTTACAAGCTTAAGAAAAACACCCAGCTCAGATTGAGTTATGGTACTGGCTTTAGAGCACCTCAGGCTTTTGATACTGATTTACATATTGCATTTGCTGGAGGTGGGATTTCAAGAGTAACGCTAGACTCTAATTTATTAGAGGAACGCTCCCAAAGCTTCAGTGCTTCTATTAATTACGATAAGCCATACGCTAACTTTATTTTTGGATTTACCTTTGAAGGATTTCATACGTTGCTGAATAATGCATTTTATCTTCAGCCTAATGGATCTGATGACTTTGGTTTACTATTTAAAAAACAAAATGGTCAGTCTGCAACCGTTTCTGGTCTTACTTTGGAGCTCAGAGCTAATTACAAGCAGAAAATTCAATTTGAGGCAGGAGGTACTTTACAGACCACTAAGTATGAAAATGCAGTTCCCTACATTGATGGTATACCGCCAACAAGAGAGTTTATCAGAACACCTAATCAATATGGTTTTATGGTATTAACCCTGAACCCTTCAAAGCGATTGAGTGCGAATATAAATTATGTTTATACAGGTCAAATGTTAGTGCCTCATTTTGCAGGTGCAGAAAATCAATTATTTGATGAAATGGTCAATACAGAGATGTTTTCTAACCTTAGTTTTAAATTAAATTATGCCATGGATATCAAGAAATCAAATCTTATAATGGAGTATTATTTGGGCGTGAAAAATATTTTAAATGCTTATCAAGATGATTTTGATATTGGTAAAAATAGAGACAGCAATTTTATTTATGGACCTGCACAACCCAGAACCTTTTTTGGGGGTATAAAATTAAGATCAGGAAAATTGTAAGGGGTAGAGAAGTATAAATTTGCTAACTTGTATTAATAAAAAAAGATAATGCTAAAAGTTATTCTGTCTCCTGCTAAATCTATTGCGAAAGAACCTATTCTATACGGTCAACCAACAACTCCCATGCACGAAACAAAGGCAGCTGAATTAATAAGATTATTAAAAAATAAAAGCCCTCAAGAATTACAAGAATTAATGTCTATTTCGCCGAATCTAGCCGATTTGAATTGGTCACGGTATCAGGAATGGAACACTTTAAAATCTAATGTGAATCCGCTACAACCCGCAACGGCATTTACAGGAGAGGTATATAAAGGATTGGCTGCTGACAATTTTACGGATGAGGATTGGGTGTTTGCACAAAAATCAATAACAATACTTTCAGGTTTATATGGTATACTCAAGCCGTTGGATGGAATTGCGGCTTACCGTTTGGAAATGGGAACGAAAATTCAGATTGACGCGTCTACTAAAAATCTTTACGAGTACTGGCGTAAGGATTTAACGCAAGCCATGATGTCTGATCTTAATGATGACGATGTTATAATAAATCTTGCATCTGTTGAATATTCAAAAGCAATAAATTTTAAGGCATTATCGAATGTGACGATTAATCCAATTTTTAAAGATTTTAAAAATGGTAAGCTTAAAACAATTATGATGTATGCCAAGCGGGCAAGAGGCAGTATGGCCCATTTCATAGTTAAGAATAAGATCGGTGAAGTAGCGGATTTGAAGCAAGCAAATATCGACGGATACAACTACGATGCCGGTTTATCTACCGTTTCAGATTGGGTTTTTACACGCTAAATTCGAAGGACTCATTCTTTTCTAGTACATCCCATGTATGGTCTGCAAGAAGTTTTACTGAGGCTACGAATTCAAATACATGCTTGGTCCTTCCCCATTGTTTAGGACCAATTAAAGAAAGCAGGAATGAACCTGTATCTCTCTTGTATAAATGATAGGTATGGTTAATGAAGGGTTCAAATCTTGACTCTGCAGTGTAAATGAATTCAGATATTTTTTTTCTCTCGTTCAATCTTTGTGCTTGTGAAGCAAGCAGTTGCATTTGCTCATAAATTTGACCAAGTTGCATGTCGGTTTGGTGATCCATTGCAGAAAGTGCCCTACCTTTTAACTTACCCTGGTCCTCAGGTTTTATAAGTGCACTGCCGCTGTGATGTCCATATTCAAGGCTGTGTGGATTTTCACTTATTTTATCTGGGTCAATAGGATTGACGAATTTACCCTCTTGTTGTTCTTCTTTTTTTTTCATGCTAAAAGTAGCTTGACAGTTTTTTACCTACCTGAGAGCCTAATGCAACTCCCATGCCTCCTAGTCTAACACCTATCGCTGTGTTTTTGTTTAGCATTCTCAGTATCGGGCTTTTTGTCGCTCCAACACCCATAATCCCGGACCAAGTGTAATCAATATTAAATTCCTCATTCGGTAAGATAGTCTCACGCAACAACGATTTTAGACGGTTTTGAATGGCACCTGTTGTACCGAAGTTTGCCGTGTTTTCACCTTTAATATCAATATTTCGGCCCCCTCCAAGAAGTATTCTATCACCTATATTCCGGAAATAGTAATAGCCTTTTTCGTAGTGAAAAGTGCCTCTTACCTTTAAGTTTGGAATTGGATTGGTTACCAAAACTTGAGCCCGAGCGGGTTGAATATCTTCATCAATCCATTGACTGGCAAAGCCATTTGTTGCAATGATACAATGTTCACTTTTGATAATACCTCGATTTGTAAAGATCTCCACGTTATTATTAGAATTTTCCATGGAAAGCGCTTCAATGCCAAAAATTACCTGAACATCGGCTTCAATTACTTTTTGGTAGAGTGATTTTACAAGAAGTCCTGTGTTAATTCCTCCTTCAAGCGAATTGCAATATGCGGTTTTAATGTGCTGAAACCCAAAGTTAGAAACGGCTGCTGAGTCTTCACGATATATTTCCTTGACCTTTGTGATTTCTAGAGCCTTTTCATTAATGTACTTTATGAAGTTAGGATTGATATCATTTTTTGCATTGCTCGCAATTAGATCCCAAGACTTACAGGCGTCGTATTGAATGCTTTCTGGTTCAACAAGTTCAAATAAAGATTTCAGACCATTATAACGATCTGAAAAGGTCTCCCAAACTTGGTGTTCACTTATATGTTGTAAATCATCGTAGAGTTCTGTCGGGCTTCCGAAACAGGTAAAACCTGCATTTTTTGAACTTGCTCCCGTGGGCAGATAACCCCTTTCAATAATTACAATTTTTGCCTTGGGATATTTTACTTTCAAAAACAATGCTGTGCTCATACCGACAATACCAGAGCCTATGATGAGAAAATCAATATTTTCAAAATAAGATGATTTCTCCCAAAAGCTTAACTCATCGATTCTTAGCATTTTTTTATTCGGCTTTTTTACGCATTTTTGTAATAGTGCAACAAAATTAGAATTTTACGTTTATTGAGCACAATACAACTAAGTTTTCTATGACTCGAATTATTTTTTCTCTGGTACTTCTTTTTGCTGTGAATGCGCATTCGCAGAAACGATTGGATATTTCTCTTGAGGGATATATAAATAATTTCACAAACAAAAAAAAGATATTCGGAGCGACCATGTATATGTTCCAGGACGGTAAAATGCTCTCCAAATCTCTATCCGATTCTAAAGGGACCTATTTCATAAGTGGCTCAATCACGACAGTTTTACCATTTGAAATTCTTGTTTCGAAACCAGGTTATGTTTCCAAGAAAGTTCTTTTTGATTTTGAAAAATTGAAAGTTAGAAATCCAAATGGCACACTACAAGCCATGGAGCTGCTCATTATTGAATTGTTTGAGGTGAGGGAAGGAGCTGTATTAGATTTTGCAAAAGATACCTATGCTGAAAAATTCAGTTGGGATCCGGCAATGAACTTGGCTGTTCCAGAAGAAAAGTATAAAAAAGATATTGAGGATGAGGTACTTAATGCTTATTCATTAGCAGATCAAGGGTCCAAAGCAGATTTGTTTAAAACGAAATTAACAGCAGCTTTAAAAAGAAAAGATTATGAGGTGGCGGTTACTTCTATAGATTCAGCTTTAATATATGAGCCCAACAATACATCTTTAGCAAAGAGGAAAATTGAAATCGAAGCTTTGATTGAAAAAATTAAAAAAGATAAAGAGGCAAGAACAAGCTTTGAAGTATTTAAAACGAAAGGCGATAAGGCTTTTTCTTTGGGTCAACTCGATGAAGCAGAAAATAACTACAACAGTGCATTGGCTTTGATTGATGACAATCAAGTAAAGTACCGACTCACCAAAATAGCAGAAGCTAGATTAAATAAAGAAAATCAACTCAAGAGTAATAATAAACTCATTTCGTTGCGAACATCTGCTGATTCTTTGCACGCTGAAAAGTCATTTGCTGAAAGTGTTTTGAAACTTAAGGAGATTCAGGCTCTAGATCCGGGACAAAGAGTAAAGATTCAAGCAGAAATCAAGGCAATCCGAAAGGAATCAGAAAACTATAGGTTTTCAATTTCGATAGAAAAGTATATTGAAAGGGCTCAAAGTCAAAACCAAACAGACTCAGTTGATGCAGGTTTAGCCAATTATAAGAAGGCAGACATGCTCATCAAGAAGTTATCAGATCAGCAAATGATAAACACCTATTCTTCGCAGGTAGAGTCAGGTATTGCTGAAATATCAAGTAAGAAAAACTCCGAAGAGGAAGCTTTTAGAAAGCAAATCGAGAAGGCATATAGCAACGTTTTGAAAGGACGTGATTCGTATGATTTGGCAAGTCGGATTCTTGATTCGGAACCGATGAAGGCAAGAGCCAATGATGCTCGAGTAATTGCGCTGAAAAAGCAAATAAAAAGTCTTGAAGAAATGTACACGCTTAAGGATAAAGCATTCAGCGCTAAAGGTGCTGACAAACAATCTGCACTCATTGATTTAAGGAAAGCCTTTAAAATAGCAAATGACAATTACCGCATTCTACCTGACGATGAAAGAACTCAAATGAAGGATTCCCTATCAAGTTGGTCGGGAGGCGCAGACTTCGTAAACAATTCAAAAAAACCTGAACAATCAGCAAGTAATACGGGTACAATGGTTCGTTCTCCTGGAGAATTGCATGAAGGATCTGATTTTGAAGCTTTTAATGATTTGTCGCTGAGTATTCAAAAGCGAAAAAGTGATCCCTTAAAAGATTTACAAGACGTAAAAAATAAAATCGATTACGAGGTGTTCTTTGCCAAAACAAAGGAAAGTGTCCGAAATGAGGCCTCGACAAAGGAGATGCAGACCTACATGAATGCCATGCAGATGAATGAGAAGGCAGTCAATAATCAAAAATTATTGCTTCAAGAAGAACAGGCCAATGCGAAACAAGTTTTGGATTCTGAGCTCAATATTAAAGCTCAAACGTATAAACAGCAGCAGGAACTTTCTGCTTTTCAAATAGAAGAATGGAAAACGGAAAAAGAGTATCAGGATAACATAGAATTGTTAAACCAGCTGGTACGCGATGAATCTTTTACAGAACGCCAAAACACCTTGAATAATGAGCGAGAATTGATTGATCGAACCAATGATATTGATAATACCGAGAGGTTAGCTGCGAGCAAAAGTCAAATGTTAAGCTTGGATTATGAAGTTCAAAAAAGAGAGGCTAAGGAAAAGTTGGCCGGTGAGAATCGAGTAAAAGAACTAGAAGATTTAAAGTCCTCAAAGCCTGAATTTGAATCGCAGCCAAACTACTTGAAGGATGAGAATGGTATATTATTTCCATCTAATGCCATGACTCAACGCGTTTTCAAAAGAACAAACTCACAGGGGGATGTTGTTTCTGTCACGATTCAACGTGTCGTTGTTGATATTAATGGATATGGTTCAGTATATGAGCAAACGACTGACCAAAATGGTGCGGCATCTTATACGAGAAATAACGCATCGATTTCTGAGCATGTATGGTTTAATGAATCGAAAGGGGTTGATGTTCTCAAAGATTAATTTTGTTGCACTTATTCTTCTCTTCTGTTTTTGTTGTGGTGAAGATTTTGAAAGAGCTCCTTTTTCTATGTACAAACTTAGAGGCCGTGCACAAGGAACAACATATACCATTCAAGTATATGATTCGGAATTGAATTTTAACCAAAAGGAGATCGATTCCATTTTGTTTGATTTTGATATGGCGCTTTCTTCATATAGGGAGGGTTCTTTAGTTTCTCGATTTAATGCATTGAATTTTACAGATACCTCTATATTATCAAAGAGTTATTTTGGTCAAATTCTCCTATTGAGTGACTCCATTTACGGTTTAAGTGAAGGTTATTTTGATCCGTCTGTCAAGCCTGTCATGGATTTATGGGGTATTGGCACTGATAATGAAATAGTTCCTACTGACTCCGGTATAAAAACGGTTTTACAAAGTGTTGGATATAGAGATACTACTCATTTTAAATTTAGAACACTTGATGGTCGAATGGATATTTCCAAGTTAAATTCAAATTTTCAGCTAGATTTCAATGCGATTGCTCAAGGTTATTCGGTAGATGTGCTAATGGGCTTTTTAAAAGGACGAGGCCATGAGAATATATACATTGAATTGGGAGGTGAGATCAGACTTTCTGGACTTAAAGCAGGTGAAAAAATGTGGAATATTGGAATTGAAAAACCATCCGAAACCAATACCGAAAATAGTCAAGTTGTTCAGAAAATTATTACTGTGTCCAATTGTGCAATTGCAACGAGTGGAAACTATAGAAAGTATTTCGAAGAAAATGGTCAGCGCTATGCGCACACGATCAACCCTAAAACGGGTAAACAAAATCGTCACAATCTTCTTTCGGCAACAGTTATTTCAAGTTCTTGTGGTCGTGCAGATGCCATGGCTACTTATTTTATGGTAGTTGGTTTAGAGGCGACCAAAGCTTATGTTGATTCTGACAATGGAAAAGATTTAGATGTATACTTAATTTACTCAGAAGACGGTGAATTTAAAAGTTTCAGCACCCTCAATTAGATGCACGAATAGTCTATTCATATTCATTTGTCAGTAACTCTTTTGTTCTTATTTGATTTGAGCAGTTTTCATTTTTATTTTAGTTTAAAGATTTGATATGAAAGTACATTTTATTGCAATAGGGGGAAGTGCTATGCACAATTTAGCAATTGCACTGAGTCGTAAGGGAATTGAAGTTACTGGTTCTGATGATGAGATTTTTGAACCCTCTCGTTCACGTCTTGAAAAGCAAGGCGTATTACCAGATGCAATAGGTTGGAATGTGCATCGTATTGTTCAATCTTTAGATGCCGTTATACTTGGAATGCACGCAAGAGAGGATAATCCTGAGTTGCAAGAAGCGAAGCGTTTAGCGATCCCTATATTTTCTTATCCCGAGTATTTATATGAACAAAGTAAAACAAAGAAGAGGATTGTAATTGGAGGAAGTCATGGAAAAACTACGATTACTTCAATGCTTTTGCATGTATGTAAAAAGCAAAATATTGATGTTGATTACATGGTAGGCGCCCAATTAGAAGGTTATGATTGTATGGTCAGACTTACTGATACCTCTGAGTATATGATATTGGAGGGAGATGAATATTTAAGTTCACCAATTGACCGCAGACCTAAATTTCATTTGTATAAGCCGGATGTGGCATTAATTAGTGGAATTGCCTGGGATCATATTAATGTATTTCCAACATTTGAGAATTATGTATTACAATTTGACCTTTTTTGTTCTGAAATCAAGGAAAATGGTTTTCTAATTTATAATTCTTTAGACAATGAGGTTGAGCGGATCGCTCATAAATTTAAAAATGCTTTAAATACTCAGGCTTATGAAACACCTGTATTTAAGTCTCTGAATAATGGAACAGAGGTAACTTGGGATTCAATTCAATATCCGCTTCAGATATTTGGAAGTCATAATCTTCAAAATATGATTGGGGCAATGCACCTCGCTAAACATTTAGATATTTCTAATGCACAATTTTTAATGGGTATGGCTGATTTCACAGGAGCAGGAAAGCGTCTGCAGAAGGTCACTGAGCAGGGTTCATTTGTAATGTATAAAGATTTCGCTCATTCCCCTTCAAAACTTAAGGCTACAACAGGTGCAGTCAAGGAACAATATGGCGATCGGAAAATTATTGCATGTATGGAGCTTCACACCTTTTCGTCATTACGAAAAGATTTTTTACCCTTTTACAAGGATTGTATGAATGCAGCTGACCATGCACTTGTATACTATAGTCCAGAGGTAGTTGCGCATAAAAAATTAGATGCGTTGAGTGTTGAAGATGTACAAAAAGCTTTCGGTGACAATGTTGTGGTGAAAAACACGACAGCTTCAGTTCTAGAATATGTTTATGAGGTTACCGATGATAATTGTGTATTGCTAATGATGTCTTCAGGGAACTTTGACGGAATAGACTATGATGCATTAGGCACTGAACTTTCAGCGTGATCTTTAAAGATGATTTTTCTAAAGATTAAAGTAATCAATAGGCTATTGAGTGTTGAGTAGACAAGAAGTCCGAGAAGCGAGATTGTCATGGTAAATTGAGCTGAATAGTATTGGGATATACTTGTCATTACCTTGTTTCGAATTTCATCACTACTGTTATTTTCCATATCAGGGTTTGATGCGCGCAGTTCAGCGACTTTAGATTCATCCTTCAATAAAAGCTCCATTTCACTAATCTTTGAACTATTAAACTCAGGGTAAATGGACTGATAATAGAAGTAGATGAAAGCACTGACTAAAACTGTATAAATAATACTTGAGGTCATTCCCGTTTTTACGTCACCGAGAAGATTTGATGCCTCTCCTTCGCGTTTCTTAAGATATAGCGAAACACAGATTCCTAAGGTTACGAAAAGCATGTTCGCAAAGATGAATGGTTTCAAATCGGTAAGGAAAATTTGGAAATTAAAAGCGACAAGCTTAAGAATAATCCATATTACGGCAAATCCAATACCGATATTTATTGTTTTTTTCATTCTAGCTATTCATAGAAATCAAAAACTCTTCATTAGAGACCGTATTTTCCATGTGATTTTTCAAGAATTCCATGGCTTCCACAGGGTTCATGTCTGCTATAAACTTACGCATCAACCAAATCCTTTGAAGAACATCTTTACTGAGTAATAGATCTTCACGACGTGTTCCTGAAGCTGTAATGTCAATTGCAGGGTAGATACGTCTGTTTGAAATTTTACGGTCAAGTTGAAGTTCCATATTACCTGTTCCTTTGAATTCCTCAAAAATTACTTCATCCATTTTAGAACCAGTCTCTGTTAAAGCCGTAGCTAATATTGAGAGAGAACCTCCATTTTCAATTTTTCTAGCAGAACCAAAGAATCTTTTTGGTTTGTGAAGTGCATTCGCATCAACACCACCTGAAAGTACTTTTCCTGAAGCTGGTGAAACTGTATTATATGCCCGTGCTAATCTTGTTATCGAATCTAATAAAATACAGACATCGTGTCCGCATTCAACCATACGTTTTGCTTTCTCAAGAACAATATTCGCAACCTTAACGTGTCTGTCAGCTGGCTCGTCAAATGTAGAGGCAATAACCTCTGCTTTTACACTTCGCGCCATATCTGTTACTTCTTCAGGTCTTTCATCAATGAGGAGAACAATGAGATAGGTTTCTGGATGATTTGCTGCTATTGCATTCGCCACATCCTTAAGAAGCATTGTTTTACCCGTTTTCGGCTGAGCAACGATCATACCACGTTGTCCTTTTCCAATCGGACAAAATAGATCCATTACCCTAGTAGATAGTGAGTCTTGCTTATGACCTGTTAATTTAAATTTTTCAGAAGGGAATAAGGGGGTTAAATATTGAAATGGAACACGGTCTCTTATGTAAGAAGGGTCTCTTCCGTTAATTGACTCTACACGCACTAAAGGGAAGAATTTTTCTCCCTCTTTAGGTGGTCGAATTGTACCTTTCACTGTGTCTCCCGTTTTTAAACCAAAAAGCTTTACCTGGTTCTGAGAAACATAAATATCATCAGGAGAAGGTAGGTAGTTGTAATCAGAAGACCTTAAAAACCCATATCCGTCCTGAATAACCTCTAAAACACCTTCAGCAGAAACAATCCCAACCAAATCATAATTGCTCTTAATTTCATTGCTTTTATGGTCTTTTGAGCGATTTTCTTTATGATTTGTTTTTTTATCGTCTTTTTTGTGAGGTCTTTCATCTCGAGGAGGTTTAGCCTCACTTTTAACTTTGGTTTCCTCTTTTGCCTCAACAGGCTTCTTAGATTCTATTGGTTCTAGTTCTGTCTCTTTTGGAGCAGTCTCAGGTGAGGGGGTTTCTTCTTTTGCTGAGGTTGATTCCACTTCTTTATTTTCTACAACTGGAGCTTCAACTTTAATGCGTTTTCTAGTTCTCTTTTTTACAGGAGTTGGTTTTTGGCCTTCTTCTTTAGCAGTATCTTTAGCTTTATTAGTAGACTTGGAGAACAAATCTTTTGCATCTTCAGAGGATGAATTTTCCATTATTTATTAATTGATTTTAAGATTGATAGGACGAGATTTCGTCAGATATTTTTGGTCGTTATAATTACTTCAATATAGTTATTCTATTCATTTGTGCTTTCACGGAACAGAGTAGGGGATAAAAGACTTCGAACACTGTCTTTACTCTACAAGTTTAGTAAAAACCTTTGACATATCAATAAATTTAAAAGAATTTATGTCTTTCTTTTCTTCTTTTTAGCTGCTGGAAATAAGATGTTATTTAAAATCAGTCGGTATCCCGCAGAATTTGGATGTAAATTTAGGTCTGTTGGAGGATCGCCAACGAAATGTTGATAATCTTCTGGGTCGTGACCACCATAGAAAGTCCAAGTTCCTTGTCCCATCTCGCCATGAATGTATCGTGCGGTTTCTGCAGCTTTTGTTTCCCCCAAGATTAAAACACTTGATTTAATTAGATCTTTTTTAAAGTCTGTTGTTTGACCCATAAATCCTTTGATCACATCTTGATGACATTGCGTAAGCATCGTAGGTACCACATCCCATTTTGCTGAAAAATCAAATAGTGTAAATTCATCAATTTCTTTAGATATCGTTCTATTTGTTCTAAGGTATGTTCCATCAATATTTGAGTATTCATAAACCATAGGGTCTTTGATCAGTTTAAAATCTTTAAATGCAAATGTTTTCGAATAATCCAGTTCTTGGTCACTATTTGGGCGTGAAGGGTCCCCATCAAATACGCTTTCACATATGTCAGTATTCTGCGCGGCAAGAGCAATATCAAAACTATCGGTGCCACTGCACATGGTAAACAAAAACCCCCCTCCCAATACAAAATTCTGGATATTTTTTGCGACGGATAGTTTTAGTTCGGATACTTTTTTGAATCCCAATAGTTTTGCATTTCCTTCCGCAACATCTATTTGTTCTTGATACCATTTTTGATAGCGTGCAGATCTATAAAATTTACCGTATTGCCCCGTAAAATCTTCATGATGAAGATGTAACCAATCAAATTCGGGAAGTTTCCCCATAACAATTGACGAGTCATAAATTTTATCGTAGGGAATTTCAGCATATTCCAAAACCATTGTAACCGCATCATCCCATGGTTGCTTATTTGGAGGGGTATAAACAGCAATTTTTGGAGGTTTTTCCAGTTGAACAACTTCCATATTTACCTCAGGATTGGCTATTTGAGTTTTAATTTGTGCTACTTGACCTTCTGTAAGTATTTGATAAGAAACGCCTCTAATCATAAGTTCCTCCTCAATTGTGACTAGATGTGGGATTAGAAAAGAACCGCCTCGGTAGTTTAAAAGCCATTCAATACTCACATCCTTTTCAATAACCCAATAGGCTATGCCATAGGCTTTGAGGTGATTCTTTTGCTTTTCACCCATATAAACAAGAATCTGTGTGGCATTGGCGCAACTACAAGTGATGAAGAAAAAGCAAAAGAGTATCCGAAGCTTCATTCTAGAAATCGTTTTCGTGGGTGTCTTCATTTTTACCGAAATCTCCAAAGTCATCTGAATCTTCTGTTTTATTCATTTTACTTGGGACGGTAAATGTATTATTAGGGTTATTAATGGCACTTGTTTTATCGCTGGCCTCTTGAGTCATCTGGTTGTAATCGGGCATTTCGTCAAGATTATCAAACCTTGCGTATTGGTCAATAAACTTAAGTCTTACAGTACCCTGTGCACCATTTCTATGCTTTCTTATGATGATTTCACCAACCCCTGTGTTGTCTGCACCCGTTGTTTCATCTGTCATAAATCCATAGTAATCTGGACGGTAGATAAAGGAAACAATATCTGCATCTTGTTCTATGGCTCCGGATTCACGAAGGTCAGATAATATTGGTCTTTTATCACCACCACGTTGCTCTACGGAACGACTAAGCTGTGCGAGTGCAATAATAGGTACATCGAGCTCCTTGGCTATTTCTTTGATTGATCTTGAAATTGTAGAGATTTCCTGCTCTCTATTACCGTTAGATCTTGAATTTTCACTTGTCTTTGCTGACATGAGTTGCAAGTAATCAATGATAATTAAATCGATATCATACTGAGATTTCAGTCTTCTACATTTTGCCCTGAAGTCGAAAATACTTAAGCCTGGCGTATCATCGATATAGATCGGTGCAGTAGATAGTTTTTTGATTCGCGTATGCAGTTGCTGGAATTCATAATCTTTTAGGTCTCCTTTTCTCAATTTTTCACCGGAGAGCCTAGCTTCACTTGCGATTAGTCTTTTAACCAACTGCACACAAGACATTTCTAAGGAAAAAACAGCCACTCCTTTATTGTGGTCAACGGCTGTATTTCTTGCCATTGATAATACAAATGCTGTTTTACCCATACCTGGACGCGCGGCAAGAACAATCATATCTGAGCGCTGCCATCCTGCAGTGATTTTATCTAATTCATAAAAACCAGAAGGAACCCCTGATAATCCATCCGTATTTTTTGAGGCTTTTTCAATTTCGTCAATGGCTTCGCTGATTACGTTCTGCATCGTGGCGGCCTGTTTACTCATATTTGCCTCAGCGATTTTGAACAAATTGGTTTCAGCGTTATTTAATAATTCAAAGACATCCTTTGTTTCATCATAGGAATCTTTGATGATATCACTACTCACCCGAATTAGTTCTCGTTTAATATGCTTTTCCGATATTATTCTCGCATGATACTGAATATGTGATGACGAGGCAACTCGATTGGTTAAAGAAGAAAGATAAGCAGCGCCACCAGCGGCTTCTAGTTCTCCATTTTTTTGTAATTCTGCGGATACCGTTACCAAGTCAATAGGACTTGTACTCGCGAACAAAGAATGAATTGTCCTGTAGATAGTTTGATGTTTTGGATCATAAAAACTTTGATCACTTAGAATATCAATAGTGTTGTTTACTGCATCCTTTTCCAGCATCATGGCCCCGAGTACAACTTGTTCAACATCAATTGCTTGAGGAGGTAGTTTTCCCATGTCATTAATTAAACCTGATGTACTTTTTAATCTTTGAATTGGAGTTTTTTTTCCTTCTGACGTATCCATGAAACAAATATAGGGATTCGAATCTCCAAACTGTAGACTTTTAAAAATATAATTTATTCACACTTTATTAAGAGCAGTTTTCAACAATTGTTGATTTATTTAAGCTCTTTAATTGCCTTTTTTGTTCCAATTTTGGCTGTGATGAAATCGGTTTCAAGTTTGGGGCTTCTTGCAGGGGAGTAAGCGCGGCCGTAAAATATTATTTGTAAATGAAGTTTATTCCAAGTCTTTTCTGGAAATTGTTTTTTCGCATCTTTTTCGGTCTGAATTACATTTTTTCCATTTGTAATCCCCCATCTCGTTAATAAGCGGTGAATATGTGTGTCAACAGGGAATGCTGCTTGTCCAAATGCCTGAGATATAACTACCGAGGCTGTTTTATGACCGACTCCCGGTAATTCCTCAAGTTCCTCAAGAGTCTGTGGTACGCGACCCTGATATTTATTAATTAATATGTTCGACAGTTCCCAAATCGCTTTTGATTTTCTTGGAGACAATCCACATGGACGAATAATGGCTCGAATATCATCTACGTTTTGTCTGCTCATATCTAATGGATTATCGGCAAGTTCAAAAAGTGCTGGTGTAATTTTATTAACGCGTTCATCTGTACATTGTGCTGAAAGTAAAACAGCTATTAAAAGCGTATAAGGATCTTTATGGTTTAAGGGAACGGGTGTTTCAGGGTATAACTCTTCGAGTGTTTGTATAATGTAATTTGCTTTTTCTTTTTTAGTCATTTTTTTTAAACTATTAGTGCTTGAATCATTTCAGGATGTTCAAAAACGAAATAAATAATCCAAGGAGTGGTAATGATAAGCGTTGCATAATGCAAGAAAACAAACCAACCATTATTTTTTCTTGCGAAAAGACAGAACAAAATTGGTAGTAGTGAAACAAAGAGTACAATGGGGAATCCCCAATAGAAGCTCGGTCCTCTTGGTGAAAACAAGACCCTATGGTATTTGTATTCACCATCGTGATTGTAGCAAACATAAACGGTCTGCTTAAGGTACTTAGTTTCGAATAGTATAAGGTACTTTTTCGACCTGATAATTGAATGTGTCTGCTGAAGGGTGAAATCTCCTTCTGAAGTTGAAATTGCTTGTTCCCCTGATAAATTATCATACCCCGTAATTTTTATTAATCTATGGTTTAAATCGCTAAATTGGTCAGCAATTACGAAGCCACAAATTATAAGGCTCAAAGCAACATTAATCTTGATCCAACCTCTTCTCCAGCCGGTACGTAAACTTTTGTAAAACCTTTGAATCTCTTTGGCTTTTTCTGCAGCTCTTTCTGCAGCGCGTTTTCTACTTTGTTCTTTATAGGCATTCCATTTTTGATTTTTTGAATGCCGCTGGTTTTGCGCGTTATTTGTTTTTCTTCTTGGCTTGGGGTCAAGTAAAGCCTCATAGGCTTCGTTAACAGCTAGGTATTTTTCATGCGCATCTGGGTCTTTTGAAACATCAGGATGATATTTTTTAACGAGCGTTCGATAGCTTTTTTTGATTTCAGCTTTTGAAGCCCCTTCTTTCAGATTTAATATCTTATAGTAAGATTTCCCAGGCACTTTTTCTAATTTTAGAAACTGAACTTTTTCGGTCTAATTTTCCATTGGCTGTGCGTTCGAACGAATGAACAAACGTGACCAATTTAGGAACCTCATAGGGGTGAAGCACCAATTTAAGTTGAGATTTATGAATATTTATAGAGTCTTTGGAGCCTTGAAGTACTAGACCCACCTTCTCTCCAAACTCAGTATCTGGCACCCCTGTGATCATAAGCTCAACATTTAAAATCTCTTGAATTTTTTCTTCAACATTTTCGGGTGAAACTTTATAGCCTCCGGAATTTATAATAAAATCAGAGCGTCCAATCCATTTGAATTGTGAAGTATCTTTTAACTCAACGAGATCATTTGTCTGTATGGGGTTTTGCTGCATTTCAGGATAGTGGATTTTTAAACAATCTTCAACTACTTTGAATGAAACGCCGGGAATAGCCTTATAATAGGCTTCATTCCTGTATCCTGTTGTTTTCAGGGCGACGTGTGTTACGGTTTCAGTCATTCCATAGCTCTGAAAAATACTGATTTTATTATTTTTGAGTTGCTTTTCTAAGGGTTTGGAAATAGGAGCGCCTCCAATTAAAATCTTTTGGCATTGTTTAAGCTTTTTTATGCCTTCCATACTATTCATTAATCCTTGTAGCTGTTTTGGAAATAAAGCAATAAATTCACAGGGGTGTAATTCTTCTACAAGATTCGCACTAACGGGATATACCGCAAGTGTTAACCCAGCTATTAATGCACGCACGATCATCATTTTCCCCGCAATATAATCGACTGACATACAGAGTGCAATCTTGTCTTTTGCCTCTAACTGAAAAAAGCTATTGGTATTCTTGGCAGAAACAATCAAGGCTTGCTTTTTTATTTTGATCTTTTGAGGTATTCCTGTAGAGCCAGAAGTCCGACAAGTTATATATTCTCCCTCCATGGAGAGCTCGTTTATAAATGAAAGAATTTCACTTTTTTCATGATCTGAATGAAAGAGTAAGTTGAAGGTTTTATGTGCCGATATTATCAAAATTCAACGTCTAAATTGAATAAGTTCTTTAGCGTATTTAGATTCGGATTCTTTTTCGCCATAGCCTTGAACTTATCCTTCCCATGGAGGAATTTTATATCTTCAACTGGGTTTTCAGTAAGCTCGATCATAACCTGAATATTATAATTTTGTAGGCTTTTTCTAATGAAAGCAACAAGAGTATTCAAATGAGGTTTAATGTAATCAACTTGGATTTGATTCTCTACAAACAATTTTAAAATATCATTCTTTTCGATTAAAGGGTCTCTTTTGACTAAAGCATTATAAAACGTATCTAAGCCCTCGTCCTTAACTTGAAATGCATATTGTCTCCAAATTCTAATGAGTCTATCTGCAGTATATTTTTCTTCAGGAAGATTGCCGTCATCTGGTTTGTTTTTCAGCTCCTTTTCCTTCTTCAGCATGTCTTTAATGGAAAGTCGACTATCGGCTTTTTTAATAATTTTTGGCGTAGGTAGAGGTGGTGCTTCGTTTAAAGTAGATCCTTTATTTGTTTGGGTAGGTTCGGGCGCTTTGGTAACCGGAGGAGTATCTTTAGATTCTTTTCTAGGTGTGATTTTACTTTGTTCTTTGCGAAGAGATTTCTCAGGGAAAGGTAAAAAGTCAATACGGTCAGTTAGGACTTTTTTTTTTCTTGCTCTTGTTTTAGTGAACAGAGCTCCATTAATAAGACTTCCACCAGCAAGCGCTGATTTTTAGAAGCTTTGTAGGCACCGTCTGCCTTACTTAGGGTATAAAGTGCACGTGTAATTGTAGTGTAAGGGATTCCTTTGGATTGTGCAATATATTTGTTCTGAGTTGGTTCAGGAACTTCTAATAAAACGCTCGACCGTTCATCTTTACAAACTAATAAATTTCTGTAGTGTGAAGATAATCCAGATAAGAAGTTGTGCGCATCAAATCCTTTTTCAAGAATCTCATTAAACAGCATTAAACAGCTCGGTATGTCCTCTTTCTCTGTATACTCAACAAACTTGAAGAAATAATCGTAGTCAAGTATATGGAGGTTTTCAACAACCTGACTGTAGGTCAATTCATTTCCTGAATACGTAACCATCTGGTCAAAAACAGATAGGGCGTCTCTCAATGCGCCATCTGCCTTCATTGCAATTAAATGAAGCGCTTCAACTTCAGCTTTTACTTTTTCTTTTTTTGAAATTTCAGAAAGATGGTCAGCAATATCCTTAACTTTTATTCTTGAAAAGTCAAAAATTTGACATCTTGATAAAATTGTAGGAATGATTTTGTGTTTCTCTGTAGTTGCTAAAATAAATATCGCATGCTTTGGTGGCTCTTCTAGCGTTTTCAAGAAAGCATTGAATGCATTTGTCGATAGCATGTGTACCTCATCAATAATATAAACCTTAAAGTCCCCAAGTTGTGGTGCAATTCTAACCTGATCGATAAGACCTCTGATGTCTTCAACAGAGTTGTTAGATGCAGCATCAAGTTCGTATACATTTAATGAAGCTCCTGAGTTAAAACTCTCGCATGAATCGCATTTGTCACAGGCTTCTATTTGATCCGTCCTGTTTGTGCAATTAATGGTTTTTGCAAGTATTCTTGCTGTAGTGGTTTTACCTACACCTCTTGAACCGCAAAACAGAAAAGCTTGCGCGAGGTGTTCAATTTTAATTGCATTTTTGAGTGTATCGGTAATTGACTTTTGACCCACGACAGTATCAAAAGTTTGAGGCCGGTATTTTCTTGCTGAAACGACAAAATCACTCATTTAATCAAAGATATTCATTTCTTCGATTCTAAATACATATGTTGAAAACAAAAAAAGCTGTCAGTAAATCTACGAACAGCTTTTTAAATGATTTAAATTATAAGTTTTACTTAAAATCTTTTTTGCTAACACCTTCGTTTATTTTAATCTCGGACGCGACAAACGTAATTACCTGAGATCCAGCACTAATTGTTCTGGTATGTGGCATCATTACACCATTTACAGCTTTGTAATCCGAGTAATCTGATACTTGAGTCAACTTTTGGCCCTGAGAATCTTTTTCATCCTCAGTTCTGATAAGCATGGCATTTTCGGCATCGTAATATCTAAAAGAATCATTCTTTCCTGAAACCTGTATTTTGTAGGCATCGGTTCCATTTATCGAAATTAAGCTTATTAAGTTGATGGCCTCCTTTTCGAGATAAGTTTCGGGAAATAATCCCTTTTCCTTTTGTTTTTCTACCCTTTCTTCCGTGTCCATTTCAGTCTTTCTTCCTTGTTGTTCGACATAGCCATTTTTCCCATCAAATTTTTGCTTCACAATTGTTCCCATTCCCTCCATGTACATCTCCATTGATGTTTTGTTTGGAGCCATACTTTTTATAGTTGCACTAGGTTTGAATGGTGCACCTTCAATTGTTACCTCAGCATTGGTAAGGATCGTTTTAACGTTAGAAACGGCTTTTGATCCACCTATGGCTTCAATATAGTCTTTAAAAACAGCCTCAGCGGTAACACCTGGTGGTATTGGTTTCTGGAATTCTGGTTTGTCAATAGGGTTTATTTCTTTGTCAAAGTATTGAATTGGAATACCTGTTTTTTCTAGGTTTTTAATAACATCACTTCCTTTTCCTACAACAATGAACCGTGCGTTTTCAGCATTAAAATACTTTTTAGCAACGCGCTGAACGTCAGCAACAGTAACTGCATTAATCTTCTCAAGATAGCTTTCGTAAAAGTCAGCGGAAAGATTATTTGTTTTAATATTAATCGCGTATTGCGCAATGGTAGAAGGTCGTTCAAGTGCAAGAACAAAGTCACCTACATATTTCGCTTTGGCATTTTCAAGTGCAGATTCTTCTACTGCTTCATTTTGAATGCGTTTCACTTCTTTGATCGTTTGGACTACAGCACTATCGGTAACCTCGTTTCTTACAGAAGCAGAGGTTCTAAAACGCGTGACGTACTCATCGGAACCAACAGAAGATCTTGCCCCGTATGTATAACCATGCTCCTCTCTCAAATTCATATTGAGGTAACTGTTAAATCCACCCCCTAGAATCTTATTCGCAAGGAGAACGGCATGGTAATCTGGATCACTCATTTTAAGTTTTACATTACTCGTCAATGAAATATTCGATTGAACAGCATTCGGCATGTCAATAAAATTGATTGTAAGTTGCTCAGGGTTTTTTTGGGCCTCCGGCATTTGGGTTTCTTCTATATTACCGTTTTCCCAAGAATTAAATCGTTTTGCGACTGTTTCTTTTGCTTTTTCAGCATTAATATCTCCAATGATAACGATGTAAGCTTCTGACGGATTGAAGTAATTCTTGTAATACTCTCTTACGTCTTCAAAGCTAACATTGTTAATTGATGCCTCATTTTCAAATTCTCCATAAGGATGAGCTTTTCCGTAGGATAAAGCTCCTCCTGCGATACCAGCAATGGCATCTACACTTTTATCTTGGCTTTTCCATAGTTCCAGTAGACGCTCCTTTTCTTTTTTGAATTCTTCTCCAGTTAGTAAAGAATGCATAGTGGCATCTGCTAGGAGTTCTATCATTCGGTCAAAATACTTCGATAAGGAGCTTGCACTTCCACCATCAAAGCCGAAGGATAAATTTGCGCCAAGAAAATCAATTTCTTCATTAAAGGCATCCTTTGTAATTGTTTGCGTTCCATTACCCAACATGCTACCTAGTAAAGAAGTGACACCTGCTTTCTCCTTCGATAAAAAAGGTGTTCTGTCAAAAAAGAGATTAATGCTAACTCTTGGCAGTTTATGATTTTCGACAATCATTACATTTAGACCATTTTCCAGTTTAAACTCAATTGGACGATCCATATTGATCTTTGGTGCGGGTCCTGGAGTCGGTTGCTTTGTTCTATCGATTTGAGCAAGACTGCTTGTGGAAACAAGCAAAATAGTTAAGATTAATAATATGCTATTTTTCATTTTAATATGTTTTAATTATTCTTTACTCGATTCTGGTAAATAATTTAGAATTAAGCGCTGGTTTGGATTCAGGTATTTTTTTGCAACCGTTTTTATTTCTTCTCTCGTAATTGAACGGTAAATATCGATTTCGTTGTTAATAAGGCTGATATCACCATAAAGCATGTAGTATCGTGCAAGTGAATTGGCTATACCTTCTACGCTCGAATTAGAATTCACAAAACCATTTTCGAATTTATTTTGAAGTTTTTGGTAATCTCTTTCTGATATGAGCTCGGATTGTACTTTGAGAATTTCGGCGTCTATGTCAGTTCTCAATTCATCCAAAGAAACTTCACCAAGAGGTAACGCAATAACATTATAGACGCTGTAGTCTTCCATTCCTCTATTGAAAGCAAAAACTTGCAAGGCCTTTTTATTATCATCTACCAGGTTTTTGTAAAGTTTAGAACTTTTACCATCACTGAGGTAGGTAGAAATCATTTGAAGCACATAAGCGTCTCGATCCTTCATAGAAGGTGTGCGGTAACACAAAACAAGAGCAGGGATTTCAATGTTTGCGTCATATTCTGTTGCATTTCTCGTTTCCGTTATAGGCGCATCAATTACTGTTTTTCTCTCGATTTCTTTTCCTCTAGGAATAGGGCCAAAATAAGACGCGATCATTCGTTTAGTTTCCTCAATGTCAATATCCCCAGCAACAACGAGTACTGCATTGTTTGGTATATAGAATTTTTTATTAAACGCTTGAAACTCTTCTAAAGTCGCTGCATCGAGGTGTTCCATTTCACCAATGACAGACATTTTATATGGATGTTTATCAAAAAGGTATTTATTCGTTGCTGTGGCATATTGAATACCGCCATATGGGGCGTTGTCAATTCGGCTTCTTTTTTCCTCCTTTACAACCTCATTCTGTGTGTCAACACCTATTTGGTTTATAATTGGATGCATCAATCGTTCAGATTCCATCCACAGGCCGAGTTCTAGACTATTCGAAGGAAAGACCTCGTAATAATAAGTTCGATCTGATGTGGTATTCGCATTATTACTTCCTCCATTGGAGCTTACAACTGTAAACCATTCTCCTCGAGGAATATTTTCGGTCCCTTCAAATAATAAGTGTTCAAAGAAATGCGCAAAGCCCGTTCTTTCAGGGTTTTCATCCTTAGCTCCTACATGATACATAACAGCAGTCGTTACGACTGGGGCCGAATTATCTTTGTGTAATATGACGTGCATACCATTGTTTAAGTCGTACTCCGTGTAATCAATACGCGGTTGTGCGAGCAAACCTCCACAAACAAAGAGACCTAAAAAACTTATTAGTGTTTTATTCATAGTTTAAATTTTGAAATTCAAAAATACAGCGCTTTTTGAATAAAACGTAATTATTTAGAGATATTAACAAAGGTATGGTTGTTTTACGTTCGTTAGAGTTGGTCCGAATTTTGATAACTTAGCGTCTGTGAAAAAGATTCTAATTTTAGCAATTTTATTTGGAGCCAAAGTTTTTGCTCAGGGCGTCATTCCAGTTATTGATTTTAATAATTTTTTCTTAAGTTTTCAGGATGGCTTTTTCAGAGCAGTCGAAGTACAGCCTATTCAGGATTTTAAGGCAGGAGATGAGCTTATTGCCTATCGGGACACACGAGGAAATCTGAGGCTTTATGATGGGGAAAAAAGAAGTGAGATTACAAATCTCAACGTTCAGTATGAGGTTTCGGACCACTTAATGGGTTACATGATTGGACCAACACTAAACATGTGGGACAGAGGAAAACTTTCCACGCTCACATTCTTTGCTCAAGATTTTAGTGTCAAGGACAGTATAATTGTTTTCGAGGATACACGATTCAATACCATTAATGCTTACTGGAAAGATTCGTCCTACATGCTAACGACATTAATGCGAGATTTAGAAATGCCTGAAGCCATTGGTGAAAACATTATTGTTTTTAGAGATAACGGTAATATGTATAAGACTTTTTGGAATGGTGAAATTTATGAAATTGACGTTTGGAACAACCCTCAGTTTGTCAATTTCAAAGTGGGTACGGATATAATGTGCTTCAATGATCCTACAACGCAAACCTTTGTTGTTTTTGATAAAGGAATATTTTATGACATTGAACAATTGCCTATGGCTAAATATAAGGCGGGAAGAGGCTTTGTTGTCTACGAAGATAATAGCGGGAATTTATGGTATTATAAGGATGGTGAACGTTTTCAGCTTTCGAATTTCGGGGCTGACTTTTGGGATGTAAAGGACGATATTGTTGTTTGGACCGAAAGCTCCTATTTTTTTGCCTATTGTGAAGGGGAGAAAACTGAAATTGCGAATTTTAAACCTTTAGATTATCAGATAAAAAATAATGTTTTGGCATACAGGAATATACTTGGCGGTGTTAATGCTTTTGTAGGAGGGGAATCTTATCAACTTACAAATATGTCAGACTCCAATTATGCCATATACGGGAGCAGGGTGTTGGTTTCAATGTTTAACAATTCATATATAGTTTTAGAAAATGGTGTGCAATACAAAAACTAAGTCAATTCTTTTATTGTGTTTGTTTTTTACTTTTTTAGCAAATCTAACGATTGCTCAAAATAAGAAAATTGATCGTCTTGAACAGTTTTATGGTCAGGGGCATTTTAAAATGGTCAATCGTAAATCAAATAAGTTGTTAAAGAATCCAATGTATGAGGGGTATGTTTTGCCTTCTTACTATGCAGCGATGAGTACATTTCAACTTTTGCAAAACCCTTATTGGATGCGCAGGAATCTTGTGAAAATTGATGAAAGCTGCAGGTTGATGGAATTGGTATTTAAGGATGAGAGTTGGCCTGAGATCAAAGACAATCATTCTAAAGAACTCGGTGATATGGCAATCGTGTTTGAATTGTGGTTAAAGCAAGATAATTCTGTTGTGGCCCCCGAAAATAAAGCACAACTCATAAATTGGATTGAAAATGTATATAAGGGTTATAAATTCAAGAATCCAATACTAGAAGAGGTTGATGCCAGTGGTTTAGTTGCTGAAGGTATGAGCAAAGCAGAAAGAACGGATTTGATTCACTATGCATACGAATATATGGGGATTCCATACAAATGGGGTGGCACAGATGAAGCTGGTTTTGATTGTAGTGGTTTTACAAGTCACGTATTTCAACGTCAAGGAATTTCATTACCTAGAGTCGCTTCCGAACAGTATAAAGTTTCAAAAACAATAAGAGGTAAAAGAGCTTTTATGGGAGATTTAGTTTTTTTCTCAGAAGGAAAAGAAATAACCCATGTGGGCATACTCGTAAATCAGCCGAACGAAAAGAAAAGAATGATACATTCTGGGTCAACCAAAGGTATTTCAGTAGTGGATATTGAGGGGTCTGATTATTGGCGCGGAAGACTTGTAGGATTCGGAAGAATCATTAAATAAACACTTCGAACTAAAAATTATTTTTTGTTTTCGTAATTATCGATTGCAGACCTTACCGATCCAAACTTCAGAAGTAGCTCTTTCCCCAGTTCTTGAGAAATATTTAGTTGCTCACAGACCATTCTCGTGCCGCGTTCAACAAGTTTATGATTACTCAACTGCATATCTACCATCTTATTTCCTTTCACATGACCTAATTGAATCATTAAGGACGTAGAGATCATATTCAGAACGAGTTTTTGCGCTGTGCCTGACTTCATTCTAGTTGACCCTGTAACAAATTCAGGTCCCACTACCGGTGTAATCGGATGTTGCGCTATTTTGGAAAGTGGAGAGTCAGGATTACAAGATATTCCTGCTGTAAGCATTCCGAAATCATTTGCTTTTTCTATTGCGCCTATAACATACGGTGTTCCACCAGATGCTGCAATTCCAACAAGAATATCGTTTGAAGTTATATTATGACCTTGAAGATCCATCCATCCTTGTTTGGTGTCATCTTCAGCGAATTCTACTGCCTTACGAATGGCTTGATCGCCACCAGCAATAAGCCCAATTACAACGCCATGAGAAACGCCAAAGGTCGGAGGGCATTCACTCGCATCTACTACGCCGAGGCGTCCACTTGTCCCTGCTCCAATATAAAAAAGTCGTCCACCTTTATGCATTCTTGGAAATGCCATGTCAACAAAACTTTCTATTGAAGGGATCTCTTTCTCTACGGCCAAAGCAACACTTTGGTCCTCTCTATTCATGTTAAAAAGAAGCTCATTTGTGCTCATTTCTTCAAGATTGTCGTGATTTGAGGCTGCCTCAGTTGGTTTGATCATATGAGAAATGCTTTTGTATCTCCTTCACTCAGGTCTACTTCTATACGATCTTGAAGTGTTGTGGAAAGAGAAATCCCGACAAAATTCGCTTTTATTGGATATCTTCGGTGCTTCCTGTCAACCAAAACAACTGTTTTGATAGCTTTGGTTGGCTGTTCGAGGAATTTAACCAAGGCATATTGCAAGGTTTTTCCTGAGTTGATTACATCATCAACAAGTATAATGTAGCCCTTTTTGAGTTTAGTTTCATCAATACTCAACGTAATTGGCTCCTGCCACGGTTCATTTTTGTTGATCGAAATTTCGAAAAAATTAATTTTCAATTGGGCATTATTTTCAATAATAGAGGCGATCATCTTGGCAAGTTCAAAACCATTGCCTGATATCCCACCAATGAAAAGCTCTTTTTCCTCAAAGCAGTTTTCTATGATTTCGTGACCTAAACGCGTTATTTTTTGTTGGGTTTGCGTATGATTAAGAATAATTTGCATTCATTTTGGCTTTATACAAATATATCTTTTTTCCCTCTTTCTTTTTATTCAATCGCGTCTAAATCTTTGTCTTCCGAATCGGGAGTTTTTGTAATTTCGTTTCATGTCAAGGCTTAAAGATTCAATACGTATTTTACGTCACCTATCGCTTCAACGGGTTTGGAATGTATTTTTATTACGGTTAAGTTTTTATTTAACGCGAATGACTAAAAAGTCATTTCATTTTGGGTTGCCAGCATCCATGAGTATAGAGCCTACAACAGCATGTAATTTAGGTTGCCCTGAATGCCCTAGTGGTTTGAAGCAATTTACAAGACCTACGGGTAAATTAGATTTAGATTTACACAAAACATTATTAAGCCAAATCAAGTCGACTGTTTTTTACATTAATTATTACTTCCAAGGAGAGCCATTCCTTCATCCAAGATTTTTGGAGCTAATTAAAGATGCGAAAAGAGAAAATATCTATACAGCAACATCTACAAATGGCCATTTCATTGATTTTAAAAAAGCGAAGGAAATAGTAGCTTCAGGTCTAGACCGACTTATAATTTCCGTAGATGGACTGACCCAAGAAACCTATGAGCAATACAGGATAAATGGTTCTCTCGAAAAGGTTTTAGAGGCAAGTAAGAATCTTGTTGAGGCCAAGAGGAATGCAGGGTCTAATACGCCTCATTTGATATATCAGTTTTTGGCGGTCAAACACAATGAACACGAAATACCTGGCGTATTCAATCTCGCTTCTAATTATAATATTGATGAGGTTAGAATAAAAACAGCTCAACTTTATGATTTCAAAAATGGCAATCCGCTCATGCCCGAAAATGAATCGTATTCTAGGTATAGAAAACAAGGCGATGGCACTTATAAATTGAGAGGTAATCCTGGTAATCATTGCTGGAGAATGTGGTCTGGTTCTGTGAGCACATGGGACGGTGGTATCGTACCCTGTTGTTTTGATAAAGATGCGAAACATATATTAGGAAATATTCAAAATACTTCTTTCAAGGCGATATGGAGTGCTTCGACTTACAAGGCCTTTAGGGCGGCCATTATAAAGAACAGACAAGCTGTTGATATCTGCACAAATTGTTCCGAGGGGACAAAAGTTTGGGCCTGATTATTCTTTCACAAATTTAACAATTGACTTTCCTTGTTGAATGAAATATATGCCTTCACTAAGAATTCGAACATCGATCTTATGATCTCTAGTTGAAATAATTTCTTCGCCGATAGCATTTGTAATTGTTTTTATTCCATTAGGAAAGCCTATCATATTTAATGTATTATGAACAGGGTTAGGGAATATACCATAGGATTTTGTTGATCCCGTTAGTCCGAGGTTTTCAGAATGAATAACGCCAATAGCATCCAGGTCAAAACCTCCTGATTCAAAAGGGGTGGGGTATGGGTCATTTATAATATTTCCTTGACTGTCATAACTACCAATGATACTAGTAACACTACCAATAACATCAATAATCTTCACATGGGTAATGTTGTTGATGTCAAGGCCATTAATTCCAGAAACATCTTCAAGGTCAAAAGGTGTCCCGTAGTAAACGCGATACTTTCCGGCGAGGTTGTGTATGTATCTGCAGTCTGAGAAACTGAAGTTATCGAGTTGTGTTGTTGTGGGTGTTTCGGAAACCGATTCAAATCGGGTAAAGTTTATTCCATCAGAACTTACCTCGACAAATGCCAATTCCATATAATGGTTTGCAAATCCATTTTCAAAAATAGCAAAATCTGGTCCTTCACCGTTGCTTATGGGTTCTGCAAAAGTAGCAATTGCTTGACCGCCGTCTCCGAGTGATACGACATTATTATCCGCAATAAAACTTGCATCATATGCTGCTCCGTAATTACTCAACCCCAAGTTCGGATCTTGTATATTCAACGGGCCTCTTGTAATGGAAACTTCGTTGGCCCAATTAATGAATATTGACGAATCTTTGTGTATCGCATCGGAGCCTGAAACCTCAGGTTCGGGAGCGAAGGATTGAGCCAGTGAAAAGTACTGAAAAACAAAAACGCAGAGGATACTCAGTAAGACTTTGGACTTATTCATAAAATAAGACTTTTGAGGGGTTTAGACCAACGTGAAAACTTTGTAGGTAACTTCCTTCAGCGTCATATTCTCTGAGATATCCCGTGTTGGTATAATTCATTGCATCGGAAATGTATATTTTATTATTCGATGGATTGTAATGTAATCCATAAAGAGTTTGAACTTCTTCTAAAGGCATAAATGAATCCAATTCTAATTCCTCTGTATATGTATTAAATAGGCCGACGTTATTTTGCGAGGAGGTAAAGTCATAATAGGTTACCAAGAAATCGTTATTAAAGCTTGAAATACCTGAAATATCGAGATCAAATGTTTGCTCTAAACTATCACTTACGCTATTTAGTCTTTTCATTCGTGATGGAATACTGGTATAATTCCCGCGGGTAACTACATAAATATCTCCAAAAGGATCAGCTTGTATTGTTCCTGGATTCATACCCACAGTTATTTTTTTTATTTCTTGCAGCGTATTCAAATCAATGACAGAAACAGTTGAATCCATTAAGGGTGAATTTAGTCCACCTGAATTGCCAACATACAATTTGTTATTTGCTATGGCCAAACCATCAGGGTTACTTCCCACTTGAATTCTACTGTTTATTGACAGGGATGTCGTGTCTATAACGTCTACATAACCGTCAAAACATGAAACGAATGCAAGTCCGCCATGAAAGACAATTGCCCGCGGTTGTTTTGCCGTATTTCCATTCATCATTGATATTTGTTTGATCGAACTTAAAGTATTGGCATCTAAAACTTCAATCGTGCTGGAAACATTGACGACGATGTAGATTTTGTTACCATACTTTTTTATATCATTCCCAGTATCACCAAGTTGACGCCCATTACGGTTGAGAAATACATTGTTTTCAATTTGGTTATTGTTAAAACTCACAAAAGAAAGTTGCGCATTATTCTGTTGAAACAGCCCCTCACAAAGCACTAGGGCGCCATTTGAAATAGACTCAGTTTCAATTGGTGGTTCGTTGTTTTTTCCACAAGAATAAAGCAGAAGACAAAGACAAAAAAGAAATTTAATTAAACGCATACTTCATAACAATTATATAATTCCGACCTGGCATGACGAAGCTTCGAATGACCGCGTATTGCGAATCGAATAAATTCTTAACAGTAAATCGAAAAGTTAGTTTGTTTTTATTTCTGAGCTTTAAAGTGTAATGTGAACTTAACGTACTTATCAAAAATCCATCTACCTGATTGGCAGTAATATTTTCATTTAAGGCATAACGCAGTGAATTTGCGTAGTTAGAAATTGTTATTCCTAGGTCCTTATATCTGATTGATAGGTCGATGTTTCCAGAATGAACAGGCATATATGCGATTTGATTTTTAAAAGTAGGAGAATTAGGGTCCGATATGTCAATTGCGTTCTGATTACTATAGTTGAGATCGAGGCTAAAGCTTAAATCTTTGGTAGTATTAAATTTTGAACCAAATTTAAGGTCACCACCTAAAATACGCACGTTTTCAACATTCTGCATTGACCAAGTAAAGAGATTTTTGGTAGGTATGGCAACAATTTTTTCGTCAACGAAATTGAGATAAAAAGTATTGCGTAAATAAAAATGAAACTTTCTTTTATTTGAGGAGGAAAAAGACCAAGCGTAATTGAATTGATGGGCTTGTTCTGGTTCGAGATTGAGGTTTCCGATATTGTTATAATAGAGTTCGTTAAATGTGGGCATTCGAAAAGAATTTCTATACCATATTGTATGTCCAAATTTATGCTTTCCTTCTTTTGCTGAGAACGCGATGTAAGGATTGATTTTGAATTGGTTTTCTGCACTAACTCCAGCTTTATTATTTTCTTCTATGAATTGCTCAGATAATTGCAGAGTGAGGCCGTATTTTTTTAAGAAGATATAATTTAATCCTACAATCCCAAAGTGATGCATCCTGTTCGGTTTTGAAAAACCAATGTCACTCACTATTAAATTACTAAGTACCTCTTCAGCACCAAAGTGTATTTTCAAATCGTTTTTAAAGATATGCTCTACTGCCACACCCAATTGTAATGATTCGTTTTGATAAGTAATGTCAATGCCATTATCTTGACCTAAATAATCAGGGTCAGTGTAACGCATTTGGTTTTTATTCATTTTGAAAAAGCTTCGGAAGGTTGTTTTTTTTCCTTTAAAAACATGATCTCCAAATAAATTTTGGTCAATACGCTCCATACGTTCATCTGTAAAGTTGTTATACAGTATTACGGCTCCGGGCAAACCTTGATCGAATTCTTTTTGAAGGTAGCCTAGTCTGAAGACCGAATTCCCGAATTTGAAACCACCAGTAAATCCAAAAGAGTAATCTAAATAATCATTATTTGTTCGGGTTTCTTCCGAGTTTTGAGAACCGTTTGTGAGTGTAAAAGGGTAGTTACCATCTGATTTTCTGATGCTCCCATGTGCACTTAAGAGAACTTTTTTACTTGAGAATTTAGCGGCGCTATACGTTCCCATTTGATTAAACGAACCCTGCTTTCCTTGAAGTCGAAATTGAAAACCATCGGCGCCAAAATTATTTTCGAAAGTTTCTAAAGAAAAATGGCTTCCTGAGACTTGAGCCGAAATGGGCTGAAGAAATTGTGTTTTCTCGTCGGAATCACTCCTAATATAGGAGATGTTATCAGCATGAATTTGACCTAGATTGACTTGACCATTCTGTGTATTGTTAATACCGAATCCGTCTGCAACAATAATCGAGTGATTCGCGCCAAGACCCCGAGAAGATACGGTTTTTAAACCTCCAAGGCCCCCGTATGATCTAATATTCGTGCTGGTTAACTTTTGGATGAGGTCAGCGGCATCATTAGCCTGTAAGGATTCTATTTTTTCGGTGTTAAGACCTTCCCAAACGTTTTTGGCGTTAAAGGTATCAAGGGTGTATGTATAAGTGACTTCATTTATTTCTTGTATCCCACCTTGTTGTCCAAAACAATGAATTCCAAACCATAAACAAGAAATAATGACGAGTTTCATAAGTTAAGATGAACCGAGATTGAAGAATCACACAACCTCGGTTCTCTCTTTATATTACTTTATAATTCTTTTCGAGGTTATACCATTTGGTGTATTTACATTCAAAATGTAAATGCCAGAAGGCAAGGCTGAAAAGTCTATAGTTGATTTTGAATCGTGTAAATGTTCTTTAATTTTTTCGCCGTTTATCGTTGTAACTGTTACAAATCCTTCAGGACCATTGATATTTAAGAGGTTGTTTACCGGATTTGGATAGAATTCAAAATCTTTCTGATTTGTTTCAGCGATGTAAAGCGGTGCCTCCCACATGATATTGTCGACTGCTAAGTATGCAGGGGTATTCATTCCGAATTCTCCATTGTCAGAAGATTCGAATCGCATTGAAATATTCGTTACGTCGAAGGAAAGGTCCGTTAGGCTGATGGATTCCCAAGTATTGAGAATGTAATCTTCCGCGTTATTGGCAAATCTGTAATCCGCTAGATAAAACTCTAATGAATCTTTACTTCCATTATTTGAATTTTCACAAATGATCCAAACTTTAAAGTAATCTTCTCCGTTTGTACCATCATCTTCACCGGCGGCATTTGTTGCTTCTCCGAATTTTTTACCGTAAGAATCTCCTTCAAGCATCGATAAAGCAGCATAAGTTGTGTTTGATAGGTCAAAAGATAATATTCTTGCTTCTGCAATGCTTGAATATATTTCTGGATTCGAATAAGCCACGGCGTAGGTGTTAGAATTGTTAGCTCCCGCGCCGGCATATGCACTGTATTGATTCGTGTAACCTGGCGTGACATTATCAGTGACATTAGAAATAGCAAAACCCGTGAAGTAACTAAATTCAGAATCATAGTAATTCACAAGTTGAATAGGTGAGAAATCAAAACCTTCTGGTCCTTCTGATCCGTTATTGTAGGACTCTGGTTCTGTTAAGGATGACTCAAAATCAATTTGAGCGTTAGCATTAGCCCCAAAAAAAAGGGCAATCGTTAGAATGTAAAAATTCTTCATCGTTAAAATAATTAAGTAATTAAAAAATAAAACGTTGAAGAAATCAGCTAAAAGAAAATAATATCCAAGCAGGAAATTAAGTCTGACTTTAATCTGAAGTCTTCTCTTGTGCTTGAAGGCAAGTATTCTGGCTCATGTCAAGATCGACTTACCTTCCCGAATTTCAGTGGTATATAAAGTCGTTTTTAAGACACTTACAGCTGCAGATACAGCTCCGGAATTTCACCGGATTCCTTTTTAAGTAAATAACATTTACACCTAAAAGCTGCGTAAAGGTAAAAGAATAAAGATATTATTTTAAAAAACCCTTTAATTTTTTTGATGTTCATTATCATACGTGAGTATTAACATTTACAGTAGTTACATATAGTATACACATTCGTATT
>JAQXCN010000011.1 GCA_029251865.1 Crocinitomicaceae bacterium | reverse complement strand
GATACAGAGGGTCAAAAAAAAGACTCACCGATAAAAAATACCGATGATTCGTCTTTAGTAGCGGGGACAGGAATATCCTTCATTTCATTTCGGATGGACATTAATGGAGGCTTACAAAGAAAAACTCAGACCACTTCGTGATCTTCCTTTTTACATTTCCGTTCACTTATTAAAGCAAGCTTTCAACGTTCCGGGAAATGAAAAAGCCAGTCTTTTCAGATTGGCTTTTCAATGGTAGACAGAATCATCGAATTATCGGATCTAAAACAAGGATTTATTGAAGTGTGCGAATATTTGGGGATTGAATAGAATATAAATTACTTTACAAATTGACTCTAAATCTTATTCTAGACGACACTCCAGGAGACAATTGAGAGAAGTATTGATCCTCTGCGTTGAAGGATTTAAATATACTTTCTCTTTGATCGTTTAGACAGTTGCTTACTCTTATACCAATGGAATACATTTCATCCTTTCCAAAAGACTTGTTAATGTTGAAATTCAAGCTGTGAAAAGGGACCGTATAAATATCTGGTCGGTCTACAATTCCAGCAAATTGAAGTGTTTCACCCTGTACATTATAGAACAAGCCTGCCTGAAGATTGCTAAAGAATCCTTTTTCGGCACCATTGTATGAAAAACCACCATTAACAATATAGGGAGCTTGACCAGCCATCTTACGGAAGGTTTCAATCACTTGACCAGTTCTTGCATTTGCCACACGGCTATCGTATTCTGTTTTACTCAATTCAATGCGAGAATCCACAACGGTTACATTCAATACAAAATCAAAGGCCTCTGTTTTTTTGCTGATCCAACTGAGGTTTTCACGAATCTCGAACTCTCCTCCAAGAACCTGCCCGTCACCTACATTTCTAGGTTGGAATGCCCCCGGCTGTGTTGCATATTGTATGATTTCAATGGGGTTGATGAATTTTTTATAAAAGGCACTGATAGAAACGGTACGCCCTTTAGAAGGGAAAATCTCCCATCTAAAATCAAGGTTATGTATATTGGTACTGGTCAGTTCTCCGTCCCAATAAACAACTCCTGTGGCATTGTCTGCATCTCTGAACAATCCACCTACGAATGTTCTACCCGTTATAGGGTCAAAAATCTCCGCGAATGAAAGTTCTTTAAATGAAGGCCTTGCAATTGTTTTTCCATATGAGAGTCGTATATTTTGATTTTCAGTTACGGAATAAACAAGATTCACGGCAGGAAACAAACCTAGGTTTTCCAGGACCTTGTCGTTATTCAATACGTTTGTTCCTAGTTGATCCTGCCCAGTATATCTGTGTGTGTAGTATTCTGTACGAAGTCCGATGATCGACTTGAATTTCTTTCCAATTGTCGCTTGATTGGAGACATATGCAGAGATGTTGCTGATGTTTGAGTTGAAAGAATTGGGGTTACTCGGCAGAAAAGGAGTTTCAATGGTTGTTCCCTCTGATGGATTGCCAAGATAGGGCCATAAGTTTTCGTCTTGAAACAATTCGTCAGGGTCTCCAGTTAAAGGAATGTCTCCCCTCACATTCACTTGAAAGTTCTTGATAGAGAAATCACGTTGTTTGTAGGAATAACCGCTTCCCACCTTAAGCTCGGCCTTCGAGCCAAAAGCTTCATATGATTTCTTTGCAGCAACTAAAGCCACTCCATTGATTTCATATAAGTCACGCCAAATGCGCTCCGGGAAACCTGTTTCCGTGCTAATTCTCACTCCACCGTCAATGTTCTCGTAACGTGTAAAACGGATATCAGGGTCTTTAATTCTTGAAAAGGTTGGGGAAAGCTTCCATTCCAAGTCCCATTTTGCTTCTTCAAATTTGTATTTGGCAGCGATATGAAGATTGGAGATAGACTTTTGACTGTAGGAAAGGTTGTGCTGATATCCTGTAAAATAAGACCCCTCATCATCGTTGATAAAGTCAAATATACCGGCACTTGATTCTCCGTTTTGAAGATGCATGGCAGTAATGCTGTATTTTGCCTTCAATGTCTTTACGGCAAATCCGGCGAGGGTGCTTAGCATAACCGTATTCACTCCATAATCACCTCGTTGATACTCCATCGTGTCCATTGCCGTTTGATCTGGGTCTCCAGGCAATCCATATCTACCAAAAATAGCATCTCGATAAAACTCTGTGTTGTTGCGGTAATTGAGCAAGAAATTATATGCGATTGTCCGTTTTTCTTTTTTGACTTGGTTTCCAAAATTCATTGAAATACCGCCATCTAAAAAGCTTTGAGACTCCTTAGCTGCAAGGGTTTTATTGAATGAATTTAAAATATCAGCATATCGATCAGCTTGAGGCCCTGTAGGGTTTCCTATAATTTGTGGGAATGTGGGAATGTTTGTTTCTGCAGGAATTGCTCTGGTTCCATCATCAAAACCCAAGAAGTCTAATTTACCTCCTTGATAATCTAAATAGTCATTTCTTAGATGGAAATTGGGGTTATAGCCTGCCCTTAATGAAATGCTTTGTGTTTTTTTATTGGGAAAGCTGACCAATTCGATATTGACCAAACCACCCGTAAAATCAGCAGGTAGCTCTGCGCTAAATGTTTTATTGACAATCATATTGTCAATGAGCGAGGTGGGAAAAATATCCATCTGAAGGGTATTCCTGTCTGGATCTAATCCTGGAATGTCTAGTCCGTTCAGTATGGTTTTATTGTATCGGTCTCCAATCCCTCTGATGAAAACATATTTTCCCCCTGTAATAGAGATGCCTGGTACACGTCTCATGGCCGATGCGGCATCAGAATCACCTGTCTTTCTAAAATTTGAAGCGGATATACCGTCAATCATATTGGCCGCTTTCAATTTCATTCTGAGTATGGCATTTTCTGTATTTTTTTTGTATTCGGCTTGAACGGTTACCTCACCGAACTCTGTTACTTGTGCCTCTAGTGGCGTATTTTCAACAAGGGTCACTTTTTCTGCTGTGACCTCTACACCATTTATTACTGTTTTATTATAAGAATACATGGAGAAAATTAGATTATACATACCAACGGGTAGGTTAAATTCAAACTTTCCATCAAGGTCTGAAAACGCTCCTTTATTCAAGCCTTCAACTTGTATTTTTACCATAGGCAAAAATTCTCCTGAAGAACCATCAATAATAGAACCTCTTATAATCCCGCTTTGTGCGAAAAAAGCATAAGAACTCAACATGATAAATATGAACAACAAATAAAGGTTTCTCATCTTATTTTATTTTAACAAAAAAGAGCACTCGTAGAAAGATTCTACGAGTGCCGCAAAAGCAATTGATTATTTAATTTTTATAATCCTGATAGGTTACCTGATAAACCAGCCCAAGTCCATCCCGTAAAAACAGAAGCATTGGCACCTACGGTATTTGCACCTTCTGATACTTCAGTTGTAAAAGCATCCGAACCGTCCTTAAAGAAATCAGTTAGGACTCCTCCAGCAGGAAGGGTTACTTGAAAATCAGAGGCATTTAAAAATCCATCAGCCGTTGGCAATTGATCGAAATCTTGACCATCCGCAAGACCAAAGAAGTATTGATTCTTGAATATCAAGCTTGAATTGTCGTCTAAATCAACCAATCCTTGGGCACGCCCAGCGTATGTAGTTCCATTGGTAATAGTATGCGTTCCTGATGCAGATCCTTCTGGCCCGTCTAATTCAAAACACTCATCGCCAGGATTCAAAACGATAAAATTATCAAGAGTTCCTGACCAACCTTGATCTGTATCAATGGCATCATCGCCTGCATTCCAAACAAGGGCATTTGAAACATTCACAGTTCCTCCAAAAAATTCAATCCCATCATCTTGATTTCCCACGACCTCAACATTTGAAATAGTAGTTCCATTTCCTACACCGCCAAGAGTTAGACCATTAATCTCATTTCCTTCACCAATATTTGCTCCACCGTGACGGATAGAAATATAAGTTATAGACCCTGAATTATCAGTTGCGTCAGAACCTCCGTACAAACCATTTGCATCCGATGGAGGAATCCCTTCTATCTGAACCACATCTGATGCAGCAGAAATTGGTGCGTTGCCCAATATGATCAATCCACCCCAAAGACCATCTAGGTTTGGATCAAGATTTGGACTTACTTTTTGGCCAGGCATGATTTCATCAGCGACTGATGTGAAAATAATTGGAGCGTCAGCCGTTCCATTAGCGAATAATTCACCTCCTCGAGCAATCAAAAGTGCAGTAGCATTAGGACCTGAACCGGCTTGCCCTTTGATAATAGTTCCAGCTTCAATAGTTAATGCTACTCCAGTTTCAACAGTAACACGACTTGCTAAAACATACACATTATCAGCGGTCCAGGTAGTATTTGTAGTGATATTATTCGAAACTATGACAGAAGTTTCGTCCGTGTTGTACTTACAGGAATTATCATCCTTTTCAGCCTCAATATTGTAATTTATAGCTGTTGGATCTGTACATCCTTTTTTCTTACAACCCGTTGCAACTATTACAGAAATAGCAATTAATAATATTTTAATTTTTTTCATTTTTTCTTAAATTAATATTGTTGGTACAAAGATCGAACAGATCCCTATTATTTAGGTTAAGCGATTATCATGTTAAGATTATAATTAAATGAATTCCTTAATATTCAGTTAACATAGGCCTAAAAGACTCAGCTTATTTATAGGTAAAAGTTTTATAGATCATTAAAGGTATATCCAACACCCTTAATTGTCCGGACACAATTATCACCGATTTTTTCACGTAACTTTCTTATGTGCACATCAACTGTTCTTTCACCAACAATGGTATCGTCTCCCCAAATCAACGACATAATTTGGTCGCGATTAAATACTTTTCCTGGTTTACTCATAAGTAGCTCTAAAAGTTCAAATTCCTTTTTTGGCAAGTAAATATCCATTCCATCTTTTGAAGCCTTAAACCTTTCTCGATCAATATTAATTCCATTTTTACTGACTTTAATGGCACTTGATTTTCCGTGTTCTATTCTTCGAAATAATGACTCGATTTTTTTTAATAGTAGTCGTGGTCTTATTGGCTTGGTAATGTAGTCATCTGCTCCTGCTTCAAAACCGGCTATTTGTGAATATTCTTCAGAACGTGAGGATAGTATTGCAATAATAGGTTGCTCACTCAGTGGCATCAATCGAATTTCCCTGCAAGATTCAATACCATCGATCACAGGCATCATAACATCCAACAAAACCATTGAGGGTTCAATTTTTTTTACTAGTGAAAGGCCTTCTTCACCATTTAAAGCTGTGAAGACTTTGTAACCTGCTTGACGAATATTATAACTCAGAAACTCTAAAATATCTTTATCGTCATCCACAATAAGAATAGACTTTGAAATAATGGACTTCATTGGTTATAACAATTATGAAGTGTAAATTAAATAGTATTAATCTTATTTTAGATTACAGTAACATTAACAAAATGTTAATACTTACTTTAAACTTAATCTGAATATTAAACTTAAAAAGGTTATAACTTTCTACATGACAATATCGAACTTAATTTTTTTGAGAATAATTTCCCCAAATCGTAGACCTGACAAAGAACACGGAGGGTAAAAAAAAGACTCACCGATAAAAAATATCGATGAGTCGTCTTTAGTAGACAGTATCATCGAATTGTCGGATCTAAAACTAGGATTTGTTGAAGTGTTTGAGTATCTAGAAATAGAGTAGAGTCTAGAGCCCTATCGAGGAAATGCAGCTGTAAAAGGGCTTCACAATGGAAAAATAAAGATGTATCTTTAGCCCTACGTTAACAAAAACAGACAAATAAAATGAATATTCACTTTAAAAAAGTGAGGTCAAAAATGCGACACAAAAAATTAAAATTAAGTGCCATACTCTATCTATAAAACACCTCTTTTTCTTTGA
>JAQXCN010000006.1 GCA_029251865.1 Crocinitomicaceae bacterium | reverse complement strand
ACCTTTGGAATGGGCAACAGAGGCGTATTAGGACACTGCAGAGGTCAATATGGAGAATCTACCATAAAGATACCTTTTGATGACATTTTACCTTTTGTGAAGTTAAAATAATAGTATTTCATTAACCGTCTACAAAGAGGTCAAATTGACCTCTTTTTTTATGCTATGAACTTTCATTCGCGCTTAATGTTTAATTTTATACAAAACCTTGAACATGAAAACAATTATACTTTTACTATCATTTTTCGCGACTTCAGCTGTATTTGCACAACAAACACAAAGTATAACAATCAATTCAGGTGGTATTGATCGTGATTTCTTTTTATATGTTCCAGACATATATGATGCGAACACCCCTGCCCCACTTGTGTTTTGTTTTCATGGCTACGGAAGTTCGGCGAGCGTTAACCTTGCTTACACAGGTTTTAGAGGTATCGCTGATACAGCAGGTTTTATCTTAATTCATCCTCAGGGAACTTTAGATGCTACGAATACGCCTCACTGGAACGTGGGTTGGGGTTTAAGTACGGTTGATGACGTGGGATTCACGCAAGATATGATTGATTACGTAGATGCCAATTATAATCTTAATACAGAAAGAATATATTCTACTGGGATGTCTAATGGTGGTTTTATGAGTTATGTTTTAGCTTGTGAACTTAGCAATGAAATAGCGGCAATCGCATCAGTAACGGGCTCTATGTCACCTCCTACCGCCAACTCTTGTAGTCCGACACACCCTACACCTGTCCTTCAAATACACGGAACAAATGACCCAACTGTACCCTATGAAGGGGCAATTTTTTCTGAGAACATTGATGACGTGATGGCATATTGGGTTGATTATAACAATTGTAATCCAACCCCCTCACAAACGCCTATACCAGATATTAATACAGGTGATGGTACAACGGTAGACCACTTTGTTTTCGACGGGGGCACCAATGGTGCTAATGTAGAGTTATTTAAGGTCTATAATGGGGAACATGACTGGCCGGGTGCTTTTGGCAATTATGACATTAATTCAAATGTTGAAATCTGGAAATTCTTTTCGCGATATGATATTAATGGAACATTGTCTGTAAGTGATAATAAAGAACAAGTAAATTATTCTCTATCTCCTAATCCTGTTCAAGATATACTTACCATTAATAGAAGTTTTGGAACAACTTCAAAATACGAGATTTTTACGCTGGAAGGTAAAAAAGTACTTTCTGGTCAATTGAAAGGGCTGACTCAAAAACTAGATATCAACGCACTTCCACGAGGCGCCTATCTCTTCGTTAGTGGTATTTCTTCTAAGAAATTTATGGTGCAATAATTATTGCCCAAGAATTCTCGCATCTATAAAAAAGGTTGAAGCAATCTCAATTTGATGGTCTGAAGTGAGTAGTTCATCCGTTACGCTGTTACAGCGTAAACTGAACTGATCCTTTTTTATGTATTCTTGAAAATCTGCACCTGAAACATTTAATGTAAGGACATCCCCACTATTGTCAGGAATATCATTTGCCCATGCTATTTCTACTTCAGGTAAATCAGGCGCATTCATAAAAACACGAATTGATTCTAGAAAACTAAAATCTGCATTTACCGGAGCACTTAAGGTTAAAGTTAATGAGGTCAATCTTATTTCTTCTATAAGGTCCTTTCTCGTATCATTGATTTCAAAGGTGCTCTCAGCGTTCGTTTCTATATCTGGTGTAATCAAATCAATCGGCAAACTTATACCTGTTGATGACGGAATCACAACCGTTTGATTAAAACTCATATTGAATTGTGTCAACTTGTCAATTGTTTTACATGAATTAAATGTAAATAACACAAGCATTAGACTGCATATAATAAGGACTTTTTGTTTCATTTTTATTTTTTTATATAACCTTAGAAAGGACGCATTTGTTTGATATAAAGTTGTCTCTCTGAGCCAAATAATTTAAACTCAAAATCTAAACCAAAATTATAATACGTAAGATTTCGAATTTTTTTTCTGTTTTTTTGATAAATATATTTTTTAATCTTAGACAAGGAACTGGTTAAGTTAATGACTTCATCAGTTGAAAGCACGGCTAATTCTGAGGTGTTTAGGATATTTGAATAGGAAATATATTCGACAATTTCTTTTTCTCCATAGAAAGCATCATTTTTATCAGAATAACAAATCATTTGCTCACAAGTCACTCCATTGGGTGGTTTTACAACGCTTACGTCGCCCTTTTGCGCATTCACTACAAAACCTCTATAATTCTTTCGATATAAATTTTTTGTAATTACGACACCATTGGCCTCTTCATTAGGAAATGACCTATGGCAAAGGATTCCCATAGAAACTGATGTCTGAAGGATTCCAAAATAGAAACGCTCCATAAACGCCTTGTAAGACCAAGTGCTTGACCAAACCTTTTTAATTGCTTTTTCGAAACTTTTTTTAGAATGATTGAGGATGCCAGACTTAGAGGCATACAATCCTGCACCATTAAATCCATCAATATCTTCTGTATTCGTTGATGAGCGGAATCGAATTGTATCATATTGAGACGCTGATACTTTGTCCCTTAGCAAGGTCAATAACTTATTCGAAATAGGTGTTCGTTTTATTTTATACTGAATATAATCGAGTTGTTCTCGTAAGATTTCATCATTATTTTCGTTTATAGTCAGAGGCAAAGCTTTAATTAGACGATCCACTCCAGCCGCTTTAATGTGCTCCTCATAAAAAGCAAAGGGAATTGCAAATGCAGCTTCAGGAACACTCACATTCAACTTTAATTTTTTAATTGCAGTGTTAAGGGTCCCAAAATGAGCAGCCTTCCCTCCTACGAGCGACAAATTACCTTCCATTTCTTTTGGCGTAATAAGTTCTTTTCTCAAGGTATCTTTTGTAAGGGTGATTTTTATTTGACTTGAACGTTTATTCTTTGCGAATGCCTTAACCTCACTGATTGAGGACTTTTCGATAAAGAGGGAATCCGATCCTACAATAAAGTGTACGGGTAAGTCTTCCATACTTCTCATAAGAGAATCATCCCACACTTGCTTCATTGCTAACATAGGCGTACCTCGATTCATACATAGTAGCGTAATGTGACTTAAAGGCGTTTGAAAATCTGTTGTAATCACACCCGCTACAGGCGGTAAATCATTCGGTGTTCCTTTTATAACAACTAAACTTTCTGAATTCAACCCTCCACTATTGGCTTCCTCTACTGTTCTAAAGGTTAGGATTCCATAACCCTCTAATTGATTGAGCGCCTGATAATCCAATCCAGCATAAATTTCGGAAGGGTCTATGGTAGGTACTCTGGATTTAAGCACTTGATTATCGCGCATTCTATTCGTATTCAAAAAAACAAAAATAGAGTCCGTCAGTGTGAAGGATGTAATGACCTTCTTATAAAGCCGAATGACCTGATCTGAATTTATTTTATCAGCGACAGAAAATTCTAAGGTGTATTTATTTTGATTTTCAAAATGATTTATTGTTCCCATAAGGAAATCTCGATTATCTGTCTCGTTATAATTGTTCACATTAAACTTCCACTTGTTTTGGTTATAACCCAAATAATCAATACAAAAATCCACATGGAGTTTATAGACATTTGCATTTAAAAAATAGAGGGTATTTGTCTTTAAATCGAGTAAGACTTTAACAGCGTCTACCGATCCAAATTTACTCGTATTGGGCCGTCCTTTTAATTCATTAAAAGTACCAATACTCTTTATTTCATTACGGTAGTGTACTTGAGCTAAATGATTTAAGCTGAACGATAGAAAGATTATAAGAAATAATGAGCGCCACATACAAT
>JAQXCN010000064.1 GCA_029251865.1 Crocinitomicaceae bacterium | reverse complement strand
CATTTTTTTTTAATATAATAACTATGATTAAATACTAATCATTAATAATGATTAAATAATAGTCATTTTAACAAAAACATATGTAGAAAAGAAAAGACTCAATATTTAAAATTATCTTTAACACGAACAATAAATAATTAAACTAAAAAAAAATGGGCCCTTTAGGAATACTACTCGTTGTTGTAGCAATTTTTGTACTAATGATCATTAGCATCTACAATACACTTGTCAAATTAAAAAACAACCGTGAAAATGCATTTGCTGACATAGATGTTCAGCTCAAGCAGCGTCATGACCTTGTACCACAGCTTATTGGTGCCGTTAAGGGATATATGGAACATGAAGCAGGCACATTGTCAGCCATTACAGAAGCTAGAAATAAAGCTTTAGGAGCTTCATCGATCAATGATAAAATTGCAGCTGAACAACAACTGAGTTCAGCGCTTAGCGGTTTTAGCATTCAAGTAGAAGCATACCCAGATCTTAAAGCAAGTAGTAACTTTATGCAGCTTCAGGAAGAACTTTCTGATATAGAAAACAAACTAGCCGCAGTAAGAAGATTCTTTAATTCAGCCACTAAAGAACTAAACATCGCTGTTCAAAAATTCCCAAATGTATTATTTGCAAGCATGTTTGGATTTAAAAGTGAGGAAATGTTTGATGTCGGAGAACAAGCTAGAGTAGATCTCAACAAAGCTCCTGAGGTAAAATTCTAAGGTATGGAATACGTTGGGCTTCAACAACAAATCACGAGTAACAACAGGAAATCCATACTTCTACTTATAGGATTCCCTTCGATACTACTCGCAGGCTTATATGTGGTATTAATATTTGTAGCTAGAGGAAATATAAACGAAGCCTTTCTTTCAGCTACCCCTTTTGTTCTTTTATTTACGGGATTGTGGTTTCTAATCGCATATCTGGGTCATTCTAGTATGATCAATTATGCAACAGGAGCAAAGAGTCTCGAGCGTAAAGAAAATATACGCGTATACAATCTGGCAGAAAACCTTTGTATGAGCGTAGGTATGAAAATGCCAAAGCTCAAAATCATCAACTCCTCTGCGCTAAATGCATTTGCTAGTGGTTTGAACGAAAAAAACTACACCGTAACACTAACTAGAGGAATAATTGAAAAACTTGATGACGACGAACTTGAGGGCGTAATTGCGCATGAGCTCATGCACATCCGGAATAATGACGTCAAACTTTTAATTATTAGCATCGTATTTGTTGGTATTTTTTCATTTATACTTCAAGTCGTTTTTCGGACCTTATTATTCGGTGGAAGCGGTAGATCTAGAAAAAAAGACAATAAAGGAGGCGCGCTAATTTTAATCGTAATTCTTTTAGTTTCGGCAGTAGCCTATTTGATATCTCTACTCTTCAAGTTTTCATTGAGTAGAAAAAGAGAATACTTAGCTGATGCAGGAGCAGCTGAAATGACCAAGAACCCTCTAGGCTTGGCAAATGCATTAAAGAAAATATCGGGAAATTCAGAAATCAGAGAAGTGAAAAACAACGATGTAAAACAAATGTTTATTGACAACGGCTCTAGCAAAAAGGCTTTTTTCTTAATTCGCTGGTTCCGAAATCTATTTTCAACACACCCTCCTATTGATGAACGCATACAGATACTCGAACAATTTTAAAAAACAAAATGAATAAAGTATTAATCCAGCTATTTATCACACTATTCTTATGTAGTTGCAACGCACAAAAGACAGAACGCATTGCTTTCTACAATGTAGAAAACCTTTTTGATACCATTAATGGCCCAAACAATGATGAGGAATTTTTACCCGATGGAAAAAAAGAATGGGGAGCCAAACGCTACGAAACAAAAATAAATCAAATCAATAAAATAATTTGCGACCTTAAAACACCAATGCTCATTGGTCTTTGTGAGATAGAAAACGAAAAAGTAATTCAAGACATTATTGATAAAAACAAAAGACTAAAAAACTATAAAACGATTCATTTTAATAGTTTAGATGCAAGAGGAATTGATGTAGGAATGCTATATAATACAAAAAAGCTCTCGCTGCTTGACAAGGGTTTTATTCGCTTTAATTTACCAAACCAGAGCAATCCAACCTCTAGAGATATTCTATGGGCTAAACTCTCCTACAAAAACGAGGTTTTCTTTGCAATCGCTAATCATTGGCCGAGCAGACGTGGTGGCACTGAGAAAAGCGCACCTAAAAGAATGAAAGCGGCTAAAAAAGCAAAAGAATTCATCGACTCCCTCCTTTCAGAAAACCCCAATACACCAATCATTTTAATGGGTGACCTTAACGATTATCCAAGCAATCAATCAGTAAATGAACTCAAAAAAGTACTTGAACCTTGTATCACGAAATCCTCTAACAAATATGGTGGTACAAATAGTTACAGAGGTGAATGGAATATCTTGGATCATATTATGATTTCAAAAGGCTTTGAAAAGTCCAAGCTTTCTACAAAACCACATTCAGGAAGTATTTTCTCACCTGAATACCTTATTACGTCCTACAAGGGAAACAAAGTACCCTTTAGAACCTACGGTGGTCTAAAATATTTAAACGGATATTCTGACCATCTTCCAGTATACGTTGAGCTAAATTACAACAGAAAGTAGAAGTTGATTATAAATCAATGGATATTAAATAATTGACATTTCGATACCCACTGATTCTGGCATCATAAAAATCATCGACAGCATAGTCAAAATACACCTGTCTCCCAATCAATTCTTTATAAGTTGTCTCTAGGTTCAGGTCAGACTCGACATAGGTCAACCAATAATATTTGGACTTCCTTCCATCCACGTCTTTTATAGTAAAACAGACAAAATCTTCACCATCAATTCCAACAACAACCCCAGTACTAGAAAGTTGCTCAGTAATTACAGCATCTTCAGCATCTTCTTCTACAAGTTGAATTAACTTTTCAGGACAGACTGTCGCCATCTTAATACCGACAAGAACGCCTAACTCCTCACCTTGAACGTCAATACGTTTTAAATCTATTTGATGATCCCTTAGTAATTCTGCACTGTATGGCTCACATGCGTTAATCATGCATAAGCCAAGCCTCATATTACGCTCAGAGGTGTTTAACTGCAATGGTAAACTATCAGCACATTCACAAGACTCAATGGCTATTTCCTTTAAATAGTCTGTTTGAGAAAACGAGATAAGCACAAAAAAAAGAAAAAAGACAGTATTTGCAAACTTCATTTGCTTAATATAGAAAATAAAAACACAAGAAACTAAACGATAAAGTTCCAGCCAAACGTGTCTTCTACACGTCCTGTTTTGAGATCACCAAGAAACTTCTTAATCTTATTTGAGATTAAACGGTCCTTGACAGGAGGTAACATAAATTTTTCATCTTCATAGCCAATCATTGCAATTGGAGCTATTGTTGCTGCTGTTCCAGCGCCAAAAGCATCTTTTAAAGTCCCATTCTTCGCGGCTTCAATCACCTCTTTAATTGTGATCATTCTCTCCTCAACTTCTACGCCCCACATCTCAGCCACCTCAATAACACTTCGTTTTGTTATACCTCTCAGAATCGTATCATGATTTTCATCAGGCGTAATCAACTTATCACCAATTTGAAAAATAATATTCATCGTTCCTGACTCTTCAATATACTTATGCTCAGCGGCATCGGTCCAAACCAATTGGTGATAACCTTCCTTCTGCGCTTGCAAAGCAGGGTACATAGAGGCCGCATAATTACCAGCAGCTTTAGCGCGTCCGACCCCACCTGAAGCAGCACGGGTATACGACTTCTCTATTTTAACGTTGACTGGTTCAGAATAATACTGACCAACTGGTGTCGTTATAATAAGAAACTTATAAGTTCTTGAAGGCCGAATACCCACAAGTTCATCGGTGGCAAACATGAAAGGTCTAATATACAAGGAATGCCCTTCCCTTGAAGTCACCCACTCTGTATCAAGAGAAACTAACTGACGAATAGCCTCAACAAAAAGATCTTCAGGTATTGTAGGCATGCACATCCTCTCTGCAGACTCATTAAAACGTTTAGCATTCATGTCTGGCCTAAAAATACTAACCTCGCCATTTTCAGTTCTATTGGCCTTTAATCCTTCAAATATAGATTGACCATAATGAATTGCGGACATCGCTGGATGCATCGTCAAATCGGCAAAAGGAACGATTTCACCCTGACTCCAAGCACCATCTTCATACTCCATCAAGAACATATGATCAGAGAAATTCTTTCCGAAATCAAGATGGTCCCAATCAAAATATTTTATCTTTGATTCTGAGGTCTTGGTAATAGGGAAAGTATATTGGTCTATTGACATTTATTGTTGATTTAAGGGGTACAAAGATACGTTTAATACGTGGATTATTCAAGACGTCTGACAGCAAAAATTATACCTAAGTTCAAAAGCTAAGCACATCAATGGATTCGCCGAATATTATTTTAAAAAAAGTATGGGACTTCGAATCCTTCCGGCCGGGTCAAGAAGCAATAATTTCAGACCTTTATGCCAACAATGACGTATTTGCACTTCTACCTACAGGTGGCGGAAAGTCAATTTGTTACCAACTACCTGGAATCGCAAAATCCAATTTAACAATAGTCATCTCCCCTCTCGTGTCCTTAATGCAGGACCAGGTAGAACAACTTTTAAAAAGAAACATCCGCGCTGCGGCAATATACGGAGGGATGAGTTTTCGTGAAATAGACATCACCTTAGATAATGCAAAATTTGGGGGTTATGACTTTTTATACCTTTCTCCTGAAAGACTTGAAACTTCAATTTTCTTAGAAAGGTTTAAAGCCATGAAAGTTTCTCAGATTATTATAGATGAGGCACATTGTATCTCACAATGGGGTCATGACTTTAGACCTTCATACAGCAGAATTTCTGAGCTACGAGAGTTGAAACCCAATGTTTGTTTCGCAGCATTTACAGCCACTGCAAACAACCGTGTAAAGGAGGATATTATTGAAAAATTAGGCCTCCGAAATGTAAAGCTTCACCAAACCTCCTTTCTTCGAGAAAACATCGCTTATCGTGTCTTTCAATCCGAAAATAAAAAGGCTAGGACGCTTGAGCTATGTAAAAGCCTTAAAAATAGCTCAGGTATCGTGTATTGTCAGACGCGAAGAAGCGTAAGAGAACTCAACTTAATGCTCCAAAGCGAGGGCTTATCATCTGAAATGTATCACGGAGGAATGAAGAATGAAGAACGAAAAGAAACAATGCGACTCTGGATGGAGAACCAACGCAAAATCATTGTTGCTACGAATGCATTCGGCATGGGAATTGACAAGCCTGATGTCAGGTACGTGATTCATTATGAAATTAGTGATTCTATCGAAGGCTACTTTCAAGAAGCAGGACGCTGTGGAAGAGATAAGGGAAAAGCAATTGGATTTGCATTATACAACGATAAAGATTTGAAGGTCTTCAAGAATAGCATCGGTGTTAGATTCCCTGAAAAAAAGGAAATAACAAAGCTTTATAGTAAGCTTTTTCAACACTTTAAAATTGCATTCGGAGACGGAAAGGATCAGGTAGTTGAAATAAATATCGAGAACTTTGCTAACATCCATTCCATCAAGCCTATTATTGCTTTTCACGGGCTAAAAATCCTTGAATTAAATGGTGACCTTTCTTTATCTGAATCTATTTTTCACCCCGCAAAAATAAAATTAATGATTGGCGTTTCAGAGCTATATAATTTTGAGATTCAAAATGAGACCTTAAAAGATATTTCTCAATTTTTGATCCGCAAATTACCTGGTGTATTTGATCAGTATAAAAGACTAGATATTTCGTTATTAGCCAAAACCGTAAATCTCACTGAAAAGGATGTACTGAAAAAATTAAACACTTTACATACCTATGGCGTGTGTGATTTTATGCCAGCATCAACAAAACCGACAATAACCTTTCTGAGGTCAAGATCACAGAATGACACTTTCTTACTCAACCCTTCAGTTTATGGTATAAGAAAACAAAATTACGTCAAGCAAATTGATTCAATTACAGCTTTCGTAAAAAGCAAAAGCTGTCGCAGTAAAAGTTTATTGGCTTATTTTGGGGAAAACATAGAGCCATGTGGCACATGCGATATCTGTGTGAGAAATGAAAATAAGAAAATGGACCTTGCGCAATTAATTTTAAAACAACTCGTTAAAAAAAGCACAATTTCGACACTAATGAATCAACTCGGCAGAACAGAACAAGAAATTATAGATGCCTTAGATTATCTTCAGGGAGAAGAGCTTGTAGATTGCTCGAAGTACACGATTGTGAAACGTTAAGTATTAATCTTCGTCACAAGGAACTTGCTTGCCGTTTTCGAGATAACAACGGAGAGAAGAGGACAATCCATCCACATAATCTATCTCACCTTTTACAGTTCCACTCTTGAAATACTCAATACTTGTTTTAATTGGTGTTCCATTTTCATAGAACATCCGCACCATCAACTCTCCTGTTTTAAAAAAAGTTTGGGCTTCCCCACTTTCTAAACCATCAATCATTTCAATTTCATACTCCAACTGACCATTATCATAATATAAAGACATTTTGCCATTCATAAGGTCATCCTTGTAATTTGCAACTTTCATCAAATTACCGTTTTCGTGCCACATCTTAGAAACCCCATTCGCTTCTCCCTTTGAAAAAGAGGTTTGCATCTCCTTAGCTCCTGATTTGTACCAACTCTTATAGACACCGACCCGAATACCTTCACTATAATTTTCTAGAAGCCTCATATTACCATTCTTATGCCATTGTTTTGAAGCACCATTACTCAAGCCTTCTTTTAAGGTTAGTAAAGCACTTAGTTCACCAGTATGATAGCAAACCTTAATTGGGCCAGTATATGACTCCGGGACTTCATCAAAATAATTAATTGAAAGGGCGTCCACATCATCACATTTGGGGGCTTTCTTTTGTGAACTCACAAGAAATGGTATTAAAATAAATAGGACTATGAATCGCATAGAAGGATGTTGATTATAAATATATAAAATCAAAACTAAGTATTTGTATGACTAAATTATGGATACATGCGATTTCCGCGCATGATCATAAAAGCACCAACAACAATTAGAACGACATACAAATGACCAAAAGGTATATGCTTAAGTGTTTCAAGTTGACTTTGGTATTGACCATATAAACTTTGGAATCCATATGCTAAAAGCAAGCCGGAGGCAACAACAATAAACCTTCCAGATATCGTCAAAAATTGCTTCATAGGACTCGCAATAAAAAATCAGACTTTCTTATTTCAAATCAATAATCAAACCACTGCCTGTACCCACAACTTGAGGCATTTTCCCATCCCACCTTTGGGCTTTTAAATATTCAATGTATTGTGAGGACGACTTTAATTGCTCTTGTTTTATCTTAATTGACTGAGCCTCTGCTGTTGCCCTGATAATTGTTTTTGCCGAATCTCCTTTTGCCGTGGCTATCTTAGCCGCAGCCAAATACTCTTGCTCCTGTTGCTTTTGCTCTGCAGTAAGGTTCTTTTGTTTTTGTGTTTCTTTGTTTGTGATTTCAGTTGCAATATTCTGCGGAAGGTTTACGTCTGCAATTTCCACATAATGAAAGACAATAAAATTACCTTTAAAGTCGGCAATTAATATTTCTTCTATTTCCCCTTCCAAAGCTTCTCTTTTTGAAGAATACACCTCCTGATAAGTATAACGACCAACAACATCTTTAATCGCGCCTTTAACCTTATCGTCAATAAACTGGATATAACCGATACCATGCCTTAGGTGAAGTTTTGCCGCATTTCCTTTTTCAACAGAAAAATTAACCGCCACCTCAACTGATATATCTGTTCCATTGACATCCATTACTGTTGACTCATACGATTTTGATTGCTGAAGAATATTGTAAGTAATAATATCATTCCACGGCGGTATAAAATAAGTACCCTCAGTGTAACTGGACTCAACATCTACTCCACCTCCATAAGGGCGATAAGCAAAACCTTCCTCCCCAGGATTAACGTCCATCCATGACATAAACAAGATGATTAACAAAATTAAGCCACCCACACCGGCACCAATAGACTTTAACGTATTCTTAAGATTCATCATTTTCTTTTATTAAAAAATTATATGCATAGTAGATTGTAATTACATTAAATGCTAAAGCCAAAACTTTTATAATCATTGGCAATTTAATGATATAACGAACGGAAATAATTAAAACAAGAGCAATAAGAAAATAACCTAGTATTTTATATAAGATCTTTTTACTCATTTAATATCTTCGTTGAAAACGTTGTACTAAAGAAAACGATATTCTTTGTTGTCAATAGCGAAACACAAAGATAACAGATATTCGTGAATAAAGCACCAACAAGGAGAGGTCGTGATTTCAGTATTTATTTAAAAGGTGATCTTTCTAGATGTAAACGGATTGCCTTTCTAGCATAATAGAAACCTAAAACAATGGACATTAAAAACCCCATTCCTTTTTCACTTAAATCTAACCCTGGATGCATAAGCACAAAATCATATACACCGTGAAGAATTGCAGCAAGGAGTAAACCCATAATAGCATAAAGTCTTTTACTGAAGAATTTCTGAACTCCCATGAAATAGCCCATGATTACTGCAAATGCAGCATGCATTGGCACCGCAGTAAACATTCTTAGCCAGCCTGTTGCAGCACCTGATTCAGCAACGTACAAAATATTCTCAAAGGTCGCAAAACCCATAGAAACCATTACGCAGTATACAATCCCATCAAAAGGTTCGTTGAAGTCATCCTTCTTGTAGGCATAGTAACGTACAAAAATAAACTTGCTAAATTCTTCTACGAGGCCAATACCCATAACACAAGAGCTTAAAGAGAATAAGAAATCATTATTCCGCGGTTCGAAACCAAAAAGAGTACTCCCCAACCAAGACAAAAATAAAGTTGGGATAACACTGATTATACCTAGGACAAAACTAGTGACCAGTAGTTTAATAGGTTCCTTTTCATATTTATCCTTAAAATAGATATAAAAACATATGGCAATTCCAGGTGCAATCGCCAATGCTAACAGGTACAAACTCATAGCTTCAAGATAGTTAGAGGATTAAGATACAATTAAATTTTGTAGCTTATAGTATGAAGTTTTTGATCCTCTTTTTGGCCTTCTCACTACTCTCAAGTTTCCACTCACACCAAAAACGATTGGTCAAAACAAATAATCCTAACACTTTATTATATAAAGATTATCCAACCCAATCGTTAAACAACCATTATTACCTTGTAATATCAGATTATCAAATAGAAATAAATAATCGGGACTATTTGGTCCATATTCACAATGAAACATTGAGGTCTAGTAAGTTGTAAATGCCAGAACTAATTGACGATAAGACAAATTCGGAGCATTTGAAATTTTCTATGAGCACTACCCCTTTTGCATTTGTTTTTATTGCAATACTTTCTGGAATTATAGCTGCAAGAATAGATTTACAAGTGAGCACTTGGAGTTCTATTTCTTTTGTGTTCTTAGCAATTGGTTTTACTTCCCATTTCTTAGCGTTCAAAAATAATTCACATTACTTCCTGTATTTTCTTTTTCTATATGCACAACTGGGTTATTTCAACACTCAAGTTAAGGGAATTAAACACTCTAGTTTTAGCTCTGCTAAATACCTTAAAACAAATTGCGAAATTATTGAGATCAAACAAAATGGTAGTAAATGGAATAAAGGCATTGCCATTGTTAAAAAAATAAAAACTAAAAACAACAAACAATTCAGCCTCCATGAAAAAATCTTATTTTACACCGACTCTGCATCCAGTTTAGATCTTAGAGAAGGGGATCTTATTTTTTTAAATAGCGAGATACAGCCTATATCAAACAAGGGGAACCCAGGCGAATTCAATGCACAGCATTATTGGAAAACCAAAGAAATTCGAGCCATAACATTCTTTACAGCATTAGATTACAAAATTATTTCACGAAGTCAATTAAAATTCAAGAGAAAAATAAAAAGGAATATCATTAATGTTTTTCATAAATGGTTACCAAAAGAACAACTGGGAATATCCAAAGCTTTGTTCCTTGGTGACAAGTCCTCTTTAGAACAAGAGACACGCAATGCATACAGCGCAGCAGGCGCGATGCATTTATTAGCTATATCTGGATTACACATAGGTCTATTCGTTTGGATTATCTTTTCCCTTTTACGCCTTTTACCGCGTCTTTTTAATAGAAAAGCTGCCCTACTTATTACACTCGTATTTGTTTGGAATTATGCATATTTAATTGACTTTCCACCAAGTGTACTGAGGTCGGTTTTGATGTTCAGTATTCTAGGTATTGGTCATGCTATTCGTGGTGATAAAAACCAACTGAATATTCTTTTCTTTTCCGCAACGCTACTTCTAATTTATGATCCCTTATATGCAGAGGATATTGGGTTTCAGTTATCTTATTCGGCAATTATTGGTATTATTTTATGCTATAAACCCATTACTAAATGGCTACTAACCAAGAATCGGATTATAAAATTTCTCTGGAACATTTCAGCCTTGTGTATTTCTGCACAATTATTCACCCTACCCCTGTGCTTATTTTACTTTCATCAATTCCCTAATTATTTTCTTATCACAAATCTTGGAGTAGTAATAATGTCAGGAACTGTTGTGGGACTCGGGCTTTTGCTCATAGCCTTATCCAAAATAACTCTTATTGCCATGATCATTGCGCAAATCTATTCTTTTAGCCTATCAGTACTAACAGGATATATTCAAAAAATAGAGGGACTACCTGCATCAGTAGCAAAAGGCTTCAATCTTAACCCTAGAGAACTTATCATAATGTTTATCATTTGTTTTGCGGTCTACTTGTTTATTTTTCGTCTTAGAAAACTTTTGCTAGGATGTTTTTTTCTATGCCTCTTATTTAGTTCGATCTGTGTAAAAAGAATTCAACAAATAAAGCACAAACATCTAGTACTATTCAATACCAATAAATTCTCATGTGCTTACTATGACTCAAAGAATATATTCTTCTTCCACGATCATCTAAATCCGAAAAAAATTGAAAAGCTATTAATTGATTATGAAAAAGTATATCCTGGTCGAATAATCGTCTCTGACCTGGAAACAAGTAATTATAAATTACTTAGCACAGCACATGTAATTGAATTGAAAAGAAAAAACAATAAACTTATGCTTAACGTAGATGACGAAAGGTTTACAGTTGAATATAATCAATTGAAAAATAATATTGATACTACAAAAACAATTGGTTTACCATGGGTAGAAAATGTGACTATCAGACTTGATAAAGCTTATTTTTTCAATTTATAAAGCCAATTATCTGCTAAATTTTATCTTTACAAAAAATCAAAGTATGAATACCATTTGCCCGAAAGAATGTAAACGGAGAACCAATAACAACGCAAATATTGAGGTAATTGATATTCGGGAGACTTTTGAATATGAATTTTCAAATATTGGCTGCAAAAATATACCCATGCAAACCTTATTGGACAATGTAAAAGACCTTAACAATGACAAAACTTATGTTTTAATGTGTAAAACAGGACAGAGAGCTGAGGCATTAGCAAATCTTCTAAAATGCGAAAAAGGATTCAGTAATATACTGGTCATGACAGATGGAATTACAGGTTGGCAACAAAAAAACGATCCAAGTTTAATTCTTGAATAAATGGACTTAATTCATCAACTCATTGACTTTATCCTTCATCTGGACGCACATCTCTTTACCTTAATTATGGATTATGGAAATTGGATTTACCTAATTCTTTTCCTAATCGTATTTGTTGAAACAGGGTTGGTTGTAATGCCTTTGCTTCCAGGAGACTCTTTACTTTTCGCTGCAGGAACGTTTTGTGCAGGGGTAGTTCACAATGGACAAACAGCAGAACTAAGCCTTTGGATTGTACTTCCCTTATTATGTTCTGCTGCGTTTATTGGTGACAATCTCAATTACTACATAGGAAAAAATATAGGCCTCAAAGTAATGCAATGGAAAATAAGAGGCAGACAAATTGTAAAGCAGTCCTACATTGATAAAACACAAGCGTTTTACGACAAGCACGGGCCAAAAACAATAATTCTCGCAAGGTACGTTCCTATAGTGCGAACTTTTGCTCCTTTTGTTGCAGGTGTCGGTGAAATGAAATACCTTAAGTATATAAGATACAGTATTATAGGGGGTATAACTTGGGTTTTTGCTTTAACTCTTTTAGGTTTCTTCTTTGGAAACCTTCCCATTGTTCAACGTAATTTTGAAACAGTAATCTTTGGTATAATTGGCCTTTCACTACTGCCAATGCTAATTGAATTTATCCGGGCCAAAATAAAGTCACAAAGGCAATAAAATCAAAATTAAATTATGCGTGCATAATATATTTTTAGTAAATTTAACGAATATACCGAAGCCATTTAAAGTTTTTAAAAATGAGTAACACAGCATATATAGTAGCGGGATACAGATCCGCAGTAGGAAAAGCCAAGAAAGGTGGCTTTAGATTTTACAGACCTGATGATATCGGGGCTTCTGTAATCAAACATTTGGTAAAAAGCATCCCTAACCTGGATAAAGAGCGCATTGATGATGTAATTGTTGGAAATGCGACTCCGGAAGCTGAACAGGGCTTAAATATGGGTAGAATGCTATCTCTCATGGGGCTTGATACAGATAAAGTACCCGGAATGACCGTCAATCGATATTGCGCTTCAGGTCTAGAAACTATCGCCCTTGCTCAAGCAAAGATTGAGGCAGGTATGGCGGATTGTATCATAGCAGGCGGTGCTGAATCAATGTCTGTTATGGCTATGGGTGGATGGCGGATTGTTCCTAACGCGCGTGTAGGGAAAGAAAATCCTAATTGGTATTGGGGAATGGGACTAACTGCAGAGGCAGTTGCCCAACAATTTAATATTTCTCGAGAAGATCAAGATGCCTTTGCCCTTCGCTCTCACGAAAAAGCCATAAAAGCGATAAAAGAAGGAAAATTCAAGGACGAAATTGTTCCTATAGAAGTAGAGCATATATTTCTTGATGCTGATGAAAAGCGACAAGTAAATCATTTTACGGTTGATACGGATGAAGGACCTCGAGCGAGCACAATCGAAAAACTAAATTCATTGCGCCCTGTATTTGCGCAAGGCGGTTCGGTCACTGCAGGCAATTCCTCTCAAACCTCTGACGGTGCCGCTTTTGTAATGGTCATGTCTGAAAAGATGGTAAAAGAATTAAATCTCGAGCCTATAGCAAGACTTGTGTCCTATGCTACTGTCGGCGTAGAACCAAGAATAATGGGTATCGGTCCTGTTGATGCAATTCCTAAGGCATTAAAACAAGCTGGGCTTAGCATGAGTGATATTGGTCTGGTAGAACTCAATGAAGCATTTGCATCACAATCACTTGCCGTATTAAGAGAAACTGGTCTTAATCCAGAAATAGTAAACGTTAATGGAGGTGCTATTGCTCTTGGTCATCCACTAGGATGCACAGGAGGAAAATTAAGTGTTCAGCTGATTAACGAAATGAGAAGAAGAAAGCAAAAGTATGGTATGGTAACTATGTGCGTTGGTACCGGTCAAGGTGCAGCAGGTGTAATAGAACTACTAAAATAATTCCTGAAATTCTTTCTTGATTATTTTAACGGCAATACTCGTCGGGAAGTCATCGACTTGAGCTAAAATTTCGAATATCTTTTCGGAAAGATCTTTACTTGTAGATTTTTTATTCATTTGACTCCCGGCCATATGAATCAATTTAATGACTTCGTCTTTTGAGTTTCTTATAATATCCCAATTTGCGGTTGAAATAAATATTTGCTGTGCCAAATTATGCTCAAATTCATTTCTTACTGACTTCACTAACTCTGCTTGAAACATGGCAGCATTCATATTTGGATCGTGAATGCGCATAATAAGACTATTTGGATGAATCCGCTCTAAAAGTAAAACCGAACGCTGATAAGCATCCAATCTACTCGGTAAAAAGAATTCTTGACGCTGCTTATGCAACTCAGTTCTGAGCTTGATAACATCTTTATCACCCTGCTTTTTTAAAAAAAGATAAACCAATGCCACTAGTGAACTACAACTAACGACAGTTATTAAAAAAAATATCAAAGTGCTCATATTCAGTTTTTACAAATATACTTACCTTTTCATTTAACGCGAAAAGACAAATAAAGATACATTTGCAGTGTTACTTAAAATTAAACATTTATGAACCCAATTTTAGTCGTTTCTATTCTCGTTCTATATTTTGGACTTCTCGTATCTGTTTCATTTTTCACATCGAAAGCCAATGGAAACGATGGTTTTTTTATAGGGGAAAGGCAATCTCCTTGGTACCTTGTCGCTTTTGGCATGATTGGTGCCTCACTGAGTGGTGTTACATTCTTATCTGTTCCAGGATGGGTTGGGAATGAAAGTAATCAGTTCAGTTATATGCAAGCTGTACTCGGTTATTTCATTGGGTATTTAATCATTACATACATTCTGCTTCCCATTTACTACAAACTTAACGTAGTCTCTATTTATGAATACCTTAAGGATCGTTTTGGTCTATTAAGTCACAAAACAGGAGCTGTTCTATTTCTAATCTCGAGAGTAATAGGTGCATCTGTACGACTAATGCTCGTCGCAGAAGTATTGCAACTAATACTATTTGACGATTGGGGAATTCCTTTTGAGGCAACAGTTTCAATCTGTATCATTCTGATTTGGCTATACACCAATAAGGGCGGCATAAAGACAATAGTATGGACCGATACGCTTCAAACTGCATTCATGTTGATCTCTGTTTGTCTTACTTCTTATTTTATTGCAAATACACTACCCTCAAATGAGGGACAAAATATAATTGACCAGGTTTCTAATGGACCATATTCAAAGATATTTTTCTTTGACAATTTAAATGGGCCAAATCATTTTTTAAAACATTTCTTTGGCGGCATTTTTATAGCTATTGGAATGACCGGATTAGACCAAGACATGATGCAAAAGAATTTGAGTTGCAAGAACCTCAAAGATGCCCAAAAGAATATGATAAGCATGGCCAGTGTTTTAATCATTGTTAATCTTATTTTCTTATTCCTTGGCGCACTATTGTATATGTATGCATCGTCAAATTCTATTCCCTTTGATAAGCCAGACATGCTCTTCTCAGCAATAGCGATGGATTCAAACACACCAGTTTTTATAGGTGTTTTATTTCTTTTAGGACTAATAGCTGCGGCATACTCGAGTGCTGACTCCGCCCTCACCTCTTTAACAACTTCGATTTACATTGACCTTACACCAGAAAAAAATAAGAAACCCGAAAAAGAGGTTAATACAAGAAGAACGATACACGTACTCGTATCTATTCTCATTGTTTGTGTCGTTTTGATTTTACATCATTTTACCAATGACTCAGCAATAGGGTTACTGATGAAATTTGCCGGTTTTACCTACGGACCACTCATTGGAATTTTCTTTTTTGGAATTCTTTCCTCCAGAAGTATAAAAGACAAGACGATCCCTATTGCAGGATTCCTTTCAATATTAATCACTTTTTATCTGTGGTATTATTCAAAAGGTGCTCCTGGTGTTGAAAAAGGAGCCGAAGGTATACTTGGGGCATATACTTTTGGATTCGAAATTATAATTTTAAATGCCTTTCTTACCTTTACATTACTTTTAATTTGTTCGAAAAACATTAAAAAATCCTAAAATGAAGTTTAATCTTGGAGATTTTGGTAAACATAAAAACTTTGCCCCACTTAGCTTAACAAGACCGATTGCTTGTTTACGTATGGGGATTCACACAAATCAAGAACGTTACGCCCTCCTTTTACCCGATGCTTCTTTTGGATTTGAAACAGAGGATTATCTAAGTGAAAAATACCCAAAAATAGATGCTGACCTTTTGGTTAATGCATGTGTCATACCTAATCAAGAGTTTATTGCAACTCTTATACACCTGGAAGAAAACCAAAGCCTTTACAAAGACAACCTACTTCTTGCGAAAAAAGGCAGCGGTGAAAACAAGCTTATTTATTTGGGGAATGATCTCATTATTATCGAAGAAAGATGGGATCTTTTCAAGAGTAATCATAACGCTTTGATTCAAGATTTTAATTATTTAACCTCAGAAAGAGAGAGCTTACCTCTGTCTGGCACAAACCTCCTAATCGGACCCACTGAAAATTTATTTATTGAAAAAGGAGCGCGTATTGAAGGCTGTACACTAAACACGACATCTGGAGTTATTTATATCGGAAAAAATGCTGAAATAATGGAAGGTTCACTCATAAGAGGCGGACTTGCTCTTTGCGAATCTGCAACCCTCAAAATGGGAGCTAAGATTTATGGCGCAACAACTATTGGTCCCTTCTGTAAAGTTGGTGGCGAGCTTAGTAATGTAGTATTTCAGGCTTATTCAAATAAAGGACATGATGGCTTCCTTGGCAATTCAATCATTGGAGAATGGTGTAACCTTGGTGCTGATACGAACACCTCAAATTTGAAAAATAACTATTCAAATGTGAGAACATACTCCTACAAGGAAAATAAGGAAATCAATACGGAAATTCAATTTATGGGATTAAGTATGGGGGATTTTTCCAAATGCGCCATTAATACAATGTTTAATACTGCTACCGTCGTTGGAGTTGCTTGTAACATCTTCACTGAAGGCTTTCCCAAGAAACATCTTTCAAGTTTTTCATGGATTAATAATGAAAAAGAAGATGCAAATCATCTAGATAAAGTATTTGAAGCAGCTAACAACATGATGGCAAGAAGAGACTTAAAACTAGAGACTTCGGATCGAAATATCCTGAAGAAGCTCTCTCTTCAACGACCTTAAAAGCGACAATTTTTCAGAAATGTTTTTTTTGGCATAAGGATTGAACCCTATGGCCTATTGCAATGTTTTATTGTAAAATCATAAAAATTACAACTTTCAATGACATTATGTCATAATTATACGATATGAACGACCTTTTTGACCCCTCCTTATTAAACTTATCAAACCTTGAATCTGATGCGGAATTTATACCATTAACGACTGCCGAAGAGGAAGAAACAGTAAATAATCAAGACTTTCCAGAAAATCTTCCAATTCTTCCACTAAGAAACAATGTGTTATTTCCTGGTGTAGTAATCCCTATTACTGTTGGCAGAGACAAGTCAATCAAATTGATCCAAGAAGCGAACAAAGGAAATAAAATAATCGGTGTTGTTTCTCAAAAATCTCAAGAAGAGGAATCGCCTGAATTTAAGGACTTACATGTAATCGGAACCGTTGCACAAATCGTCAGACTATTAAAGATGCCAGACGGAAGTTCCACTGTTATAATTCAAGGAAAAAGAAGGTTTAAAATGCTTGAGATGACACAAACAGACCCATTCATGCGGGCTAAAGTGGAAATTCTCAAAGAACAAAAATTTGATACCGCAAATAAAGAATTAAATATGATGTTCAAGAACATCAAAGATTTGGCTTTACAAATTATAAAAGATAGCCCAAACATTCCCTCTGAGGCTCAATTCGCGATTAAAAATATAGATAGTCCGACTTTCCTAGTGAATTTCATTTCCTCAAATATGAATGCAGACGTTGCTAAAAAGCAAGAAATGTTGGAGGAAATGGAATTAAAAGCACGCGTTATGAAAGTGCTAGAGCATCTTTCAATGGAGTCTCAGATGTTAGAAATGCGTAATGAAATTCACAACAAAGTTAGAAAGGACCTCGATAAACAACAACGCGAATATTTTCTACACCAACAAATGCGAACCATTCAGGATGAACTTGGCGATAATCCGCAAGAACAGGATGTTAGAGATTTTAAGAAACGTGCGAAAACTAAGAAATGGACAAAAGAGGTGGACAAGTTGTTTCATAAAGAACTCGAAAAGCTCCAAAGAATGAACCCTCAAGGCGCGGAATACACTGTTCAAATGAACTATATAGAAACCATGGTTGATTTACCCTGGAACGAGTTTTCTAAAGACAATCTGAACTTGAAAAGGGCGCGAAAAATATTAGAAAGAGATCATTTTGGACTTGAGAAAGTTAAGGAGCGTATTATGGAATACCTGGCTGTGTTGAAAATAAAAGGGAATATGAAATCACCTATTCTTTGCTTCTATGGCCCTCCTGGAGTTGGGAAAACATCTCTTGGTAAATCAATTGCTGAGGCTTTGGGGAGGAAATACGTTCGTATGTCCCTAGGTGGGCTTCATGACGAATCTGAAATTAGAGGACATAGAAAAACCTATATTGGCGCAATGCCGGGAAGAATTATTCAAAATCTTAAAAAGGCTGAAAAAGCCAACCCTGTGTTTGTGTTAGATGAAATTGATAAACTTGGACGAAGTAATCACGGAGACCCATCTTCTGCCCTTCTCGAGGTTCTTGACCCTGAGCAAAATAATGCATTCTATGACAACTACATAGAAACTGAATTTGATCTTTCTAAGGTGTTATTCATTGCTACATCAAATTCTCTTTCAACTATTCAAGGTCCGTTAAGAGATCGAATGGAAATTATTGAGGTCAATGGCTACACGCTAGAGGAAAAAGTTGAAATAGCGATAAGACATCTTATTCCAAAACAAATAAAAGAACATGGTATAAATAAAGAACATATCATTTTTGGCAAGAAAATATTGAAACAAGTTGTTGAATCGTATACAAACGAATCAGGCGTGCGAGGTTTAGATAAAGTAATTGCGAAACTCGTTCGAAACAGAACACGCCAAATTGCAATGGAAGAATCATTTGAATCTAAACTAACAGCCGACGACTTGTTTGACATTTTAGGTTCAGGAAGGTCAAAAGTTAAATCAATCGATTCCAATACTTTTGGTGTTGTAACTGGACTTGCTTGGACGAGTATTGGAGGAGATATTTTATTTATTGAATCTTCTATAACCAACGGGAAGGGAAAACTCACTTTAACAGGAAACCTAGGTGACGTAATGAAAGAATCTGCTATTATTGCGCTTGAGTACCTTAAAGCGCATGCTTCAATAATAGGTGTCGCTCAAGACGCATTTGACGTCCACAATGTGCACATTCATGTACCTGAAGGTGCTACGCCTAAAGATGGCCCAAGCGCTGGTATAACAATGCTCACCTCATTGGCCTCTATTTTTTCTAAACAAAGAGTAAAAAAGAATATTGCAATGACTGGTGAAATTACACTAAGAGGTGATGTACTCCCCGTCGGTGGAATAAAAGAAAAAATACTTGCTGCGAAACGTAGTGGTGTCAAAGAAATTATACTTTGTGCTAGAAACAAACAAGACATTGATGAAATAAAAGAAAGCTACCTTAAAGGATTAACCTTCCATTACGTTGATAAAATGGAAGAAGTGCTGAAGCTTGCACTTGTTTAATCAACTACTTGCCCTCTGCTTTTATTACGATTAGCAAAGTATGTAACATGATCTTGACATCAAGAGATATGCTTCTATTTTTAAGATAGAGCAAATCAAATTTCATTCTTTGTAACATCTGATCTACATTTTCTGCATAACCGTATTTAACTTGGCCCCATGAAGTAATTCCTGGCCTTACTTTAGTCAACTGATTGTACTGTGGTTCTATTTCAGCAATCTGATCAATATAATATTTACGTTCGGGCCTGGGACCAACAATAGACATATGACCTAAAAGAACATTTAAAAACTGTGGGAATTCATCCAATCTTGTCTTTCGCATAAAACTTCCTATTTTCGTGATTCTTGGATCATTTTCAGAAGAAAGCTGCGGGCCGTTTTTCTCAGAATCAATAAACATCGTCCTGAACTTGAATATTTTGAAAACTCTTCCATCCTTCCCTATTCGTTCCTGAAGGAAGAAAATTGGGCCTGGAGAAGAAAGCTTTACCGCTATAGCAGAAAACAAATAAAACGGAATTAATAAAATAACTGCCACTAAAGAAAATACAAAATCCATAAGCCGCTTTAAAACCTTTTGCCAAAATGGCATTGAATCAGATATAACATCAAGTAATAACGCACCATAAATATTGGTCATCTTAACACTTCCAGACAAAATCACATAGGTATCAGGTAATGTTTTGATTCTAACGATTCCATCATCAATCTTTAATAAAATCTGCATGAGCTTATCGTGCTCAGCGCTTTCGATCGCAATGATATACTCATCTGCTTCATATTCATTTGAAAGCGCTTCTAAATTATCGAAATGACCTAAATATGGTATAACACCATCCAACATTCGATCATTTCCATTCATATTGATATAACCGATAAATGAGTTAACATTTTTATTATTCTTCTTAACCTCCTCAAGAATATCAACAGCCTTTTCAGTACCTCCAATTATAATGGTTTTAAACCCGTTATTGGGCTTTCTAATGGTATGCACTAACCACGTATTTATTATTAATCTTGGCGTAAAGGTCAGTAAAAAATGAACCGCGAATAGTATGAGTAGGTTCCAATAATACCCCTCATAAGAACGAACTTGATCATCAAGGATGATTGAAAAAAAGATAATTAAGGACCCAAGAACACTGATACTCAATGTTAAATTAAGAAGCTTTAACCTAAACATCCTTCTGATTTCTATATAAGTACCTTGAAAGAAATAAAGAAGCATCCAAAACAATGGTATTAAACCTACCCCCAACCAGAAATTAATATCCAATTCAAACGCCTGATTTTCAATAAGAGTTTTTCTTAAAAAAAAGAACACCCCCCAGGAAAATAGTGCTGATATGTAATCAGAAACTAAGAATAAAGTTAACCATGGACTATTTTTACCCATCAGAACCAAACCACTTTAATATTATCCAAATAAACAAAACCTTCAGTATCATCTGCATCCAAATTAGCAACAAAACTCTGTAGAAATTCGGATAGATTCGGGGAGGCTGTAACCAGCTCATTTAATTCGATATATAGCTTTTTCCAGACAACACTTTCTGGTTCTTGAGCATTCATTCGAATGTTAACATTATTTTGTTGTTCCGATTGCGTAAGTGAAATCAAACCCTGATAAAGGTCATTTGTGTTGTAATAATCAATTTCAAGATAACTATCCACACCTTTTGGAATAGGCAGCGGATCTGTTGTATATGCAACCCATGTGGAATCCGTTTCATTTAGAATCACCTTACCGTAATAATTCCCATTATATTCTGTTAAAGCCTCATTAGAGAGTTGAAGGTTGGCTAAAGATGTATTTGGATCATTTTCAATCGCAATGTTTATATCTTCAAAATCTTCAATCCAAAAATTAACATTTGACTTGTATCTCGTAACTGGATTAATTTGAGCAGTCTGATTGGGCGTAAGCTCAACATAGTCAATATAGGAATCTACAAAAGGATAAACCTTCTTCGTTGCGGAAATACCATTATTAATCACGACAGGATAAACTTGAATCTTAGATGTCCCAGATGTCAATAATGGGATACGAAAAGGGGTTTCAAAAATACCTATCAATTGGTCATTAACAAAAACTTTAGCATTCGTAATTCTTTGAGACAACTCCCCTTCTTCTCCGGACAATGATAAATTTGACTCTAAAACCCAATCATTAACTTCAAGCCAAGAGGGTTCCTGATTGTTTTTCACACAAGAAAACAGAAGGACTGACGAACAAATAATTGAAACTATAAAACGCACTAATTTCACAACGATTTAAATCTTTATTTATTGCAACTATTTTAGGTAAACTTTTGACATCTCATCAAGAATCCTGTATGCTAATTCCATAGCATTTAAACCATCATCAATTGTAACAGGCGTGTCCTTCCCTTCAGTGATACATTCATGAAAAGAAATAAGCTCATCTCTGATTGCATTAGATTCTTTAATTTCTGGTTTATCAACAAGGATTTTCTTTCGGGCCCCTTTATTTCCTAGATCTAAAACCAGGTCAAAAGGATCTGGTTCCCCTTGAATATCTTCTAGTTCAAATACCTCTGTCTCTTTACGCAAGAAATCAACACTTATGTAGGCGTCTTTTTGAAAAAATCTAGTTTTCCTCATGTTCTTCAAAGAAATTCTAGAAGCTGTAATATTTGCTACACATCCATTATCAAATTCAACACGAGCATTCGCAATATCGTGGGAATCACTCACAACAGCAACACCTGACGCTGATACCTTTTTTACATTTGATTTAACAACACTCAAAATTATATCTAAATCGTGAATCATTAAATCCAAAACTACTGGAACATCCGTCCCTCTTGGATTAAATTGAGCCAGCCTGTGTGTTTCGATAAACATAGGCCGGTCTAGAAACTTTTCTGCTGCTCTAAATGCTGGATTAAATCTTTCAACGTGACCTACCTGTGCGGTAATCTCAGCCTCCTGAATAAGACGTTGTAGTCTTTTTGCCTCATCAATCGTTTCTGTTAGAGGTTTTTCAATAAAAATATGTCTCCTTGACCGCACAGCTAGTTTCGCTACCTCAAAATGAGATAACGTTGACGTAACCACATCAATACAATCCACATCACGAATTAATTCTTCCAAGGTTTCATAGGAAGGAACACCCATTTCAACTGAGACCTCCTGCGCTCTATTTTTATCTGAGTCATAAAAACCTATGAAAGTAAATATCGAGCTTAACTCCTTTAATATCCGAATATGTATTTTCCCTAAATGACCCGCTCCTGCAACACCTATTTTTAACATCTCTGCGCTAAATTTAGATTTATAAATAATCTACGAAATAAAAAAAGCCATTAGATCTCTAATGGCTTTACTGATATAGTCTTAAACTTATTTTTTTATTGAATCTACAACTGCTTTAAAAGCATCAGGATGGTTCATCGCTAAATCTGCTAGAACTTTTCTGTTCAATTCAATCCCACTTTTGTTAACGGCTCCCATGAATTGAGAATAACTCATTCCATGTAGTCTGGCACCCGCATTAATACGAGTAATCCAAAGTGAACGAAAATTTCTTTTCTTTTGCTTACGTCCTGTATACGCATACAACAACCCTTTTTCAATGGCGTTTTTTGCAACAGTCCAAACATTCTTTCTTCTTCCAAAGTAACCTTTGGAAAGCTTCATCATGTTTTTTCTTTTAGCCCTTGAGGCTACGTGATTTACTGATCTTGGCATATTTCTATTGTTTTTAATAAAGAGTGCACCGTTGTTTCAGATGACTTGGTTACTCGTTACTTGGTTTATAATAAAGAACCTACTATTTCATGCACAATTGCAATTTGATGTTTGAAAGATCGGCATCATGTACCAACCCTGCATGCGTCAAATTACGTTTACGCTTCTTGGCCTTTTTCGTTAAAATGTGACTTTTGAAAGCGTGTTTACGCTTAATCTTGCCACTACCAGTGATTGTGAATCTCTTCTTCGCACTGGATTTTGTCTTCATTTTAGGCATTTTTCTGTTTTTTTAAAGATGAACACTATATCAGTTTTATTATTTCTTTTTTGGGTTAATCATCAAAATCATCTTCTTCCCTTCTAATTTGGGAAGTTGTTCGACGACACCATAATCTTCCAATTCTTGTGCAAATCGAAGAAGTAAGATTTCACCTCTGTCTTTAAACACAATTGTTCTTCCCCTAAAGAAAACAAAGGCTTTCACTTTGCTGCCGTCGGTTAAGAACTTTTTTGCATGTGCAAGTTTGAAGTTGAAGTCATGATCATCAGTGTTGGGACCAAATCTAATTTCTTTTACAACAACTTTGCTCTGCTTGGCTTTTAACTCTTTCTGTTTTCTCTTTTGATTGTAAAGAAACTTCTTGTAGTCCATGATTTTGCAGACCGGTGGTTTCGCCTTTGGTGATATCTCTACCAAATCAAAACCTTCTTCTGCTGCCATGTCAATCGCCTTGAGCGTAGAAATTACAATCGGCTCCCTTCCTTCTAAAATCAAACGAACCTCAGTTGCGGTGATTTTTTGATTTATTTTATGTTGGGCTGCCTCTTCTCTTCTTACAAAAGGACGTCTAGGAGTTCTTCTCATTCAAATATTTAATCGTTTATTGCCAATTCTTTATCCACCAAATCCTGCACAAATTGAGCAAATTTTTCAACACTCATTGATCCTTGATCCCCTTGTCCTCGTTGACGAACAGCGACTGTATTTGCCTCAAATTCCTTTTCTCCAATGACAAGCATGAATGGTCTTTTTGCCAATTCTGCATCCCTTATTTTCTTCCCTATCTTTTCGTTTCGGTCGTCAATAAGACCGCGAATATCGTAATTATTTAGCAAATCTGAAACTTTTTGAGCATACTCATTGAATTTCTCTGATATGGGAAGAATTACAAATTGATTGGTTGAAAGCCATAATGGAAAATCTCCACCACAATGTTCTATAAGTACCGCGACAAATCTTTCCATAGACCCAAATGGTGCTCTATGTATCATAACAGGGCGATGCTTTAAATTATCACGCCCTACATATTCAAGTTCGAACCTCTCTGGAAGGTTATAATCAACTTGTATCGTACCCAATTGCCACTCTCGTCCAATGGCGTCTTTAACCATGAAATCAAGCTTAGGGCCATAAAATGCTGCCTCACCGTATTCGATTACAGTATTTAATTCCTTTTCACTAGCCGCCTCCATGATGGCTTGCTCTGCTTTTTCCCAGTTTTCATCAGAACCAATATACTTTTCTTTATTCTCAGGGTCACGTAATGAGATTTGAGCTTTGAAATTCTTAAAATCAAGCGTTTTAAGAACATAGAGTACAATATCAATGACATTCATGAACTCTTGTTTTACTTGATCTTGCGTACAAAAAATATGTGCATCATCTTGCGTAAAACCACGAACTCTGGTAAGACCATGTAATTCTCCTGATTGTTCATACCTGTAAACTGTACCAAACTCGGCAAAACGTGTAGGTAAGTCTTTATATGACCTAGGACTTGATTTGAAAATCTCACAATGATGTGGGCAATTCATTGGCTTTAAATAAAACTCCTCATTTGGATCTGGGGTCTTAATAGGCTGAAATGAATCCTCACCATACTTGTCGTAATGACCCGAACAGACATAAAGCTCTTTATTTCCTATGTGAGGCGTAATAACCTGTTCATATCCTGCTTTCTTTTGCGCTCTTTTCAAAAAGTTCTCTAAACGCTCACGTAAAGCGGTTCCATTCGGAAGCCACAATGGCAAACCTTGACCAACCTTTTGTGAAAAAGTAAATAAACCAAGTTCTTTTCCTAGTTTTCTATGGTCGCGCTTCTTGGCCTCTTCCAACATTTCCATATGCTCAATGAGTTCTGCCTGTTTAGGAAAAGTTATTCCGTAAATCCTTGTAAGCTGCTTATTCTTCTCATCGCCTCTCCAGTATGCACCGGCAACAGCCGTTAGTTTCACGGCTTTTATAAAACCAGTATGTGGTATATGCGGCCCTCTACAAAGATCTGTGAATTCACCTTGGGTGTAGAAAGTAATCCCTCCATCCTCAAGCCCTTCAAGAAGCTCTAACTTATATGGATCCGATTTTGTTTTAAAGTAAGCAATGGCATCGTCCTTAGAAATTTCTTCTCTTAAATATTGATTCTTAGCTTTTGCGAGATCTTTCATCTTTGACTCTATTTTCTGTAAATCATTCTCTGAGAAAGAAGTACCCATAAAGTCAATGTCATAATAAAAACCCTTTGAAATAGGCGGTCCAATAGCGAACTTAGCCTCAGGGTAATAAAATCGGATCGCTTCTGCCATTAGATGCGCAGAGGAATGCCACATCGTGGATTTACCATCGTCATCTCTCCATGTAAGCAACTTCAACGAGGCAGCAGAAACAATAGGAAGTGAAGCGTCTACAATAACTCCATTTACCTCTGCAGCTAAAACATTTCGCGCCAAGCCCTCTGAAATTGAACGCGCAATCTCCATAGCAGTTGTGTCTTTTTCAACTTGCTTAATTGTTCCATCAGGCAGCGTAATGTCGATCATAGTAAAAAATTTGAGCAAAGATAAGCAAACAAGGGAAAATTGAAGAACAGAATTCTAACTTTTGTTCTCGATTCTAAATAAGCTATTTTGAATTTGTTGTAAGGCATCAGCAATTTGACTTTCCTCGAGCTGAATAGAAGGTAACTCCATAGATATGTAACATCTAAATCTCCAGACTTCTATAATATCCTTTAAGCCTACAGAATAAGGCTCATAAAATGTATTTGTTGAGGATAAGGTAAATGATTTATCGCTCTCCAAATTGTTATCAAGAACTTTAAAAACTATTCCATCATCGCGCGTGACAACAATACAGGGCGTTCCTGAACTTATTGACGTCCAGTCTTCAATAAATTCGCCTACAACAAATGAACCATCAGACACAGGAGGCATTGAATCACCGGAAATGGGAAAAGTTCTATGCTTTCTGTTTTTTGATAAGAAAGGTAAGCTGATCGTAGGAAGATCTTTTATAAACTCAGGGTCAGAATATCCCGCAGCGTAACCAGCCTTTGCCTTTGCTGGAATCATTTCAATGAGTTCCTCATTTTTCTCGGATACTTGAGCACTTAATATGCGCAAACCAGATCCTTTGGCGGTAGTCTTCCAGGAATGTTTTAAATTTTGCCAGTCTTTCTCCTTGTAACTATTGAAATCATTTCGAAGCAAAATATCTGCGGTTATATTATAATAGTCACAAATACGGGTAATAATCTCTATACCTGGTTGAGCAACTGCATTTTCATAACCACTGTAGGTAGAACGATTTAGACCAAGTTCCTTTGAAATCTCATCTTGAGATTTAGAAAACCTTTTCCTAAGCAGCTTCATGTTATTACCAATCATAATTTAACTTTACGTAAAGTTAAAAATTATTAATAACTACGCAATTTAAATGATTAGAATATAATCTTATTGAGAAACAAAGCGATATTTTATAATACCTAACTGTGATTGAGAGGACGCCGAAGAATAATTAAATCTAGACTTCTTGGCATATAGCATGGCTTTTTCAAACATACATTCAGAAGCGCCTTGAGATGCACGGGTATCAATTTGAGCGCTTGTTACATTGCCGTTTCGATTCACTTTAATCTGAACGACAACAAGTCCATTTGAATTCGTCCCACAGGTATAACCTGGATTTCTAACGTACCAATTATCCTTTTTGTAAGCATGCCTCCCGGACAAGTCGAACTCAACCATTACATTTCCCGAAAATTGATTTTCAGAGACCTCGTTTTCTGAATTCAAATCTTTCTTGTTTTTTTCTATCGCCTCTAATCTCGCATTATGAGACTCCTGCAGCGCATCCCTTTTTGCCTTTTCTCCAGTATTTTCAAATAATTGCCTTTCAATCTCCTTTGCATTCTCTTCAGGATCACCTTTATATGTGCTTTCTGACCAGTCTTCATTTGAAAATTCGCGAGAATCATTAGCATCTCTCGAAATAGCCGATACCTCACCTCCAACGAAGGCATCCGAATCAATATTATCAGCCGTCAACACAACCTGCTCCTGAACTAGCTCTGAATTGGTATTGGATGACTTTATCTCACGATAATCCGGGATTGAAGAAATTTGAAGGTACATAAAGACAAATAAATACACCCCTAAGCACGCCAAAAGCGCAAGAAGAACATGTTCTGTTTTATTTTTGCCCAAATCCATACAATTAAAAAAGAATCAATTTACCATCAATCAAACGAAAGTAACCGTTTTTGTTAGCGACTGAAACAGACAAATGACTTTCATTTACGGCCTGAACCTTTTCAAACCCTTGATCACAAGCCAATTCACCATTAACATTATGAATATACATTAAATCATCCTCACAAGGAAGAACAACATAGTACGAATTATACTTTTTTATTGAACGATAAATAGGAGCCAAAACAGTAGCTAAAGCAACATTTTTTACACCATACTTACCGTCTTGCTTGAAGAGAATAGAAGTTTCATCCTGAGCATCCAAAGACTCAAATATTGAGTTAACCACAGAATCGGACTCCAATGATATTAACGACCAATTCCCATTTGAGCGATATCCATATGCCCCATTTAAATATATCAACTGCTCATACGTCGGTTTAATTTTAAAACTGCCAAGGGTATCAATTAGCCCAAAGAAATTCCCTTCTTTAACAATTGCAAACCCTCGATTGAAGAGACCAGATTGAATACAACCCGAATAATAATCAAATTCAACATCAAGCACCCTTTTACCATTCACATCTAAATAATGAACTTTCCCCTCCTTAGTACCGGCAATGGCATATCCTTCTGATATTCTAGAAACTTCTGTATAAATCAAATCCTTTAAAACCTCTCCATTGAAATCCAATAATTGTAACTTGTTTTTACGTTCTGCGATACATTTTTTTTCTGAAAACAGTATCAATTCATCATAATATGTTGGTATGGAGAGTTCTTGTTTCCCTCCTGTAATTTGTTTCTTCAATAGGCCAACTTTAACATCATACCAAAGTTTGTAATAAAAAGTATTAAAAACTTCCAAATCTGTAATGCCCTTTAATTGCTGCTCTTTAGAATGTACATTATAGATTTCAACACTATCGTCATTGTAAAGAATGTAATGTTCCGCATCAATCTCAAAAGCATCAGAATACTTTAATGGATGGCGTATAGATCCATTTCTATTTAAAACACCATAAAAGCCATTTTTAGAAACCACTAAAAAAGAATTATTAAGAATAGAAATCTCATCATACTCAAAAGGAACAACAAGCTCTGCCCTCTTATTTATAATACCATATAAACCATCGTTACCCATTACGGCGTAACCTTGCTTAAAAAACGAAGGTTCATCAAACCAATTACGCGGCTCTATTCGCCAACTACCTGTATCATCCACATAACCATATTTAATGGTGGCTGAGAGAGAATCAACAAAGGGATACAATATTGTTTTGGATAGATCCAAGTCCGATAACAGACGCTCTTGATCTGGGAAATTAGGATATTTATCAATAAATACTGACAATGAATCCGGGTGGTAATAATTGGTTTCTAGAGTGTAAAAATTATTCCATGCTACTGAAACATTTCTATTATTAGGGTACTTTTCGATAAATAAGGCATAGGCTGAATTTCTATCAAAAATTGCGAATAAGCTATCTTGAATTGGACCTGAATATCTGTTTTCCGGATGCGCTTCAATAAAAGCGGCCCACTCTGATTCTGAACCGTTCTGTATACTAGACTCAAATTCAAATTGATCATGAAGCGCATCGAGCTTTGCCTTAAAAGGTGAATCCGGATAAAGCGCAATAAGTGTTTGTATTTCTGCTGTTGATCGATTTTCAACCGCCCCCAAATAAAGCAATGAGTCGCGATAATATTTAATTTGTTCGTAGTTCTGATTCCATGACTGAGTAAGAAGCAAATTATTAAAACAATCCGCACTATTCATTAATTTGCACCTACCGTAAAACAAATCACTAAGCTGATTCTTGAGTTCTGAAGAGAACATAATATCTACACCTATTTCTTCAAGTTTTTCTATTGTTTTTGTTGGTATCAATCCCCAGGCCTTTTCTGCCAATAACAAATACTTTAAAGACGAATCGATATCACGAAAAGAAGGCTCATAATAACACATTGCCATTCCCATTGAAGCTGCAGCAGGATATCGCTTTATTTTTTTCTCAAAACCTTTCCGCGCGGAATACAAGTCTTTCTGACGCAATCTTTCAAAAGACTTAAAAACGGATTGACTGTGCACGGCAGTCGCAAAGAGGAAAAAACAAAATGTTAGAAAGACAGTTTTCATCTACTTACAAATAGCAACAATTATACCTAAAGTTAAGGTTTCAGATCAGACGGAATTTTACAAACAGGAATAGCTATCATCTTATGTCTGTTTGCGTTGTGAAACTTTTTATAAATCTCAAGAACTTCGCGTTGACGCGTTGATAAATCTTCAACTGCACCGGAAAAAGTCATTGCCCATTCAAGCTCTGCATAGGATGCTCCAATTTGATCTTCATCTTTTCGACCATCACCCCACAAACCGTCTGTTGGTTCCGCAGATTGTATTCCACTAATAACATTTAAAGATTTGGCCAAGGCAAAAACTTCAGTCTTCATCAAATCAGCAATAGGACTGATGTCCACTCCTCCATCTCCATATTTAGTATAGAAACCGATTCCAAAATCCTCTACTTTATTACCAGTACCCGCAATTAACAAGTTATTAGCTTGACCAACTGCATAAAGTGTCATCATCCTTAAACGCGCCCTACTGTTTGCCAAAGAAAGTTTGTTTTTTTCAAGATCAAAAGGCATTACCGCTTCAAAGGCTCCAAAAACATTGGACAATTCAATTTCTTCACTTGAAACGTTTGGATATCTTCGTTTCAGGTCGTTAATATGTTCGACTGCCAAGGCATATTCGATATCATTTTGTCGCAGGGGCATATTCAATAACTGAACAGGTCTATGGGTTTCTGCACACAAAATTGAAGTCACAGCCGAGTCAATACCTCCCGAAACACCCACAATAAATCCATTCATTCCGCTGCGCTCACAATATGAGTTGAGCCACGTAACTATGTGTGCTTTAACTTGATCCAAATTTAGAAAAGAATAGATAATTTAAAAATCAACTGATTTTGACCCGCTGAAGCTGAATAATATGATCTAGATGGGGGGAATATTAATTCTGTACCTATATTGTACATCGTTTTATTTTCATCTTTTCGATCTAAAAAATAAGGTGTTACTCCATAATAATATCCGGCCTCAAGCACTAAACAAGTCGAACCTACAAAATTCCACTCTGCTCCTGCAGTTAAACCAATACTACCATTGTAAAGAAACATTTCACCTGGTGACGACATTAATGTTGTCGAAATCTCTTCACCTGCAACATCTATTCCGTTATCTGCAATACTGTGGGTTAATAAAAAAGAGTTACGAAGACCAAATTTCCCAAAATACCTGAAGTCTCCAATAAAATTTGTTCGAAAAAGCAACATTAGCGGAATGGTTAATTTCTTCGTGGAAACGCCTCTTGAAAGAAGCCTCATGGTTTCATACGAAGTTTCATTATTCGCGTTCGTCAAAACCACATCGTCTTGTAAATAATCAATAAATGTATAAGCTGCGGTGTTCGGATTGTAAACGTTTCTTCCAAAATCAAACTCAAGACCCGTCGCAATCGCTAAATTTTGAGAAGACTTTAACGCAGAATGAACAGTTAAACCTATGCTCAATAATGAACCACCACCGTTGGCTTCAATTTTGTTTGAACTTGGTGACAAAAAATTCGCCCCTGCATTAAATGTTATACCTGCCTGCAACTTTTTATCAGCTGCCGTTTGTGCTGATGAGTAAAACGGTAAAGCAATAAAGAGACAAAAAATACTTTTAAAAATGTTTTTCATAATACGAAGTAATGATAAATGAGTATTGGTTACTTTTGAACAAAAATAAACAATATCAAGACTATTGATATGAAAAAAAAGATATTTTATCTCTGCTTAGTTCTACTCTCAGTGATTGTTGTTTTTATTCTCAGTATTGGCGGTAACGAAAACGCCGCCTTGGACTCAAAAGAACAACAAACAAAAATTAAATTTGAATCTATTTCTGTAAACGAACTTGTACGGATGAATCCAAGTATTGCCGAAATCAACACGGAATATCCTGAAGTCACCCCTTATTTACTTGCCTTTTGCTATGGGGTTTCACTAGAAAATGACAGTACATTATCTCAAGGCTTAAGAAGTTTTAGCAAGCAAACTTACATTGCAAAGACGGAAAAAGAAATTGAGAAAAGAAATGCAAATCTCCCACAACATAAATTTAGAATCCAACATGCATTTAATAGACTTAAGGGCACATTTAACAAAATTAAAACTCCCAAAGAAATCGTATTTACCAATTCAAATTTCAACTATAACGCAACCTGTTACAATCAAAGTATTCTTGTTGGACTCGAACGTTACATTGGGGGAGACCAACCGTTAATTCTTGAATCCTTAAACCCAAGTGACTTTCCTGAGTGGATAAGAAATGGTATGAATGAGAAGTTTATGGATAGAGACATACTCTCAGCATGGATCTCAACGCGTCTCGTTAAAGAAACCACAGGTTATCATATCGCAGAAATGATACGTTGGGGTAAAATTCATGTCATTACAGAAATGAGTCTTCGCATCGAAAATAAGGATGTTACGCCTGAAGAAATATTAAGATGGTCAAAAAGTCAATATGATTGGGCATTAAAGAATGAAAAGAAATTCTACAAATATCTTATGGATGAAAATCTATTATTCGACAGCAATGAAAAAAACAGGGCTTACCTAATTAATAACGGACCCTACACGATAGGATTACCTGAAGAAAGCCCGGATCGAATGGGTCAGTTTCTAGGCTACCAAATCGTTAGAAATTATGTGTTAAGTGAAAATCTATCACTTCTTGAACTAATTGACCTGAAATACAACACAATACTCAAAACATACCAACCTGAATCGTAGCTATGAAAAAATCTGAAATAAAAATTTCTGTTGACCTAAATGAAAACAATTTGCCCACGCAAATTAATTGGAGTGCGGAAGATGGTAAAGTTAAGAATGAAAAAGCAGCAGCTTTTTTACTTTCATTGTGGGACCCAAATAAAAAAAACACTATGAAAATCGATCTTTGGACAAAGGATATGTCCATTGAAGAGATGAAGCAGTTTTTTCACCAATCACTGCTGTCAATGGCAGATACATTTGAAAAAGCAACAGGAGAGAATCTTATCTGCGAAGACTTAAGAGATTACTGCATGCACTTTGCTGAAAAAATGGAGATTCTTCCAGAATGAGACTGACGCTCTCCAAAATGAGAACCGAGTTTAAGGAACCTATACAATATTCCTTAAATTTAGCTGGAGATTCAATTTCCATAAACAGTTTATTACACAAAACATTAAGAATCAAATGGAATGGGATTATTATCTGTCGAAAATGTAAAAAACATACCAAGAAATCATTTGGGGAAGGATTTTGTTACAATTGCTTTATTTCCGCACCGGAAGCCAGTCCATGCATTTTAAAGCCTGAACTCTGTGAAGCGCACCTTGGGAAAGGTCGAGATCTAGAGTATGAAGAGAAAAACCATAACCAACCTCATATTGTTTACTTAGCAGCAACGGATAAGGTTAAAGTTGGCGTTACCAGAGAAACTCAGGTGCCAACGCGATGGATTGATCAAGGGGCACACCAAACAATAGTATTGGCAAGAACCCCAAATAGGTATTTAGCCGGAGTTTTAGAAGTCGCCTTAAAAGCCCTTTACACGGATAAAACCAACTGGAGGTCCATGTTAAAAAACATAATAGATAGCACCATTGATCTTGAGGAAGAGAAATGGTCATGCTGTGAGGTACTCCCTAATGACCTTCAGCAATACTTTACAGAAGACGATACCATTTTTACACTGCACTTCCCGACTACGCAATATCCTGAAAAAATTCAAACTTTAAATTTGTTAAAACAGGATTGTTTTGAGGGAATCCTTACCGGTATCAAAGGACAATATCTTATTTTTGACCACCAAACTGTTTTTAACGTTAGACGTCACACAAGTTTTGAAATTGAATTGCATATTAATGAGTAACCTGATTCGGCGGTTTTTGGATGTTTTCTATCCTATTGTATCGAAAATATTCGATAAAACAACATACTATTATGCCGCCTGTGGTGCCGCAAATCTTGTATTGAGCTGGGTACTTTTCTTTTTATTTTACCAATTCGTTTTTGAACAAAAATTGTGGTACGTATCACAAATCGATTTTGTTTTTACATCCTATACGCTTAGTGCTTTTTCATGCTTTATAATTTCTTTCTGCATAGGTTTTTTACTCATGAAATATGTTGTATTTATTCAAAGTGAACTCAAGGGGAGGATACAACTGTTTAGATACGGTTTGAGTGCATTAATAACAAGCAGTGCAAATTGGGTACTTCTCAAGGCACTTATTGAACTTTTTGAGTTCTATCCTTCAATTGCTAATGTATTATCCACATGTGTTATCGTTGTAATAAGTTATTTAATACAACGGAATTTCACCTTTAAATAAAACCTTAAAGTATAGACCGGTATACTTCGTTGAATTTTCGTCCTACGGATTCATAACCAAAGTTTTCAAGAGCATATGCACGAATATGTTCGGCGTCAAATTTAATGTCACCGTTAATAAAGCTGGCTGTCTTTTCAAAAAGGGCTTCTTCATCGCCCGGGTTTACAAGTAAACCAAAATTGGGTAGTACATGCTCAGGTATACCATTTACATTAGATGAAATTACAGGCTTACCAGACATCATCGACTCTGCAATTACACAAGGGAAATTCTCATAATTACTAAACATGAGAAGCGCATCACTTTTAGCCAGCATAGCTGCAATTTCAGCGGTGGTTTTTGTAGCATGAAATGCTACTACTTCACTTCCTCCTAAAGCTTTATTTAACTTCTTTGCATATTCAATATCGCCGTCTGAAACAATATCCAAATGAATAGCGAAACCTTTTTCAGATAAACGATTCGCAACTCGAATCATACCCGATAAGTTTTTAATGCTATCGACTCCTGTTGAGATATGAATTAATCGAGACGGGTTGGCTGACCTCGGCAATGCTGTTTTAAATAACTTTTCATCAACAACGTTACATATGATTTCATAACGTTTTCCACCTGATATTTTTTCTAAACTACCTTTAAGATTTTCACTAACTGGCATCAAAACTGAGGCGTTTTTCAGAATCAAAGCACAGAGCTTCATGATCGGCTTTGGATAAGCATGTGCGCTGTCGACATGAAAACCACTCGAGTTTTCAGTTACAACATAAGGTATGGCATGTCGTACTTTTAACCAAAACGCCCAAATACCAAGAGGGTAAACTATATTTAAATGCACAATATCAGGCTTACCTAAAATCTCTTGAACCCTTCTATAACCTTGACGAAAAGCACTCCTGTGTGCCAAGAAATTCTTTACCCTGCGGAGGAAAGAAAAACCAGAAACCTGTTTCGGATAATAAACGACAACCTCATGAAGGGCATCACGTTTTGTCTCTACCAACCTGACCGTTTTTTCTTTTTCAGTCGGAAAGATAGAAAGCGCAACAGTTTCGTTATTTAAAGCAATGGTGTCCGCATGCTTTTGAACAAAATTTCCTAATGTTGGATTTGTTTCATTGGGATACCAAGAACAGAGGGTTAAAATTTTCAAAGTATTATTTCTAGACAATATTATTTTTGAATATCTCAACAACTTGTTGCACGGCATAATCGATCTCTTCCTTTGTCGTATATCTTGAAAAAGAAAATCGCGTATTTGGTCTTTTTACATTTGCTCCAATTCCTTCAAGAACATGAGAACCTTTAGAAGAACCTGAGGAGCATGCACTACCTCCACTTGCCGCTATCCCCTTTAAATCCAAAGTAAACAATAACATTGACGCTTTATCAGTTTCAGGAAAGTCAACATTTAACACTGTATACAGCGCGCTATCCTTTGAGGTTTCACCATGAAATTGAACATCAGGAATCGCTGCAATAAAACACGCTTTCATATACTTTTTAAGACCATATACATGGGTTTGATGTGCTTCTAAATCCTCATATGCCATATCCATGGCTTTTGACAACCCCACTATACCATATATATTTTCAGTTCCTCCTCTCAAACCGCGTTCTTGGGCACCTCCATGAATAAAGGCTGTGGTATGAACACTACTTTTTACATATAAAAAACCCACTCCCTTCGGTCCATGAAATTTATGAGCTGCACATGTTAAAAAATCGATATCTAGCACCTCCAAATCGAATGAATAATGTCCCATCGTTTGAACTGTGTCAGAATGAAAATAAGCCCCATGTTTTCTACAGAGGCGAGAAACCTCATGAATAGGCAATAATGTACCAATCTCATTATTCGCATGCATTAAGGTCAACAGGGTCTTCTTGGAAGTGTCACTTAAGATTTGTTCGAGATGCTCCAAGTTTACGTTTCCTTTGGAATCTACATCTACTAAAACAAGTTCAATATTAAATTTACTTTCTATATTTTTTGCCGTGTGCCCTACTGCATGATGTTCGAGGCAAGAGGTTACGATTCGCGTAACACCAAGTTCAGAAACGGAGGTGAACATTGCCATATTGTCGGCTTCAGTACCCCCAGAGGTAAAAATAATCTCAGACGGTTTGCAATTTAAATGCCCCGCAATATTGCGACGTGACTTTTCAATTATCGCCTTTGAGCCTCTCCCAAAAAGATGCGTACTAGATGGATTACCAAAATTATCTTGAAATATTGGAGCCATAGCTTCAAAAACCTCAGGTGCCACAGGAGTTGTCGCTGCGTTATCAAGATATACCTTCATCCTTAATGCTTTTTTGCGAAGTTAATAATTTAAAAGTAAATTATTTCACAGAATATTTCGGATATAAATTAATATCAGTGTTGAATATTTGTACATTACAATATGAATTTTAAAGTTGGAAAAACTTTATTTATCCTGCTTTCTTTTGCATTACCTGTTCAATCGTTCGGACAATTTTGGTTTGACATTGCGATTGGTGGGTCTTCGGGTACGAGTATTGTTAGTGATTTCAGTCTCTATGAGGATACTAGAATTGATGTCACCCCTAAATTCTCATCAAATGGATTCATAAAAGTTGGATTAAATATTAATGAAAAAGCATCCATCGTTTTTGACCTTGGAATTTCAAATAGAAATTTTCAATTGACGCAAAATAACATTCCAACTATAACGGAGATAACAACGGATGTCATTTTTGGTTACAGTGGATTCAGAGTTTTACCTATGTATCGACACACCAAAGAAGGAACTTATCTTGAAATTGGACCAGAATTTGGGTTCACGCGCTCACAATATTTTAACGACAATGCAAATGGACCAATAAAAAACACCTTATTTACTGAACAAATCACTAGGGTTGCTATCGGATTCGGAGGCTATATCTTGGGGAATGAGAGAGTAACCTTGGTTTCTGGACTCAGAATACTCTATGACTTGAGTGACTTAAGAAAAAGTCAAGCTATTGAATATAATTTCCCTTTTCAGAATTTTACTGATCAAACAAGTAAGCCTTTTAAAGCCTTCGATATTCAACTAAGCCTCGAACTTAACATTTCTCTCGGTTTTTTAGCCAGAAGTTCTTGCGGGAAAAGAACCCTAATGTTTCATTGGTAAGGCACTTCCATACAGATCGTAATGGTCGGCTTTCTCTATGATGACTTTGGTGAAATCACCAAGTCTTATATATTCGTCCTTCATTGAAACAAGCACCTCATTATCTACCTCTGGTGAATCAAATTCAGTTCTACCGACAAAATACCCCCCTTCGGTTCGGTCAAATAGAACCTTTAATTCTTGCCCTACTCTTTTTTGATTCAATTCATGACTAATTCCAGATTGTAAATCCATGATTGTATCAGCGCGTTCTTTTTTTACCTCTTCGGGCACATCATCCTTAAAATTGTATGCATGCGTATTCTCTTCATGCGAGTAGGTGAAAATCCCTAACCTATCAAACCTTGAACGCTGCACCCAATCATACATTTCATCAAAATCAGCATCAGTTTCTCCCGGATAACCAGCAATCAAAGTTGTTCTTATTGCAATACCTGGGACAGTTTCTCTAATATTGGTAATAAGCTCCTCTGTTTTCTCTCTTGTAATACCTCGACGCATAGCCTTAAGTATTTTTGTTGAACCATGCTGAAGCGGCATATCCAAATAATTACATATTTTAGGATTGTTTCTCATTACGTCCAACACCTCCATTGGGAAACCTGAAGGAAAAGCATAGTGAAGTCTGATCCACTCTATTCCCTCAACTTCTACCAACTTCAACAATAAATCTGCAAGTGCTCTTTTCTTATATAAATCAAGACCGTAATACGTCAAGTCCTGTGCGATCAACATAAGCTCTTTGACTCCATTTGCTGCAAGTGACTTTGCTTGCTTAACAAGCGCCTCTATCGGTGTAGATAAATGTTTACCTCGCATTAAAGGAATTGCACAAAATGAACATGGACGGTCACAACCTTCTGCGATCTTGAAATATGCAAAATGATTAGGTGTCGTTAATAAGCGTTCTCCAACAAGTTCATGTTTGTAATCTGCTTTTAAGGTTTTAAGCAATCTAGGCAAATCTCTTGTACCAAAATAACCATCTACTTCCGGGATCTCTTTTTTCAAATCATCCTTATACCTCTCAGACAAACAACCAGTTACATAGACTCGATCTACGGCCCCTTCCTTCTTAGCATCTGCATAACGCAAAATAGTATCAATAGATTCCTGCTTTGCATTATCAATGAATCCACAAGTGTTAATGATAACAATTTCTGAGTCGTCCTCCTTAGCCTCATGCGCTACATCAAATTTATTTGCCTTAAGTTGCGCCATCATTACTTCGGAATCAAAAATATTTTTTGAACATCCTAACGTGACAACATTTACCTTATTTTTCTTGAGTGTTCGTGCTTTCATTTGTTGGCAAAAATAAGGTACTTTCGTTAATCTTACTATGAACAGAACAATTACTTTTTTACTCTCCTTTTGTGCAGCGCTATTCTCATGTTCAAAAACAACTGTAATCGACCCTTACTTTTTTGGTAACGGAATGGAAGAGATACATATAAAAGCCTCAAATAAAGGAAGTTTTCCTGAATCTAAAACATTCCGTATAATTAATGCTTTCATCGATGCAAACCTTCTGTATCTTCAAATTGAATATAAAAGCTCCTGTATCGGAAATGATCAATTTGATTTTACCGGGGGACAATTAACTTTCGATTCCTCAGGCAAGGCACATAGAACTGCTCGTTTAAGTATAAAAGGAAACGAAAATGATTGCGACCTTAAAAACATTACTAAAATTATTGATTTACGGGCTTTAACAAGTTATAAGGAAAGAGATGCCGAAACGATTTTGCATATTGGAGGATGGAGAACACTGATGACCTATGTTTATATTCCACATCGAGATAACAAATAATAGCACTTTGGTATTATATTTGAATTGAAAAATGAAAACATTATAGTTATGAAGAATTTAATGATCCTAACACTGTTGATATTAGCAACCTCTTGTAAAACAACGAAAGATATGGAAGCCAAGAATCAAGTCACCCAAATTGAAAACAAAACAAAACCGTCAGGAGGCATTACTGAACGAATTCACGATCCAATAATCATAAAGGCAAAAATTGCGAGAAATGACGCAAAGAATAAAGCATCTGTTCAAATACTAGGCTCAAATATCTCAGAGAATACACTTAACTTAAAAATTGGGTACTCTGGCGGATGTAGCAAACATAAGTTTGAATTCATTGGAAACCCAATGATTTCAAAGTCTCTTCCTCCCATACGCTCAGCTGAATTAATTCACTACGCCAATGGTGATACATGCCGAGAGTACATCGAGCAAGAATTGGTCATAGATATTTCAGAACTCGCTTATTTAAAAGAAGGAGGAAGTAGTATTAAGCTTAATTTCGCAGACACCACGTTATTGTACACATATACAGAGGAATAAAATGAATAAGGCTTTATCGGGTATTGATTTTTCAATACCAACTTTTGTTACCGGAATTGGAACAGATGTAGGGAAAACAGTTGTTTCTGCTATTCTTTGTGAATGGGCGAATGCAGATTATTGGAAACCTATTCAATCAGGAGATCCTGAAGGTGGAGATTCCCAAACGCTGAAAAAACTCGTGTCGCATTCATCTTTTCGTATTTTAAAAGAAGCTTACCAATTTGATGCCCCCCTATCTCCTCATGCCGCCGCTGAATTAGAAGGAAAAAAAATAAAAGTTGATTCAATCGCCTTACCAAAAAGCAATAAACCATTTATTATTGAAGGTGCAGGAGGGCTTTTAGTTCCTTTGAATTACGAAAACGATACTATTTGCGATTTAATTTTAAAATTAGATGCTCAAGTCATTGTTGTTGTTAAAGAATACCTAGGCAATATCAATCATACACTTTTGACAATTGAACATCTTAAAAGAAGTAAGATAAAAATAGCAGGATTAGTTTTTGTTGGTGAAGAACTACCCTACACATTCGATATTATTTCGAAATCCACGAATATTCAAATGCTTTTTAGAGTTCCTATTTTTAAAACTCTCAATAAGAATACTATCCTTAACTTTGTTTCCAAATTAGATTAAATTGCCGTTTAGGATATGAATCTTGAAGACGATAAAAAATTTCTTTGGCACCCCCTCACGCAGCATCAGCTTCACCCAGAACATTTGCTTATAAAAAAGGCGAAAGGCGTTATGCTATATGACGAATACGATAACGAGTACATTGACGGAATAGCCTCATGGTACACTTGTATGTATGGTCATTGCAATCCTGAAATCACCTCAAAAGTGGCTGAACAAATGACCGAATTAGACCATGTTGTTTTTACGGGGTTTACCCATCAGCCTGCAATAAATCTCGCAAGGGAACTCTTAAAAATACTACCAGAAAATCAAGACAAACTATTTTTCTCTGACAATGGGTCCACATCCATTGATATCGCGATTAAAATGGCACTTCAATACCACCATAACAAGGGTGTTAAAAAACAAAAAATTATTGCATTAGACGATGGCTTTCATGGTGACACCTTTGGCGCAATGTCAGTCTCTGATTTATCAATATATAATGGGCCATTTTCAGATTATTTCCTTGAGGTAATAAGAATACCAGCTCCAAATAAAGAAAATGTAAAGCAAAGCATTGCGATTATTCGAGAACTTGCAAAAAAAAATGATATCGCTGCTTTTGTTTATGAACCTATTGTTCAGGGGGCAGCTGCGATGAAAATGCATGAACCAAAAGCGCTGAATGAGCTACTAGAAGTCGCTAAAGGCGAAAACATCATAACTATTGCTGATGAGGTAATGACGGGGTTCGGAAAAACAGGCAAGAATTTCGCCTCCGAATTTATGTCTTGCCTTCCAGATATCATTTGCCTTTCTAAATCTTTAACGGGCGGCATAGGACCTATGGCAATTACGAGTTGTAATCAAATGATCTATGAAGCCTTTTTAAGCTCAAAAATGGAGCAAGGGTTTTTTCATGGTCATACCTATTCAGCAAACCCCACATCTTGCTCTGCCGCACTCGCAAGTCTTGAGCTTTTAAAGTCAAGTGAAATACAGAATAACATAAAAAATATAGAAGCATCTCATCGTCGCTTCAATGAAAAAATAAAGGACCATCCTAAAGTTAAAAACACAAGGCAGCAAGGTGTTATTTTCGCGTTAGATTTTAATGTAAACGTTGACCGCTACGGAGATTTACGTTATCGGTTATATGACTTTTATATGGCACAAGGAGTTTATCTTCGACCCCTAGGAAACACGGTATATATACTCGCCCCATTTGTGATTTCGCAGACCGAGTTACAAAGAATATATGATGCTATTCAAAATAGCTTCGAAATCATTTAGGCAAATAAAGAAAAATGAAAGCATCATATTGGAGTGACAGATACCAAAATAACAAAACAGGTTGGGATTTAGGACAGGTATCCAAACCTCTTTTACCCATTTTTAAGACCCTAAATGTAAATGATAAAATTTTAATTCCTGGATGTGGAAACGCACATGAAGCAAGATTCCTTCACAGTCACGGCTTTAATGACGTTCATATCATCGATATCGTAAAAGAACCTCTTGTTAATTTTACAAACGCTCACCCTAATTTCCCTAAAAACAAAGTCATACATGGAGATTTCTTTGAGCACACTGCAAATTATGACGTTATCATTGAACAAACTTTTTTTTGTGCAATTGATCCATGCTTGAGAATTGACTATGTAAAAAAGTGTGCTGAATTACTTAGGGCAAATGGTGTTCTTACCGGGGTGCTTTTCAACCGCGAATTTTTAGAAGGACCTCCCTTCGGAGGAAATAAAGAGGAATACAAGAAACTTTTTTTAAAAGGCTTTAAAAAAGTAGAAATAAGGAAATGTCACAATTCTTCAGAACCTAGATTGGGAACCGAGGTATTAATAAAATGTTCTAATTAGAATATTTTCAGTTAAGCCAATTCATTTTTAAGGATATACTTTAAGTGGTAACTCACAAGATTGTCTACTGGTTTTGCGATAATCGATTTAATCTCAATCCCTAAATCATCCGCAGCTTGTCTCAAATGATTTTCGAGAAGTGCAGACAGCGAACCGACAAAATGTACGGGTGTATTCAGATAATCCTCATAACAACACACATGAACTTCCATGAATGTCTTTAATCCGTTCACGATAATTTGCTTGAAAAATTCATGCTCCTTATGTTTTACAATAAACGGCATAAAAGATGCTATAAATACATTGGCGCTATCACTTTTGTAAACATTAGACACAATTTCGGAATGACTTAATTTATAGGTCTTTTGAAAGTCAACTAAAATATCTTCAGGTAATCTGTGATACAAAAAATTTGCGAGTAAAAACTTACCGAAATAACTACCACTTCCCTCGTCACCCAAAACGTATCCTAATGCTGGGACCTCTTCAGATAACTCGGCACCATCAAAAAAGCAAGAATTCGAACCCGTTCCGATAATGCAAGAGATTCCTGGTTCTCCATCATAGGTCGCGTAAGCACATGCTAAAAGATCGTGATCAACTAAAACTTCAGCCTCGGTGAAAACAGCCTTTAATCCAGATTCTATTTCTTTATTTAACCTTTCACTTGAACAACCCGCACCATAGAAAAAAATTTTTGAGACTTCGCCAACGTGCGCCATAATCGACTTGTTTTTCCTTATCTCAGCCGCCACAACATCTGAAGAATGAAAATATGGATTAAAGCCAATGGTTTTGTAAAAAGTTTGTTTAGATTTGTTATCAACTAAAACCCAGTCGCTTTTAGTTGAACCACTTTCAATGATAAAAATCATATGTTAAAATTGTTTTTTATAGCTATGTGTCTTTTGAACACTTTCAAATATAATACAATTAATATTAAGTTGTGAATTTGCAATCAAAAAACAATAAAAAAGAGCTCAATCCTAGCTTATCTGTCGACTGTGTGATTTTTGGGTTTGACTTAGACCAATTATACGTCTTACTAATTGACAGTGGTAGTACTGAAGCTTACAGCCAATCAAGGATGGCCGTTCCCGGCGACCTTATATTTGATACAGAAAACTTAGATGAAGCAGCTAGAAGAGTTTTAAAAGAATTGACAGGGATTGAAAATATCTACCTTGAGCAAATTGGTGCTTTCGGAGATCCAAATAGGATAGGAAAGAAAGATTCAGATAGAAAATGGCTCGAATCAATTCGTGCCGAACCTAATGCTCGTGTTATTACTGTTGCCTACTATTCTCTCGTGCGAATGCCTAACTTCAATCCAAAAGCAAGTTCATTTGCAAAAAGTGCAGGATGGGCACCTGTTAAAGAAGTATTTGATTTAGCATTTGACCATTTTGACATTCTGCAAGCAGGATTAGATCAATTAAAAAGAAAGATTAAAATTCAACCCATCGGCTTCAATCTGTTACCGGAGAAATTTACACTTAGTCAGCTTCACAAACTTTACGAATGTATCCTAGATAAAGCCCTCGACAAAAGAAACTTTAGGCGAAAGATTTTAAACCTAAACATCCTCACCAATCTTGAAGAAAAACAGATCGGCGTTCCCCACAAACCTTCGCAACTATTCAAGTTTAACGAGGAAAATTACAAAAAGTTATCTGAAGAAGGTTTTGATAATTTCGGGTTTTAGAAGCTAAATAAGTTTCCTTATATTTGTTAGGATGGTTACGACCTGTAACTTTTCATTGTTTCAATTTGTATTAACTGTAAATGCACCTATTTGAGAAAGCATGAATATAACACCGTGATTGACGAGCTTAGTGCCCAACTTTACCGGTATGCCTTTCATTTCCTGAGAAATCAAGAAGACGCAAAGGATATTATTCAAGATGTTTTTGAAAAGATGTGGCTGAATAGAAAAACAATTGATTTGGAAACAGTAAAACCTTGGCTTTACAGATGTACGCACAACGCAATGGTGAATTATACCGCAAGAAAATCGCGAACGAGCTATATGTCAAACCAAGAATTACCGACCCCTTCTACCCCATTTGATTCAAGTTTCGAATCAATGCAGGTTGTTGAGCGAATGGTAAATATCCTCCCTCCAACTCAAAAAAGTATTATTCTATTGAGAGACATAGAAGGCTATTCTTACAAGGATATTGGACTTATTCTCAATTTGTCTGCATCCCAAGTCAAGGTTTATCTTTTTCGTGCAAGAGTGAAAATTAAAAAGCAGTTAATCGGATTGAGTAAGACAGTATGACATCACCGAATTTTGAGAATATAGATTTATGGCTTTTTGATTATACAGAAGGTAATCTGAGCACCTATCAGAAAGAATTACTCGAGAAATATATACTGAACCACCCAGAACTCGAGATTGACTTGGACATGTGGAACATGTCCAAAGCAACAGTTGCTCAAAACTATGCTCCCGAAATTCATTTCAAAAAGAAAAAAACACCTCGTATTGGCTATTATTCGACCAGTGTGATCGGAGCCGTACTCATACTATTAATATCAAAATCTCACGAATTAAGTGGGTATAAAAATAGTTTAAATAAAAAAATACAAACATCTTACATACAGTATATTAACGAAAATAATACAAGTCAAAAAACTGATTCAAACGGACCGAAAATCTTACGAATCGAGGAAACTGATACAAAAGCAATAAATGCCTTACACGACGCCCCAGAATTAATTAAAGAAAAAGTTTTCGATACCAAATACGAGGAAAGCAGTCATACTATCGCGACTATTGACATAACGCCGAATGCAATTGAATCGCAAATCATACGCGCCTCTACTATGCCTATCCAGTTGCCAGGTTTAGTTGTTAATAACACGGTAATAAAAGGAATACAATACAAACAAGAATTGAGTACCCCAAAGAAACGATTCTCACTCAACGGAATTCGTGTTAACACAAAATCATTATTTAACAAAATAGACCGTGCATTATCCAAAAGTGTAGCTTTTAGTAACTATAAGGATCATTTTTACATGATACCTGGAATAGCATCAAACAATGTAAACTTGAGTACAACTGGGGCTATTTCTCAATCAAGATTCATTTCAACAACCCGCACAAGATGGCTAACGACCTCAAACCAAAAATTATCACAGGAATTATCGTTTGATACATATGCACGCGCCTTAAGATCGGGATTAGGAGCACAGATCAATTATGACACCTATGCTAATGGCGCCATACAAGACTGGAACGCTGCTTTTGTGTTTTCACCCAAAATAGCGCTGTCGCGAAACATTTCACTCGAACCAGCTGCTAAATTAAAGGTAGGTAATAAGTTACTGAACGCAAACCAGATTGAAAATAATACGGTTTCACTGTACCATGAAAATTCTGCTCAGATGTACTCTTTTGATAGCACGCAGAAGATTGGTAGAAAACTATGGTATAGAGAACTAGATGCAGGCTTTACATTTAATACGAAAGTCTTCTATATTGGCTTTCAGGCAGAAAACCTCCTAAACCACATCGAAAATCTGTACCAAAACGAACAGAATAATGAGAATAGAATCGCAACTACCTATTCCGCCATTGCAGGTACCCAATACATGTCCAGAAATGAAAAGGTAAGTTTTCACCCCTATATTTACCTCAGAACAAATAAGACAAACACGGCCTATTACGGAGGCTTTTCCTTTGACCTAGACAAACTATTCATTGGCGCTTCTTATGGCTCGTATGACCAGTATACCGGTTCTGTAGGAGTATCCTTCAATCAATTTGCGCTTGTTTTACAGACAACAAGAGCCTATCAGCCGACTTTAGAAAGAAATCTTTTCACGCACCAAATGACATTGCGGATTAACACAC